>JBFMDA010000005.1:0-52869 GCA_040754255.1 Candidatus Omnitrophota bacterium | reverse complement strand
ACTAAAGGTACGGTAGGCAGGTTGCATATCGCAAAGGCATTAGTCAGCGAGGGCCTGGTGGGAAGTGTCAGGGAGGTATTTGAGAAATACCTGGGGGATAAGGGGCCTGCCTATGTTGCGGGATTCCGGTTTTCCGTGTACGAAGCAGTAAGGGCAATAAAAGACGCTGGCGGCATCCCGGTTTTAGCTCATCCCCACGTGCTTGAAGACAATGACCTGATTCCCTATTTTGCCGAGCAGGGCGTTATGGGTATTGAAGCCTTCTACGGAGAGTATTCCGAGGAGATGGTGCATTTTTATCAACAGATTGCGCAGAGACTCAATCTATTAGTTACCGGCGGGTCAGATTTTCACGGCGACGCAAAACCCGAGGTAAAGCTGGGGTCGGTCAAAATACCTTATACGTTAGTGGAAGACCTTAAGAACGCAAAAGCAGGGCTATGAAGAAGAACCATTCTTACTATATGCGCATTGCATTACAGGAGGCCTTCAAGGCCAGGGGTAAGACTTCGCCTAACCCTACTGTGGGCGCAGTGATTGTTAACAACGGCAGGATCGTCGCAAAAGGTTATCACGAAAAAGCAGGGCTTGCGCACGCCGAGGTGGTGGCGCTTACCCAGGCAGGAGAAAAAGCGAAAAAGTCGACCTTGTATGTGACGCTGGAACCCTGCACTCATTTCGGCAGGACCCCTCCCTGCGTGGATAGTATTATCAGAAGCGGCATCAAAGAAGTGGTTGTAGGCATGGTCGATCCCAACAGGTGCAATAACGGCAAGGGCATCGCAATTTTAAAGAAAAATAATATAAAAGTGGAAGTGGGGGTCTTGGAGGAAGAGGTAAAAAGGGCAAACGAATCCTATATTAAATACATTACTCAAGGAATGCCCCTGGTTACCGTAAAGATTGCGCAATCATTCGACGGCAGGATCGCAACGCGTACGGGTGATTCCAAATGGATTACCCAGGACAGGTCGCGTGCGTTCAGTCACCGGCTGCGTTCTCAATACGATGCGATAATGGTGGGAATCAATACGTTGCTTAGAGATGACCCTAAATTAAATTCGTGGTTTTCTAAAAGGCAGCCCACGCGGATCATTATCGACAGCAGGTTGAGCACACCTTACTCGGCTGAGATTTTCTCTCATGAAGGTAAAGTTATCATAGTAACTATTCCTACTACGCCTGGCCAGGAAACCGAAAACAGGAATTTATTATCCAAAAAAGCGACAATTCTGGAGGTTAAGGAGAAGGCGGGCCAGGTTAATTTAAAAGATGCAATGAAGAAATTGGCGCAGCAGGAGATAACCAGTATTTTAGTCGAAGGCGGAGGCACGCTGAATGGCTCGTTGTTTGACGAGCGTCTGGTAGATAAAGTATTAATTTTTATGAGCCCCAAGATTATCGGAGGCAAAGATGCTATAGGCTCGGTTATGGGCAGGGGCGTTGCCAGGGTAGAAAAGGCAATACGGCTAAAGGAAGTAAGGCTTAAAAAGTTGGGAGAAGATTTTTTGGCCGAAGCATACGTACAATACAATGTTTAGCGGGATTATTGAAGAGCTGGGGGCGGCAGAAGGCATCCAGAGGAGAGGAAATATTTTTTTGCTGAAGATCCGTGCAAAAAAAGTGCTCGATGATATCAAGGTAGGGGATAGTGTTGCGGTGAATGGAGTCTGTGTGACTGCAGTCGCGGTCAACAAAGACATACTGTCTTTCCAGCTCCTGGCCGAAACCATTAATAAGACCAATCTCGGCAGCCTGCATAGCGGCGAGAGAGTAAATTTGGAGAGGAGTTTAAAAGTCGGCGATAGAATATCGGGCCATTTTGTGACGGGACATGTAGAATGTATCGGCCTCATACGCCGCAGATATCAGCGAGCCGGAAATACCTGTTTTGAGGTGGCTGTACCTTTGCGTTTTATGCCCTACGTAATCCCGAAAGGCTCCATAGCCCTTGACGGCATAAGCCTTACTATAGGCGGCAGGCAATCCAACACCTTTTACGTATACGTTATCCCCCATACCCTTACCTACACCACTCTTGGGTTCAAAGGCCCTTCACATAAGGTAAACGTTGAATTCGATATCCTCGTAAAACAGAATCCTTCCCAAGCCATATAGTTATGTTAACTTCTAAATATTGCGCACTTTAGTGATTTCTGATATACTATTCGCTGAAGCAGAAATTACAATACAGGCTAAGTAAAATTAAGGTCAAGGCTTAGGCCAAGGCTAAGTAAGGTTAGATCCCCGCTCACTACGTTCGCGAATGCCCTTGCATAATACGCAAGGATTTCGCTAGAAAAAAACTATAGGTGCTCAAATCAATTCGCACCGCAACTTATGTCACTGGCAAGAATACTATAGTTCCATACGTTGCGTGCTCATTGAGGTTAAGGTTGAGGCTAAGGTAGCAGGATAGCGTGTATGGTGTAAGGGTAAAGTTAATGGTCTGGTTGTTGGTGTAGGGTTATTGGTGTGTGTGTTTCTACACCATCTACCTTACCTATTCACCAGACCAATGACTTGACCCTTACCCAGGAACTAAGCGCGTTATGCGTACAACGTTATGCGCCGTACTCCGTACGCAATACGCCGTACGCGCTACGGATTACGAATACAACTCCTCGGTTTGTTGCACAAACCTCGGAGTGATTTTCCGAGGATAGGAAAGACTATAGAAAATCACGGGGCGTGGCTCAGTTTGGCTAGAGCGCAGCGTTCGGGACGCTGAGGTCACAGGTTCAAGTCCTGTCGCCCCGATTTATAATGTGAGGTCGACAGTTCCCGCTAAGCAATTCAAAGACTAAGGCGGGATCCCGTTTCGCATAATTTAAAATGGTTGAAACGGGAAGTCCTGTCGCCCCGATTTTCCCTAGTTTACTGATAGGAAAATCGCACTTTTCCGAAGGAAAAGTGCTCGGAGTAGTAACAAAGTGTTTAGCTGCGGGGAGCGGGGTTTAGCAGGAAAATCGCACTTTGCCTTCGTAGCAGTAACGAAAGGCCAAGGCTAAGTAAAGTTAGATCTCCGCTCACTACGTTCGCGAATGCCCTTGCATAATACGCAAGGATTTCGCTAGAAAAAAACTATAGGTGCTCAAATCAATTCGCACCGCACCGTATGTCGCTGGCAAGAATACTATAGTTCCATACGTTGCGTGCTCATTGAGGTTAAGGTTGAGGCTAAGGTAGCAGGATAGCGTGTATGGTGTAAGGGTAAAGTTAATGGTCTGGTTGTTGGTGTAGGGTTATTGGTGTGTGTGTTTCTACACCATCTACCTTACCTATTCACCAGACCAATGACCTAACCTAACACCCAATAACCGGTATTATACTGTACACAATACGAATTTCTGCTCATGAAACAAAGGGCTCACGTCTATTATAGCGGCAGTGTGCAGGGTGTAGGGTTTAGGTTCACTGTCCGGGAGATCGCCGAGGAATTAGGGGTTCTCGGCTGGGTAAAGAATTTGAGAGACACCAGGGTAGAAGTAGTTGCCGAATCCGAAGAAGATACCGTAAAGAAATTCCTGGAATCAGTGATTGCACATTTTTCAAAATACATACAGGATGCAGACGTGCAATGGGGTCCTGCGACAGGGGAGTTTAAAGAGTTTGCTATCGCATTCTGATGAAATACGGCATATTTTCTGATGTGCATGGCAACCTGGAAGCGCTTGAAGCAGTCATTGCTGCCTACCGGGGCGAATCGATCGACAGGTACTTGTGTGCAGGCGACCTCGTGGGCTACGGGGCAGATCCTTGTAAGTGTATAGAGAAGATACAATCGCTTATTCCCGTAACTGTTGCCGGCAACCATGACTGGGCAAGTATAGATTTATTCTCAATTGCATATTTTAATCCACAAGCCGCAAAGGCGATAGAGTGGACGCGCAAAGAACTTGATGCCGTTGCGGAGGTTTTCTTGCGGTCTTTACCGTTAGTGCATACAGAAGCAGCATTTACTCTCGTCCACGGTTCCTTAGATAGCCCGCACGATTTCAATTATATAATTGACGGCTTCAGCGCAGAGCAAACATTTACCCGGATGCAGACCGCTGTGTGTTTTGTGGGGCATTCGCATGTAGCCGGCGTCTTTGCAAAAGATACTGCCGGCCGGATGAGTTATCTTTCTGAGTACCCTATTGAAATCAAAAAAGGGAACCGTTACCTTATCAACGTAGGAAGTGTCGGGCAGCCCCGCGATGGGAACCCCGGCGCTTGTTACTGTATCTTTGATACCGACACACGCGAATTGGAGATCAGGCGGGCTGCGTATGATGTCCGCTCTGCCCGGGAAAAAATCATCAAGGCAGGATTGCCGCGATTTCTCGCAGACAGGCTTCTTACGGGGCAATAGCACAATGTCTAAAGACGCAAAACACAAGATTGATGCACTTAAGGAAAAGATACGCCATCACGATTATCTTTATTACGTACTTTCACAGCCTGAGATTTCCGATGCGGAATACGACAGGCTTATGCAGGAGTTAATGACACTGGAGCAAGAGTTTCCTCGGTATCGCGATACTAATTCCCCTTCGGCGCGCGTAGGCGGCGGGGTCCTTGATGGTTTTAAAGTGGCAACCCATGCGCAGAAGATGTTTTCTCTCGATAATACCTATTCATTTCAGGAAATAGAAGAGTGGCAGGAGCGCCTGCGTAAAGGATTATCTCGTCAGGAAACAATAGAGTATGTCGTTGAGCTCAAGATCGATGGAGTAAGCGTCAATCTTTCATACGGACAAGGGGCATTATTGCGCGGGGCAACCCGCGGCGATGGCGCAACCGGCGAGGATGTAACCGCAAACATTAGGACTATTCGCGCCATTCCGCTGGTATTGATGAAAGGAGAAGTGCCTGATTTTATTGAAGTGCGCGGCGAGGTATATATGGAAAGGAAAGAATTCCAGGCACTCAACAAGCAGAAAGCGCAATCGAATGAAGTGTTGTTTGCCAACCCCCGTAATGCCGCTGCCGGCTCTTTAAAACTTTTAGATACGGCAGTGGTCGCAACACGCAGGCTTAATTTTTTTGCGCATTCTCTAGGAGGTTACAAGGGAAAAGAGATTGCCGGGCAGTGGGAGTACCTTAAGAAGCTTAAAGGCTGGGGGATCCGCACAAGTCCCCAGTCAAAACTCTGCCGCAGTTTAGAAGAGGTGCTTGCGTATTGCACACTATGGCAGGGAAAGAGGGATACGCTTGAGTATGAAATTGACGGGATAGTGGTAAAGGTAAATAGTTTTCTCCAGCAAAACAAGCTCGGCGTTACCCTGAAGAGCCCGCGCTGGGCAATTGCATATAAATTCCCCGCGAAGCAGGCGACCACCGAAGTATTGGATATAGTAGTTAGCGTCGGCAGAACCGGGGTCATTACTCCCATTGCCGTATTAAGGCCGGTTGAATGCGGCGGGGTGGTGATTCAGCATGCCACCTTGCATAATTTTGACGAGATCAGGCGGCTTGGCATAAAAAAGGGAGACCGCGTTTTGTTGGAAAGGGCGGGGGAGGTGATACCTAAGATCGTAAAGGTAGTGAAAAGCCAGGGGGCGAATGTGTGTAAGATCCCGCCGGCGTGCCCTGCCTGTAACGGCAAGATTATCAGAGAGAAAGAAGACGATGTTGCCTACCGTTGTATTAATCCTTCCTGTCCTGCCCAGCTTGAGCAAGGGCTTTTGCATTTTTCGTCAAGGGCAGCCATGGATATCGAGGGATTAGGGGAGGCAGTGGTAAAGCAGCTGGTAGCAAGGGGAATGGTAAAAGATTTTGCGGATATTTATTTTCTTAAGGAAAAAGATTTTATGCAGCTTGATTTATTCAAGGAAAAGAAGAGCGGAAACCTTCTGACGTCTATTGCCAAGAGTACGCAGAGGCCGCTTTGGCGTTTTATTTATGCGTTGGGTATCCGCCATGTGGGAGAAAAAGCCGCTTTTTTGCTTGCGCAGAAATTCAGGAATATCGAAGCGTTCGTGAAGGCAAAGAAAGAGGACTTTGATGCCATACATGAAGTAGGGCCGGTGATGGCGGAGTCGGTTGTTGATTTCTTCAGCCAGGGCTCCACAAGGAACTTGATCAAAAAATTTAAAAGCGCAGGACTTGACCCTCGGGAGAAAGCCGTAGTTATCAGGAAATCTGCCTTTTCCGGTAAAAAGGTGGTATTTACCGGGGAGCTCGCAGGGTTTACGCGCCAGGAAGCAGAGAATTTAGTCAGGGAGCACGGTGGCATTGCCTCATCGAGCGTCGGCACAGGGACGGATTTCTTAGTGGCGGGTGCCAATCCCGGCTCAAAATATGAAAAGGCAAAAAAAATCGGCATTGTGATTATTAACGAGAAAGAATTCCAGGAGATGATACGATGAAGATGGATAAAATATTTTTCTTGATTGTGGCAGTTGCGGTAATGTTACAGGTTATTGGATGCGAATCCTTCGTGCGTAAATTCAGCCGCAGGCCGAAAAAAGACTCAAAGGCCAAAGAGGAAATGGTCCTGGTTCCCGAGGAGTACTTAGGATCAGGTTTGAGCAAAGAAGAGCTGTACCGGCAGTACTTTTTATTCTGGAAATCGTGGCAGGATGAACTTATTGTGACGCTGTCTTCGGCAACGCCCCATAAAAGGCAGGTCGATTGCGCCAAAGAAGCCCTAAAGAGCTTGCATGCTATGAATGACCTCTTGCGTACCAGCAGGCAGGAGGCATTGAAGGCATACGTCAGCCAGCTGAATTCTCTGCTGAATGATGTAGAAAGGGATCTCTACGGTTACAAAAAGGATCAAAATAGGGCAACCGCCGAGCAGATAAAAAGAAATATACTCGTGCACTTTTCTTATGCCCGCATAAAAGACGACTTACAATGATAATAGAACGGGTGACCGTTGGCCCAATACAGGCAAACTGCTATATCCTTGCATCAAGCCGAGGCAGCGAGGCGATACTCATTGACCCGGGGGATGAAGAGCGCAAGATACGCAAGGCCTTGCGAGAGTTCGGCCTTACTCCCCGTTGTATTATCAATACCCACGGCCATTTCGACCATATCGGTTGTGACGACAAATTCTCTGTCCCCGTCTATATTCACACCAAAGACTCAAACATGCTCAAAGACGCAAGCCGCAATTTCAGCAATCTCTTTTCTAGCCCTGTCAGCGTCGACGGAATAGAAATAAAAACGGTCGAGGATAAAGACCTGATAACGCAGGCAGGCATGGTACTTGAAGTATTGCATACGCCCGGCCATTCGCCGGGGGGCATTTCGCTTCTTTTAAAAAAACCCGATAAAAAAGTATTGTTCACAGGTGACACATTATTCTTTCACGGCGTAGGAAGGACCGACTTTTCCGGTTCCGATGAATCCCTGCTTTTTAAGTCCATACGGGAAAAGTTGTTCAGTTTGCCGGATGATGTTACCATCTATCCGGGCCATGGCCCTTCTTCCACGATAGGCGTCGAAAAAAAGTCGATTGCAGTATAACGTTTCTGGCTATGCAAGAACTCATTGAGACATTCATTACGTATTTGTCGGTTGAGAGAGGCCTGGCGCGCAATTCCATACTCTCTTATAAAAAAGACCTTTATAGCTACGCAGATTTTTTAAAAAACTGCCTGGGGCTTTCGTTGTCCAAGACTACCAGGAACGATATCACTAATTTTATGCTCTCCCAGAAAGACAGGGGCTTGAGTGCTAATTCTATTTCCAGGCGCCTTGCCGCGATAAGGATGTTTTACCGCTTCCTGGTGAGGGAAAGGATTCTGAAAAGCGATCCGAGCAGCTTGATCGATTCTCCTAAGCTGTGGCAGAAGATCCCCGAAACCCTTTCTGTCAACGAGATCGAATCGCTTTTGGCGCAACCGGATATACGCGATGTCCAGGGGATACGGGATAAGGCGATCTTGGAAGTATTGTATGCGACGGGCATGAGGGTTTCGGAAGCCGTCCATTTAAAAACAGATGATGTCAACGTCGAGGTAGGCTTTTTACGTTGTATCGGCAAGGGAAATAAGGAGAGGATTATTCCTCTTGGCAAAAAAGCAATTGCAAGTATTACCCGTTACCTGCAGGCAAGCCGGACGCGCCTTTTAAAACAGAAGGCGTCGGAATTCATATTTGTCAGCCGTTTCGGAAAAAAACTATCCAGGCAATCGTTGTGGAAATTGATTAAAAAATATGCCCGGTCTGCAAGGATAAAAAAGCCGATACGGCCGCATATCCTGCGTCATTCTTTTGCCACGCACCTTCTTGAGCGCGGGGCTGACCTACGCTCAGTCCAGGAGATGCTTGGCCATGCGAATATCGCTACGACGCAGATCTATACACATATCAATAAAGATAGGCTTAAGGCGATACACAGGATGTTTCACCCCCGGCCATAATAAGAGGCAGAAGATGCACAAAAAAACATTTTCCTATCAGCAATCACGGATGAAGCTATTGCTTGATGCGCTTGAGCCGGAAATCAGGTCGTTCGTTTCTGCGGCGGGCCGCCTCGCCGAAAAAAAACATATGCGTGCGTACTTGGTCGGAGGCTGTGTCAGGGACCTTTTACTCGGAGTGCCTAATTTTGATTTAGACATTGCGGTTGAAGGAGATGGCATTCAATACGCAGAAGCGCTTGCTGCGCGTTTGCACGCACGATGTGTCCGCCACAAAAGATTCGGCACTGCAACGATTGAGAGCGCAGGCGGCCTCAAGGTCGACATTGCCTCTTCGCGCAAAGAGACGTATCGGGAGCCGGCGAGCCTTCCTGAGGTAAGGCCGGGAAGTATTCTGGATGATTTGGCGCGGCGAGATTTCAGCATCAATGCAATGGCGGCGAGCATCAATCGCAGAGATTTCGGGATGCTTATCGATATATACGGCGGGTTCAGTGACCTTAAAAGAAAGTATATCAGCGTGCTGCATGACAATAGTTTTATAGATGACCCTACGCGTATTTTAAGGGCGATCAGGTTTGAGCAGCGCTTTGCATTTTCTATCAGCCCGAAGACCCTGCATTGTCTTCGCGCTGCCTCGCGCAAGGGTATGTTGCATGCACTGACCCTGCAGAGGGTGCGCGACGAAATAATACCGATGCTCAAAGAGAGGGATCCCGCAGCGCAGATGCAGCGGCTGGAAGAATTGTGCGGTTTTTCCTTTCTCCATCCGCGTATTCGCTTTTCTTCGGACACTCGCATGCTTTTTAAATCTATCAAGGCCTGCCTTCGGTGGTTCAGCCGGAATTTCCCCCGCCGCAGGCGCCTGGACAGCTGGTTATTATATTGCATCGCCTTATTTGAACCCCTTCCTGCATCTTCTGCCCGCCAGCTGGCAAAGAAACTGGCTTTGCGCCGAGGCGAGGAAAAGAGGCTGCTTGATTATAAGAATTCCGGAGACCGTATTTTAAGGGCCATGCGAAAAAAGGCCCTTGCCCCTAGCAGGGTCTTTGGTTACCTGGAGCCTCACAGCTATGAGGTAATTCTTTTTCTTATGGCAAAAGCCAATAGCGCAACTTTTAAAAGCCACATGGAAGATTTTTTCAGGCACTATAACGGTATCCGCCACAGCGTTTCCGGCAGGGACTTATCAAGGCTCGGAGTTGTTCCCGGCCCTCTCTACGCCAAGATATTTAAAGCCCTGATTAAGGCAAGGCTTGATGGTAAGGTGCATTCAAAAAAAGAAGAGCTTGCGTACGTGCGCCGTTTGCAGAAATCTATTCGATGATTATCGGCATTTTAAGGGTGAGCGTCTGGATTCCCGGCAGCAATTCCTTAAAGGCGAAAAGGATGGTGTTGCACAGCATCAAGGCGCAACTGCGTAACCGTTTCAATGTAGCGGTTACCCAAATCGCAGACGAGGACAAGTGGCAGAAAGCGACGCTTGCGATAGTCGGCGTAGAAAAAACAAAAGCCCATATGAACAGTGTTCTTTCCCGAATCACGGATTTCTTGGGAGGATTTGGTAATCTTGAGCTTATTGACCACTGTATCGAGCTTATCTAAAGATACACGCACAGGAGGAGAGCAGCTATGTTAAGACATGATATGGTCCAGGCGCAGCTAAAAAGAGAAATTAGCCTCATTATCCATGACGAACTCAGCGACCCGCGTCTGGGTTTCATTACCATCACCAAAGTCGAGCTCACCAAGGACTTGCGTTATGCCAAGGTGTTCTTTAGCGTATTGGGGAATGACCAGGATTACAAGAAATGCCAGAAGGCGCTTGAGAGCGCGCTTGGTTTTATCCGGCGTCTGGTAGGCCAGCGGATAAGGCTGCGGTTTGTGCCGGAACTTGATTTTAGGGAAGACAGGTCAATCGAGTACACTATACGGATACAGCAGGTATTAGATGAGATAGGAGCGACGAATGAGCCTAAAAAAAGCAGCCGAGTGCATAAGAAAAAATAAACGCTTCTTACTTACCGCCCATATTAACGTCGAGGGAGATGCCTTAGGGTCGGAGCTGGCGTTCTACAGGCTTTTACGAAAGCTGAATAAAAAAGCCATTATCGTGAATGCCGATGCCTCTTTTTACGATTATGCGTTTTTACCGGGAATTTTCCGCATCAAACAGGCAAAGAGAGGGATGCGGCTGCCGCGCTTTGATGTGTTTGTTGCGCTTGACTGTTCCGATATCAGCCGCGCCGGAGAAGTACAGTATATGCGCCGTAGCGATAAGCCGGTACTCAATATTGATCACCACATAAGCAACACGTATTTCGCAGATGTGAATTGGGTAGACGCAGAAGCCTCCTCAACCGCAGAAATGGTATATAGGTTATTCAAGGCCTTTAAGGTCCCTATCGACAAGGAATCAGCCATGGCGTTGTATGTAGGCATGCTTACCGATACAGGTTCATTCCGTTATCCGAATACCACTGCCAGGACCCATAAGGCAGTGGCGGAGCTCCTTTCTCACCGTTTGAACATCACGCAGATTCATAAGAATATTTACGGCAATATTCCGCTTTCGGATGTGCAGCTAATCACCAAAGTTCTTGCAATGCTTAAGAGTGACCGCGGGGGCAAAATTGCCTGGTTTTCTATCCCACGCAAAATCCTTGCCGCACGAAAAAGCGCAACCCTTGACCTTACCGACCACATTCTCGGTTTTGCACGCGCAATCAAAGGTGTAGAGGTTGCCGCGCTCTTTAAAGAAAATATAAAACCCCGTGACGGGATACGGGTAAATTTACGTTCTCAAGGGAAGGTGAACGTCAATGCCATTGCCCGGTTGTTCGGAGGAGGAGGGCATAGGACCGCCAGCGGCTGTACTATCCATGCGACGCTTGCGCACGCGCGTAATGCGGTATTGCAAAAAATCCGACGGGCTTTATTAAGGTAGCGAGCATACAATGAAAACAGTATGGGGGATTGACCATATACCGCATTATCGCAAGGTTGCCCTGGCAATCGGGGTTTTTGACGGAGTGCATACCGCCCACCAAGTTATTTTACGCAAGACAGTGCAACAGGCGCGCAGGATACGCGGCATGAGCATGGTATTGACCTTTTGGCCGCATCCCCAGAAAGAGCAGAGCCTCTATTCGATAACACACCGCCTGCAGTTAATCGCCGGCACGGGTATCGACGTCTGTGTAATAGCTGGTTTCAATAAGCGGTTTGCGCAGCGGCAGCCAGAACAATTTATCCGCAATGTCCTCACCCGGTCGATACGGCCGGCGTATGTATTCGTCGGAAGGAATTTCAGGTTTGGCAAGAATGCAAAAGGTGATGTCGCATTGCTGAAAAAGTCGTCTTTCGATTGCGGTTTCAAGCTCAATGTAGTCGATACTATCAAAGGGCAGGCAGGGCCGATAAGCAGCACTTTTATCAGGGCGCTGATAAAAGGCGGGCAGCTCAATGAGGCGCAAAAATTACTCGGCCGGCCAGTGAGTGTCCTGGGTACGGTAACGCGCGGCCTTTCCATAGGCAGGCGGCTGGGGTTTCCTACCGCCAACATCAATCCCCATCATGAAGTGGCGCCTCCTTCGGGCATCTACCTGGTAAGGGTCGTGTTGAATAAAAAAATACTGCACGGGCTCTGCTATATAGGCGACCGGCCGACATTCTATTCTCGTCGGCACAAGCCCCCGGAGCGTATCGAGGTCTACATCCTTGATTTTAATCAAGCAATTTACGGCAAAGACCTGGAGATCCGGTTCATACAAAAAATGAGGAATGACAAGAAATTTTCCTCAAGTCATCTCTTGGCCGCTGCGATCAAGAAAGATGTGCTCTTGGCAAGGAAATTTTTCTCCTCCCACCGTAACTAACCACAACCTATAACCTTACCTTTATCCTTATACACTACATATTGTGTTGCAAAAATTTAGGTAAATTTTTGTCTTGACAAAAAAGGAAAATGTAACTATACTTTGGTTACTGAGTGGTGAAAAGTGGAATAAAGTGGAGGACATAAAAAGCTATGTTTTATGGAGAGTATTTCCATTCCATAGACCGTAAAGGCCGCCTTATCATGCCCGCTAAATTCCGCGAGGTAGCGAAGGCTAATTTCGTCGAGAAGTTCTTTGTCACCCGGGGCTTAGACAAGTGCCTATTTATGTTTTCGGAAGAGGAATGGAAAAGCCAGGAACAGAAGTTTAAAACCATGCCTTTTACCAAACAGCAGGCGCGTGTGTTCAACCGTATTTATTTTTCCGGGGCAATCGATGTAGTGCCGGATAGGCAGGGGAGAATCCTCCTGCCGCAGTATCTCAAGGAATTTGCCGATATCAGGAAAGAGGTCGTAATCGTCGGTATCTCTAACAGGATAGAAATCTGGTCGAAGGACAAGTGGAAAGAATTTTACGGAACCTGGCAGCCTGCGTTTGAAGAAATCTCCGAAAAGTTGATTGATACCAAGGACAGTCAGTAATGATAATGACGGCGGAAAAGATGTTGCACATTCCCGTGATGCGTAAAGAGGTAATGGAATATTTAGGCCTTGCCCCGGGTAAGGTCATTGTCGATGCTACTATCGGCACTGCAGGCCACAGCCTTGGTATTGCCGAGCGCATAATGCCCGGCGGTAGGCTCATCGGTATTGATAGGGATAAAGAGTCTCTTGCCGTGGCCGCTGAGAGATTAGGGGAATTCAGTGAGAGCTGCGAGTTCATACACGGCAACTTCAGCAATATCGATTCGGTCCTAAAGAGCCTGGGCATTAACGGCGTGGATGGCATTCTTTTTGACCTGGGGATATCTTCTTTTCAACTGGATAACCCGCAGAGGGGTTTTAGCTTTCAGGAGGAAGGGCCGTTGGACATGCGGCTTGACCGTAACAGTTATATTTCGGCATACGATTTGATAAACAATCTTAACGAACACGAGATTTCTCATCTGCTTTGGCTTTTTGGCCAGGAGCGATGGCATAACAGGATAGCCCATTCCCTTATCCAGGAAAGGCAGAAACACCCTATTGCTACTACCGCTCAGTTAAGCGATATTGTCATGAGGGCGGTGCCTGCTTCCTACAGGCATTACCGCATCCATCCGGCAACGAGGACATTCCAGGCGGTGCGCATCGCGGTAAACAGGGAGCTTGAGGCGCTGGAGTTGGCACTTGAAAAAGCAGTGACGGTGCTGAAGAGAAAGGCCAGGGTTTGCGTTATTTCTTTTCATTCGCTTGAAGACAGGATTGTCAAATTAAGTTTCCGTAAGGCGGCAGCTGCCGGCATAGTATCGATAGTGACGCCGAAGCCTCGTTCCCCAAGCGATTCTGAGGTGCAACAGAATCCCGCGAGCCGAAGCGCTAAATTGAGGGTCGCCCAAAGAAAGTAGGTCGTTATGAAACTCTGTAGATTTTTGGTATTCGCAAGCGTCCTGACAAGCATTGCCCTGGCGTATGTGTGGCAGCAGTCAGCGGTGGTAGGGCTGGCGTATGAGGGGCAAGCGAAAACGGCTGCGTTTCAGGATCTCCTCGATAAGAATTCGCAGCTGAGGTATTCCCTGAAACAGAGTACGTCCCTGGTCCATCTGGCAGGGAGGGTGGCGGATACAAACGATTTCCAAATGCCTAAGAATTATTATTTAGTGAAAGTGGCCTCTCTCAAACAAAAAGCAACCTCAGAGAGTAACCGTGTTTCAAAGACGCTTAGATTAGTATATCGTCTCTTTGGCGTGCAAAGGGAAGCCGAAGCTAAGACGCTCAATCGCTAACATATTGTTGTGTATACATCCAATTATAGCCGCAGGGCAAAAGCGGTATTCTTCATTTTTGTCATTTTCTTTTTGATCTGCAGTGTCCGCCTTTTTTTCGTTCAATGCTTCCATTCTGAATACCTTAAAAACCTTGCCAACAGGCAACATAACCTACTGGTTGAGCTTGAGCCCCGCAGGGGCACTATCTTTGATGCGAGCCTAAGACCGCAGGCAGTCAACCTGGCCGTTGATTCTCTTTACGCAAGCCCCATTGAGCTTTCCGAAGCAGAGAAAGAAGATATCATAAGAAAACTACCCTCCATCTTAGGCGTCAGCCGTTCATTCCTGGAAGAAAGGCTATCAAGAAAAAAATATTTTGTATGGCTTGCGAGAAAATTGACGGCTACGCAG
Organism: Candidatus Omnitrophota bacterium; assembly: GCA_040754255.1. Taxonomy (GTDB): domain Bacteria; phylum Omnitrophota; class Gorgyraeia; order Gygaellales; family Profunditerraquicolaceae; genus SURF-25. Next base: position 38,350 of record JBFMDA010000005.1, on the reverse strand, counting down.
TCAGAAGCGGTAAAACAGCTTAAGCTCAAAGGGCTGGGGTTCATAAAAGAGAGTAAGCGAAGTTACCCGAATGGGTATCTTGCCAGCCATCTTATCGGGTTTGCAGGCCTTGATAACAGAGGTCTTGAGGACATAGAGCTTTATTACGATAAGTATTTAAGAGGCGAAGCCGGATGGGCTTTAGTGCTTCGCGATGCGCGGCAAAACAAGCTCAATTTTTATGAAAATATGATGCAGCCCAAAGACGGCTATGATGTGGTATTGACGATAGATGAAGTAATCCAGTATATTGCAGAACGCGAGCTGGACAAGGCCTACACAATGTACCATGCCAAGGGCGCCAGTATCGTGGTACTGGAGCCAGACACCGGAAGGATATTGGCATTGGCTAACCGGCCTTCAGTCGACCTTAACGCCTATGCCAGCAGCACGACAGATCTGTTGCGTAACCGTGCTGTCTGTGACTTATTCGAACCGGGGTCGGTTTTCAAGATCGTCACCGCTTCTGCTGCCCTGGAGGAGGGCAAGTTCACCGAGGAGGACAAGATCTTTTGCGAGAACGGCTCTTATAAACTGGCCAATCACGTCCTACATGACCACAGGCCTCACGGCATGCTTACATTCAGGGAGGTTATCGAACAGTCCAGCAATATCGGCGTCAGTAAAATTGCCCAGGCGCTGGGTAGCGATACGATTTATAAATACATAAGGCTTTTTGGGTTTGGTTCCAAGACCGGGATTGATTTGCCAGGTGAAATTGTCGGAATGGTAAAAGAGCCTCGTCAATGGTCTAAGACCTCCATAGGAGCTGTCCCGATGGGGCAGGAGGTAGGCGTTACTGCATTACAGCTTGCATCGGCGATTTCTGTGATTGCCAACGGCGGCCTCTTGATGAAGCCGTATGTCGTGCAGGAGATCAGGGACAAAAACGGACAAACTATTAAGCAGTTTTCTCCTGTTGAGGTGCAGAGGGTGATTTCCGAAGAGACGGCGGCAAGGCTCAGGAACATACTGACAGGCGTTATTGAAAACGGGACCGGGAAACTAGCGAGATTCGATGATTGTGCTGTCGCAGGCAAAACCGGCACTGCCCAGAAGCTTGAGGCAAATGGGTCATATTCGCACGATAAATTTTACGCTTCATTCATCGGCTTTGCGCCCGCAGATAAGCCTGCCGTTGCCATCGTAGTAGTGCTTGATGAGCCGCGGCCGTATTATTTCGGAGGCGTGGTTGCCGCCCCCGTGTTTAAGAATGTGGCCAAAGACGCGTTGCGATATTTCAAAAGTAATCAAATGCTTTTGGCGGACAACGTCTTGGTATTCAATGACACTGACAGGGCTCATTAAATTCATACAGGGATACCGGCTTTATTCCGGCCTGACTGATTTTGAGGTTGCAGGCATTAGCTGTAATTCTTCACAGGTTGCCCCCGGTTTTCTTTTTGTTGCGATTAAAGGAAACAAACAAGATGGCCACGCCTTCATCCAGGAGGCGGTTAGAAGGGGCGCAGGCGCAGTGTTGCTGCAGGATGAGGCAGCCGGCAAGCTGTTTGAGGGAAAGATAACCATTATCCAGGTAAGCGACAGCCGCCGCGCGCTGGCCCGTCTGGCTGCGGTGTTTTACGGCGAACCTTCAACTGCACTCAAGGTAGTGGGGATTACGGGAACGAACGGCAAGACTACGATTTCTTACCTTGGGGAAGCCATAGTCAAGGAGGCAGGATTTTTACCCGGAGTGATCGGCACGGTTGAGCACCGTTTCGGGCAGCGTGCATTCCCTTCAAAAAACACTACTCCCGGCCCGCTTGAGCTTGAGTCTTTGCTCCATGATATGGCAGGGGAAGGGATACGGTATTGCTTTATGGAAGTTTCTTCCCATGCGCTTGACCAGGGGCGGACCGATGGAATATTCTTCTCTTCAGCGATTTTTACTAATGTGACGCAGGACCATCTTGACTACCACGGCACCCTGGAGAACTATTTCCAGGCAAAGGCAAAATTGTTTACAGGCCTGGACGGGCATTCCTTCGCAGTAATCAATAATGATAACAGCTATGGTAAAAGGCTGCTTGGTTTAATCCAGTGCCGCGCAGTGACCTATGGGATTGAAGAGCGTTCAGATGTAATGGCTGCAATTATCCGCATGGATTTGACCCATACTGAATTTACGTTAGCGTACAAGCACACAAAAGTTCCCGTGCGTACGAAACTCATCGGGTGCCATAACGTATATAATATACTCGCATCGTGCGCCTGGGCCTTTAAGGAAGGGCTAGAGCCGCAAGCCGTTATTTCTGCGATTGAGCGTTTTGATACGGTCCCCGGCCGGCTCGAGAGGATAGATGCAGGAGGAGGTTTCTTTGTATTTGTCGATTATGCTCATACCGAAGATGCCCTCTTGAACGTGATACAGACGCTCAGGCAGGTTTCAGACGCAAAGATTATTGTGGTATTTGGTTGCGGGGGAGAGAGGGATACCACCAAGAGGCCCAAGATGGGGCGCGTAGTGACAGAGTTGGCAGATTACGCGGTTGTTACCAGCGATAATCCCCGCTCCGAGGACCCCGAGGCGATCATTAACGATATCAAAAAAGGCATTTCAAAAAATAATTATACGGTAGAAGTTGACCGTTATGCGGCGATTAAAAAAGCAGTCTCTCTTATCGAGCCGGGGAACATCCTGCTGGTAGCAGGAAAGGGCCACGAGAACAGCCAGATACTTAAGAACGGGCCCGTTCCTTTTGATGACCGTGAGGTTGTAAAAGAATGTTTACGCTTGAAGGAATCCTAAGGGCGACAGGCGGCATACTTACCGAAAGAGCCAAAAAACCCGTTGCAGGCGGAATCTCCATTGATTCCAGGACGCTTGCAAGAGGGGATGTATTCGTCGCTGTCAAGGGCGAGAGGTTTGACGGCCACGATTTCATAGAGCAGGCTGCGCGTAAAGGGGCTTCATTGGTGCTCATAGACAAGCAGAGGGGTCAGACCTCATCCTATACGCGCAACCTTAAAAACGCAGCGAACACAACAGGGGTCGTAGAAGTAAAAGACACGGTAGCGGCTTTGGCTGATTTGGCCCGTTTCCAAAGGAAGAAATACCCTGTCCCGGTCATTGCGGTAACGGGCAGCAACGGGAAAACGACGACTAAGGAAATGATAAGCCATCTTTTGTCTGCCAGGCACAAAGTCCTTAAGAACGAAGGGACAAAGAACAATAATATCGGGTTGCCTCTGACCTTGCTTAGGCTGAATGCTTCTTTTGACAGCGCGGTGGTTGAAATAGGTACAAATCACCCGGGAGAAGTGGGGCAGCTGGCCGGGATTTGTGCTCCCAATATCGGCGTTATTACCAATGTCGGGCCATCGCACCTTGAATACTTTGGCACATTGCAGGGCGTGTACAAAGAAAAGTTTTCTTTAGTGACACGCCTTGCGCATCCGTGCGTGGCAATTTTGAATCAAGACGATGCCTGGTTCAGGAGGAACACGCGCAGCGCTACAAGAAGGCCATTCGTGGTTTCTTTCGGTGTGCGCAATGCGGCCGATTTTTCAAGCAGCAAGGTGACGCGTGGCGATGGGTGTCTTTCGTTCCTGCTAAACCGAAAATATAAATTTACACTGCCTACAATGGGGTATTATAATATCTATAATGCCTTGGCAGCGGTAGCGGTAGCGCGCATATTCGGCCTTGACTACCGCACGATAACTTCAAGAATAGCGGATTTCAAGTTTCCTGCCGGCAGGCTTGCGATGAGAACAATCGGCGGAGTCAGGTTTATTGATGATACATACAATGCGAATCCTCTTTCTTTCAATGAGGCGCTTAAGGCCCTGATCGCAACCAAGGTCAAAGGCAGGAAGATTTGCGTTATGGGCGATATGTTCGAATTGGGGCGGCATAGCCGCGCCTTTCATGCCCGGGCAGGCGAGGCAGCCAGTGCTGCCTGTGATGTGCTTGTTGCGGTAGGCAGCTTGTCAAAACACGCGGCAGAAATGGCAGCCAGCCGGGGGCTTGAGACACAGCAGGTATTTACGTGCGCTGATTCGATCCGGGCGAAGGAAATCCTGCGCAAGAAAATAAAGCCCGGAAAAGACGATATCGTGCTCGTGAAAGGTTCGCGCATGATGAAAATGGAGAACGTCTTCTAAAAGATGCTTTACCATTTGCTCTATCCTCTCGAAGGCATCATTTCCTTTTTTAATATCTTCAGGTACATTACATTCCGTGCCGCCATGGCAACGGTCACCGCGTTTTGTATCAGCATCATCCTGGGGCCGTTGGTCATCAGGGCGCTGAGGCATTTTCACATCGGGCAGTACGTTCGCAAGGAAGACAGCCAGCAACTCTACGAACTGCATAGCAAGAAACAAGGGACCCCTACCATGGGGGGGATACTTATCCTGCTGGCGATATCTCTTTCTACGCTGCTATGGGCAGACCTGCATAACCGTTACGTCATTCTTGCCCTCCTGGGTACGCTCTACCTCGGCGTCACCGGGTTTCTCGACGATTATCTTAAATACGTCCGCAAATGCTCAAAAGGCCTCACTGCTTCTGCAAAATTGATCAGCCAGGTGCTATTAGGCCTTGTCCTGGGTGCCATATTGTTTCTTGACCCGGAATACAGTACACAGGTAGACGTCCCGTTTCTTAAGAATGTTTCGCTTAACCTGGGCGTGTTTTATATATTCTTTGTCGTCCTGGTGATTGCGGGTTCTTCAAACGCCGTGAATCTTACCGATGGGCTCGATGGGCTTGCAGTCGGTATCGTAGTGATGGTTGCCATAGCCTTCAGCGTGATTAGCTATGTATCCGGCAATATAAAATTTAGCCAGTATCTTTTTATACCGTATATTCCCAGAAGCGGAGAACTGGCTGTTTTCTGCGGCAGTATCTTGGGTGCGGGGTTGGGGTTTCTGTGGTTTAACTGTTATCCGGCATTGATCTTTATGGGGGACGTTGGCTCTTTATCGCTGGGAGGCGCGTTAGGGATAGTCGCAATTCTGATCAAGAAGGAGCTTTTGCTTCTATTAGTGGGGGGAATCTTTGTGCTTGAGGCCCTTTCTGTGATACTTCAGGTTGCGTCGTTTAAACTTACCAAGAAACGTATTTTTAAAATAGCGCCGTTGCACCATCATTTTCAATTCCAGGGCTGGCAGGAGAACCAGGTCATCGTAAGATTTTGGATAATCGCCAGCCTCCTTGCCCTCTTGACGATAATTACCTTAAAGATACGCTAAAGGTAACTGATGCGAGGTTACCATGACAGGCGTATAGGTCCGATATTTAAAAAAAGCGTTTTTTATGAGGAATACCGAATATTTTAAAGGAAAAAAAATAACCATCGTGGGCCTTGCGCGTTCAGGCAGTGCCTGCGCAGCGCTTTTGTCTTCGCTTGGCGCAGAGGTCTATATTACCGAATTACAGGACAATGAAACTACGCGCAGAAAAGCTTCGGAATTGATTGCCGGGGGTGTGCAGGTAGAGCTGGGCCTTCATAGCGAAGGCTTCATAGCCAATAAGGATATGGTGGTGCTTTCTCCCGGAGTCGAGGATACCGCTATGCCCGTGGTCTGGGCAGATAGACTCGGCGTCCCTATTGTGAGCGAAATCGAGGTCGGATGGATGGTCTGCCCGGCGCACATTATTGCGGTGACCGGTTCAAACGGCAAGACCACAGTTACCACCCTGATCGGAGAGATCATTAAGGCAGCAGGGAAAAAGGCTTTTGTGTGCGGTAATATTGGTACGCCTTTTACTTCGCTTGTCGCTGCCATGGCGCCTGACGATTATGTGTCTCTTGAGGTGAGTTCTTTTCAGCTGGAACGCATACGCAGTTTTAAGCCTTTTATTGCCTGCGTGCTTAATTTTACACGTAACCACCTGGACAGGTACCATTCTATGGAGGAGTATGTGCAGGCAAAGAAACGCATCGCGATGAATCAGGGGGAAGGGGATTTCCTGGTTTTAAACTATAACGATGAAATAGCCAGAGGCTTGGCAAAAGGGACAAAGGCAGAGGTGGCGTATTTTTACGAAGGACAGGGACTTAACCCTAATCAGGCCGCAGTCATGGCTGTGGGGTCGATATTGGGTATACCTAAAGATACGATAAAGGATGTGTTCAGGGGTTTTAAGGGCCTTGCCCACCGCATGGAATATGTTGCCCAGGTAGCCGATGTTACTTTTATCAATGATTCTAAGGCGACTACCGCCGATTCGACACTCTGGGCCCTGAAGAATGTAGAAGGCAGGGTAATCTTGATTGCCGGCGGAAAGGACAAGGGGGTTGATTACCGCCTTATTCTTGCCGTCGGAAAAGATAAAGTCAAAGAGCTTGTTTTGATTGGCGAGGCTGCGGCAAAAATCGAAGCTGCCTTGCGCGATGTGTTTCCCATACAAAAGGCAGCAACCCTGCAAGAGGCGGTGCAAAGGGCGTATCAGGATGCCGAGGCAGGCGATTCTGTGCTGTTTTCCCCGATGTGCTCAAGCTTTGATATGTTTTCAAATTATGAAGAGCGGGGAGAGGTATTTAGGGAAGCGGTGAGAAAATTACTGTCAGCCAACCGGGGGGCGGCTTCTTGCTAATGCGTACAGTCCGCATAAAGTTATTTATCACGTTTGTTATCCTTATCTGCATAGGCGTTGTGATGATTTACAGTGCCTCCAGTATTTATGCCGCAGAGCGCTATAAAGACGGTGCTTTTTTTTTAAAGAGGCATCTTGTGTTTCTTTTAATAGGCGCGACATTAACCATGCTGGTCATGAAGTTGGATTATACGGTATTGGGAAGGTTTGCCAAGCCCCTTTTGTTGTTTTCTTTATTCCTGTTGGTCCTCGTATTGGTGCCGGGGATAGGCAGGGAGGTTGCCGGCGCACAGCGTTGGTTCAGGTTTAAATTTTTCAGCTTCCAGCCGTCAGAACTGGCAAACCTGGCGATGATTATCTACATCGCTGATTTTGTTTCGCGTAAGACAGAATACATCCGTGATTCCTTTAGAGGCTTCCTGCCCGTCCTTTTTGTGCTGGGATTTTTGGTGGTGCTCATGCTTTTGCAGCCCGACTTAGGGACTGCATTGGCCATAAGCGCAGTAACGTTTCTTATGCTCTATGTCAGCGGGGTAAGGACGCGGTATCTTGCGGGGATAATCCTGGCATGCCTGCCCGTACTTCTTATCCTTATATTCAGCGTGCCTTACCGCAGGATGAGGATTCTTGCGTTTCTTAATCCATGGGCAGACCCGCGCAAAAGCGGATTTCAGATTATTCAATCACAGCTTGCCCTTGGCTCCGGGGGATTGTTCGGCGTAGGCCTGGGGCATTCACTTCAGAAGTTATTTTACCTGCCAGCGGCACACACGGATTTTATTTTTTCTATCATAGGGGAGGAGCTTGGCCTCGTAGGGACGCTGCTGGTGATCCTGTTGTTTATTATTTTTATACGCCAGGGGATTAAGGTCGTGCAAAACGCGCAGAATAAGTTTGGTTATTTGCTGGCACTGGGGCTGCTTTCTATGATTTTACTTAAGGCTGCGGTCAATATCGGAGTTTCAAGCGGGATACTGCCTACGAAAGGGTTGCCCCTGCCTTTCATAAGCTATGGCGGGTCTTCTTTGTTATTCGATATGGTCAGCGTCGGGCTTCTCTTGAACATCGGCCGCTCAGGAGAGAGCCCATGAGGGTCTTGATTTTCACCGGTTCCAGCGGCGGCCATATGTTTCCCGCATTCGGATTTATCGATGCGCTGCAGGCAAAGTATCCGTTGATAGAGACGCTCCTTGTGCTGCCCAGAAAGAGCCTCGAAGAATGGGCTAAAAAACGCAGCTATCCTTACAAGGTCATCGAGGTAAGTTCTTTTGGGCTGGCGCGGGGAATGCGCAATGCGAACACGTTCCTGCAGCTGTGTATCAGTGTTCCCAAAATCATTTTCCTTCTTTTTACATTCCGCCCCGCTGTAGTGGTCGGTTTCGGCGGGCTAAGCACTATCCCCGCGATCATGCTGGGGCGGTTCCTAGGGATAAAGACATTGATACATGAGCAGAATGTGCTGCCGGGCCGTGCCAACGGGTTTCTGGCGGTTTTCGCAGATGCAATCGCTGTTTCTTTTGAAGAAACTGCTTCGCATTTTGCGCATTTTAACAAGAAGCTCGTTTTGACAGGATTGCCCCTGCGTAAAGAGCTTACCAGGATCGACAAAAAAGAGGCACTTGAGTTTTTCGGGATGAATGAATCCCTCGTTACCATATTGGTGTTGGGGGGCAGTCAGGGTAGCCATCGCGTCAATATCGCGTTTTTACGGGCGGTTTCAGGCCTTATGCGCAAGGACGGTATTCAGATAATCCATATCTGTGGCCCGCTCGATTGCTCCGCGTTGAATGAGGCATATGACAAAGAATGCATACCTGCGCGGGTATTTGATTTCTTCGAGAAAATGCAGTTTGCCCTGAGTGCCTGCGATATGGTCGTTTCGCGGGCAGGGGCAAGCACTATCGCAGAGCTGATGCGTTATGAGCTGCCGGCAATACTTATTCCTTATCCGTTTGCGCGCAAGCACCAGGCGGAGAATGCAAGGCACCTGCAGACAATAGGCGCTGCCGTATGCATCGAGGAAACAGCGATGCTTGAGAGCGAGCTTAAGGACAGCATTGCCTCGTTTATCAGTGATAAGGAGCGGTTAATGAGGATGCGTTATGCCTACAGAAAAACGGTATATCGAGACGGCGGCAATCTATTAAGCGAAGCAGTCCGCTCATTGTGTCCATGAAGAAGATTGTTCTTGCGCTGCTGTGCAGCGCATTACCTTTGACGGCACACGCCGCTTCAAAATGGAACACCGCAAAGAGCACGCATTTTATCATCTATTACGTGAAAGCCGATGATGCCTTTGTGCGCTCCGTCGTTGAGTACGCAGAGAACTATTACGAAAAAATTGCTGACAGGCTCGGCTTTAGGCGGTATAATTTCTGGCTTTGGGACAACCGTGCCCAGATCTATATCCATGAGAATACCCTCGAATACCAGAAAGCAACAGGGCAGCCAAATTGGTCGTTAGGCTCGGCTTCTCCCGAAGAGAAGATCATCCATACATTTCTGCGGGAGGAAGGTTTCCTTGATTCGATTCTGCCGCACGAGATGGGCCATATTATATTCAGGGAATTTGTAGGGTTTGACAATCCGGCTATTCCTTTGTGGTTTGAAGAAGGGGTAGCGTCTTATCAGGAGGCGTCAAAGCTTGCTATCGCAAAAGAGGTGGTGCAGCAGGCGCTTAAAGACGGAAGTTTTTTAGATATAGAGGGGCTTGCGCGTTTCGATGCAAAAAACATCAAAGACGAAAAAGAGATAAATATTTTCTACGCCGAGTCGATAAGCATAGTGCATTACCTGATTAAGAAATTCGGCAACGACCGGTTCGTGCTTTTTTGCCAATACTTAAGGGATAAGAAGAATTTCCAGCGGGCGCTGGCCTCGAGTTATCCGTTTACGAATATAAAAGAATTAGAACGCAGTTGGGTTGAGGATATCAAGAAATGAGCACGCATTACCACCTGATCGGCATCGGCGGAATCGGGATGAGCGGTATTGCCAGGCTTCTGTTCTGCAACCGGTGCAAGGTTACCGGTTCGGACGTTAAACAAAGCAAAATTACCGACGAGCTCAACGCCCTTGGCATCAAGGTATCTATCGGCCATAAGGCTTCGCATGCCCACGGTGCCGATTACGTAGTGTATTCGTCGGCAATAAAGGCGGATAACCCCGAGATTGAGGAAGCGCGCAAGATGCAGGTTCCCCTCTTAAAGAGGGCAGAGGCATTGGCGCTTCTTATGTCCGATAAACGGGTAGTGACCGTAACGGGAAGCCACGGCAAGACAACTACTACGTCTATGATCGCATACCTTATGCTGGAAGCAGGTTTGTTTCCGACGATTGCAGTCGGCGGGGTCTTAAAGAATATCGATACAAACGCCTGCCCTGGTAAAGGCGACTTTTTTGTAGCTGAGGCGGATGAGTCAGACGGGTCTTTTTTATTCTACAGGCCGCGCTATTCGATAATTACCAATATAGATTATGAGCATTTAGATTTTTACGGAAACTTTGAGAATGAATTAGCGGCATTCAAGGAATTCATTGAGCGCACCGACGAGGACGGCTGCCTTATATGCTGCGGCGACGACAAGTACCTAAGGGGGCTGGCAGAGGGTTCCTCTCGTAGGCATATCTTTTTCGGCCTCAGCGAAAAAACCGGCGTACATGCCCGCAATATCAGCATCAACGGCCTTGCGTCGGAATTTGATTGTTTTTCAGGCGGCACCTTTATCGGGAAATTCAGGCTTTCGTTGGGAGGAACACATAATATTTCTAACTCCCTTAGCGTGATTGCCTTGGGGATGGAATTAAAAATAGATGCCGCCACAATGCAGAAAGCCTTGTGCGGTTACCAGGGTTCAGGCAGGAGGCTTGAGGTGAAGTTCTGTGAAGACAATCTGCGCCTGATAGATGATTATGCGCACCATCCTACGGAAATCAAAGCAACCCTGGAGGCAGTGACTCACCTGAATGCCAAGAGAAGGATAGTTATTTTTCAGCCCCACCGGTATTCGCGCACACAGCTGTTGCTTGAGTCGTTTGGAAAAAGTTTCGCTGCCGCGGATTATCTGATTATCACCGATATCTATGCAGCCAGCGAAACGCCGATACAAGATATAAGCGGCAAGAAGGTGTATGAAAAAATAAAAGAATATGAGCCTGCCAAAGAAGTGCATTTCTTAAAGAAAGAAGAGATCGCCCGGCACGTACTCAGAATTGCCAGGCCGGGAGATGTCATTATTACGCTGGGGGCAGGGGATATTTCTAAGGTGTCCGATGAACTGGTGCAAGGATTTAGGGAAAAGGTGCAAACGAGGCGAGCCGCTTAAAAGGCATACTACTTTTAAAATCGGCGGCCCTGCGCGTTTTTTCATTGAGCCACGCGATAAGAATCAGCTGGAGGAATTACTGTGCCTGTGTAACCGTAAGAAACTTCCTGTGCGGATATTGGGCATGGGTAGCAATGTACTCGTGCGCGACAAGGGTTTTGACGGCGCGGTAGTGTATTTGAGCTCCCCGGAATTTAAAAAAATTATTTTTGGCAGCAATTACGTGATTGCAGGCTCAGGCGTATCCCTTGCCCGGCTGCTGCAGGGTTGTTATCAAAAAGGCTTCTGTGGCCTTGAATTTCTTACGGGGATACCCGGTACGGTAGGAGGGGCGCTGGTGATGAATGCCGGGATAAAAGAAAAGTGCGTTGCCGATTCCCTGGATTCGGTGACAATAATGGATAGAAAAGGTTCGATAAAGACCCTTGACTGTAAGGATGCACGTTTTTCCTACCGCAGCTCTTGCTTAAAAAAGTATGTGGTGCTTGCCGGGCGCTTCAGGGTGCACAAAAGGCCGCGCCGGCTCATCAGAAAGGCGATGGATGAATTGCGCACCTGGCGGTATGAGAACCAGGATTATTCTTTTCCTTCGGCAGGGTGCGTGTTCAAGAATCCGGTTAATGATTCCGCAGGCAGGCTTATAGATGCATGCGGCCTCAAAGGCGTAAAGATAGGCGGGGCCGCAGTCTCTTTACGCCACGCCAATTTTATAGTCAATCGGGGCAGGGCGACCGCCGCAGATGTCCTGGCGTTGATATCATTGGTCAAAGCCAGAGTCAAGAGGCGTTTCGGTGTGGCCTTAACCCCGGAGATTGAAATATGGAAATAGGCACACAACGCACAACGCACAACGCACAACGAAAAGATTTCGGCCGTATCGGTGTTCTGATGGGCGGTCCTTCTGCTGAAAGGGAGATATCGCTTAAATCAGGCAAGGCGGTGTATGCCGCGCTTAAAGGCCTTGGCCTTGACGCGGTAGGTATAGATATAGCAACGGCCGACGAGCAAAAAGCAGAAGTGTTATTGCGTTCCCAGAACATTTCCTGTGCCTTTATTGCGCTACATGGCTGTTTCGGCGAAGACGGGACAATACAGAGGATACTTGAGGCGCTTAAGGTTCCTTATACCGGTTCCGGGGTTTCTGCAAGTATGCGCGCCATGGACAAAGTCGAATCACGGCAGATATTTCAAAGGTGCGGTTTGCATGTACCGCGGTATGAGGTAATAAAGAAGGCAGACGTTATGCAGGAAGGGGGCGTTGTCCATAGCGGTCTTTTGCCGCCCTTGGTGGTGAAGCCTGTTTCCTGCGGCTCAAGCATAGGCCTTTCTATTATCGAAAACGAAATAATGCTCGCAAAGGCGATACAGGATGCGCTGGCGTTTGACGAAAGGGCGATTGTCGAGGAATACATCAGGGGCCGGGAGCTGACCGTCGGTATTTTAAATGAGACTGCGCTGCCGGTCATCGAAATAGTGCCAAAGAAGGGTTTTTTTGATTATGAGGCAAAATACCAGGCTGGCATGACAGACTATATTGTACCCGCTGAACTTGACGAGCGTATTGCATCCTGCGTGCGCAAGGACGCGCTTTCAGCGCACCAGGCCCTGGGTTGCTCCGGTTGTTCTCGCGCCGATATTATCTTACGCAGCGACAATACGCCGTGTATACTTGAAATAAACACAATCCCTGGTTTTACGTCAACGAGCCTTTTACCTAAAGCAGCCAAGTCCGCAGGTATCGAATTCGGTCAGCTTTGCCTTGAGCTATTGAGGTTGGCGTATGAAAAGAAATAAGCCAAAGGCGTTTGCCCCTTTTTTCCTGGCAGTGCTTTTAGCCGCCGGTTTCTTCCTTGTAACGCGGCTTGCTTTTTTTAGGTTTTTCCGCTCAGAGGGCTTTACGGTTACCAATATCCTTACCAAGGAAGACAACGCCGACCAGTTTGAGTATTTGAAAGGCCGTAGCATTTTGGGCATTGACATTTCCCGGGAATCAGCGTATCTTGCTAAAGTATATCCGCAGTTTCGTACAATAGAGATCTACAGGATGTTCCCCAATACACTGTTCATTGATTTTGTAAGGCGCAGGCCCATCGCGGCGATAAAATCAGCGCAAGGGCATTACTATATTGACGAGAATCTCATCGTTTTTGAGGCGCCCATGCAGCTGGAGAAAGACAACCTTCCCGTCATTTCAGGCCTTGAAAGAAGGATGTCTGCGTTTGCAGTCGGCCGTAGGTATGAATCTGCGGAATTGAAACTGGCCCTGGCTATTATTCAGGGGGTAAAGAACAACGAGTCTTTAAGGAAAATTACCATACAAGAGATAGATGTTTCGCAATCCGGGTATGTGTCTCTTCTTTCCCCGGATGTCCCGGAAATAAGGTTTAGCCGCGATTTTATCGCGGACAAAATAAAAATTTTGGCTGGATTGTGCAATCAAACCACAGGAGAGCTTCAGGACATCGGATACATCGATCTGAGGTTCCAGGAGCCTGTGCTTAGGTATAAAAATGCCCGCTAATTACATCTGTACTCTGGATATCGGTTCGAGCAAAATTGCGGCGTGCGTAGCGCGCGTAAGAGGCCAGCAGATTATCGATTTATTCTTTGAAGCCGCGCCTTCCAGGGGCGTGCGCAGAGGTTCTATCGTCGATTCGATAGAATTCGGCGAATCAGTCGCGCAGCTACTGAAGAAATTACGGCAAAAGTCAGGGGTCCGTATTAAATATGTGCATGTGGGGTTTACGGGCGAAAACATTATTACCAAGCATAGCCGTTCAATTATCCCGCTTGCCGAAAGGGGAAATAAAATTATAACCACCTATGATATCCAGCGCGCGCACCAACAGGCCCTCATACTCGGTTCCAACGTAGAAGAAGAGATCATCCACCATTTGCCGTTCAGCTATGCGATCGATTCCAGCGGCAATGTCCCTAATCCCGTCGGCCTTTATAGCCACCGGTTAGAGGCCGATGTATACTTGGTATGCGCTAAACTTTCCTATGTCCAGACCCTCGTGCATGCCGTTAACCAGGCCGGTTACGAGGCCAAGGACGTTTCCTTTAACGGTATCCTGGAAAGCAAAATCGTGCTGGGTAAAAATGAACAAAAGGGCATTTATGTGGTTTGTGACGTAGGCAGCGATATTACGGAATTACTTATATTCAACGATGGCGTGCTCAGGCACATCGACCTTTTTTCTTTTGGCGGCAATGACCTGACCGCCGAGTTGGCAGGGGAACTTAAGATCCCGTTTGAATTGGCCGAGGCCATTAAAAAGTCCCATGGGGTCATCGGAGATTCAAACCTAATGAATCCCGAAAAAGAAATCTTATTCAAGAAAGAAGACAGATACGAACCCGTCAAAGAGAAGGCGGTATGCGAGATCATTACCTCCAGGACTAAGCTGTTTTGCGCAAAGGTATATGACGCCTTACACGCGCAAGTCCCCCCGTATGAAATCAAGAAGCTTTTCGTTACCGGCAGGACCATGTTGCAAGACGGTTTCCTTGAGCAGCTGGAAAACATTCTCAACGTACCGGTTGAGTTCGGAAAGATTACCGATACAAAGCTCCTTTCCTGGTGTGCTACCCACCAGGACCTTTCGGGGCAGAAGTACCTTACCTACCTGGCCTGTTTGGGGCTATTAAAACAAATCCTACAGGGCGATTTCTTTGCGCAAAGTAAAACACAGCCCCAGCCCGGCCGTAACCCTTTCTTAAAATCACTGCATAAAATCCAAGAGCTATACCAAGAATACTTTTAATTGACCCTCCCTTTCTGTGTTGTATAATAATATGTTATCCAAAATATGGTCAGCGAGAATATTGCGAAGGTAAGGCTGCGTATTGCCTCGGCGTGCGCAAGGACAGGCAGAGACCCGGGCAGAGTGCGCATTGTTGCGGTAAGCAAATACAGAAGCCTGCGGGAGGTTAAGGAAGCAGTAGAATCCGGCATTTGCGATATTGCAGAAAACAGGCTTCAGGAAGCAAGGCTGAAACACGCGCCGCTTTCCCGCGATTTCGGGAATATCCGGTGGCACATGGTCGGCCATCTTCAGACCAATAAGGCCAAGCAGGCGGTTGAGATATTTGACTTTATCCATTCCGTGGATAGCATCCGCCTTGCGCAGGAAATCGAGATACAGGCATCAAAGATTGATAAGACGCAGAAAGTCCTGGTGCAGGTGAATATCTCGGGAGAGAAGACCAAGTCCGGTTTCACGCCACAGGATGTAAAAGAGGCTATTAGAATTATAGCCGGGCTTAAACACCTAGCCGTTAAAGGGCTTATGACGATAGCTCCTATAGTGCAACGACCTGAGCAGGCGCGTCCGTATTTTCATCTGCTGAGAGAATTATTAGACGGAATAAACGCACAACGCACAACGCACAACGCAATGTGTGAGTTATCAATGGGCATGTCTGATGACTTTGAGGTGGCTGTTGAAGAAGGCGCAACAATGCTTAGAATCGGCAGGGCGATCTTTGAAGGCCAAGGCTAAAGGCGTAGGTTAAGTAAGGCTTAGGCTTAGGTTGAGGTCAAGGTAATAAGATTAATGACAAATGCACAAATGCCAAATGACAAATAAAATTCCAATGTCAAAGCACCAAACTTCAAATAAGCTCCAAATCCCAATATCAAAACCTTATTTCAGGGTCTATGCCTGCCCTGCCTGCCGGCAGGCAGGGACTATTGACTATCGACCCGTCTGGTTTTTCATTTAGAATTGGTCATTGGTCCTTTGGACATTGGGATTTATTTGGGATTTGAGTTTTGTCATTTGTGATTTGTCATTTATTTGTCATTTGTTATTTGTCATTCCTCTCATTGGTGCTTTGGTATTTGTCATTAGCGCAATACGCATAACGCACAACGCTATACGTATACGATACGAGGTGTTGGGTTGCAGAAGATAGGGATCATCGGATACGGGAACATGGGCTCGGCAATAGGCGAACGGTTAAAATCTGCCTATCGCCTGTATGTATTCGATAAAGACAAATTGAAAACAAGCGGCCGTACCGATATATATGTTTCCGGGAGTGTTTCGGATGTGCTCGCAAACGTCGATACCGTATTATTGGCGGTTAAACCCCAAGATTTCGACTCGGTGCTTGAAGAGATCGGGCATAGCCAAGAGGCATTGCTGGTAATTTCTATTGCGGCAGGTATTCCCACGAGTTATATAGAAAAATACCTGGGGAAAGCCCGCATCATCAGGGCCATGCCTAACATAGGGGCAAAGATTTCTCAAGCAGAAACGTGCATCGCGCGGGGCGCTTCTGCGACCGACGACGATGTATCTCTGGTCGAGGCATTATTCAGGATGGTCGGGAAAACCTGGAGGATAGGCGAGGAAATGATGGACGCGGCGACTGCAATTTCCGGCAGCGGGCCGGCCTATATTTTTTATGACATTGAAAAAGAAAATATAGAGCCCAGCCGTATCACGCAACAACAGAAACGCAAATACAAGGAGTTCCTTAAGGATGCAGCTGTTGGCTTAGGCTTCAGCGCTGCCGTTGCTGCAGACCTTGCCTCCAGCGTTACCCAGACAAGTTTGAACCTTATGATAATGACGCCCTTTTTGCCTGCCCAATTGAGAAATCAGGTAACTTCTAAGGGCGGCACTACTGAGGCGGCACTACAGGTATTAATGAACGGCGGATCATGGCAGGAGGCGGCAAGGGCCGCTGAAGAGCGCGCAAAACAATTATCAAGAAAGGATTAGGAGATATGGGGCGTATAGGCATTATCGGAGGCAGCGGCCTTTACAATATCGAAGGCTTGAAAGGAGTAAAAAAAATTAGGGTTACCACCCCTTTTGGAACACCTTCGGATGCGTTTGTCGTAGGGACCCTTGAGGATAGAGAGGTGGTATTTCTCCCCAGGCACGGTGTTGGCCACCGGATTTCACCCAGTGAAATCAACTATCGCGCAAACATCTACGGCATGAAGAAATTGGGGGTAGAGCGGATTATTTCGGTAAGCGCCTGCGGAAGCCTTAAGGAGGAAATGAAGCCTCTTGACTTTGTGATTGTAGACCAGTTTATCGACCATACTAACCAGGCGCGCCAGACATCGTTTTTTAAAAACGGCATCGTTGCCCATCTTGTGTTTGCGCACCCCGTATGCGGGGAATTGTCAGCCCTTTTGTATGAAGGCGCAAAACGGCTGGATATTTCGGCGCACAAAGGGGGTACCTATATTAACATGGAAGGGCCTGCGTTTTCGACGCTTGCAGAGTCCAACCTATACCGTAGCTGGGGCGTTGATATCATCGGGATGACCAATATGGCGGAAGCAAAACTGGCCCGCGAAGCAGAAATATGTTATGCCACGCTTGCTGCAGTTACCGACTACGACTGCTGGCACCCTCAGCATGAGAGTGTGACGATTGACATGGTGATTGAGAATCTGGGTAAGAATATAGATAATGCCAAAATGATGATACGGGAGGTAGTAAAGAATATCCCCTCACAGAGGCAATGCGCATGCAAGGACGCGCTTAAATACGCGATCGTCACCGATAAAAAACTCATACCCGCAAAGGTGAAAAAAGACTTAGGGATTATTATAGGGAAATACACTTAGTAACAAGAACATTGAGTAAGGCTAAGGTTTAGGTCTAGGTTGAGGAAGGTTTAGGTCTAGGTTAAGGTAGCAAGGTGAGGTTTATGGTTTGGTTTAAGGGTAAGGTGATTGGCGTATGTTCTTTTTTATACCATCTACCTTGCCTACTCACTAGACCCACGACCTAGCCTTTACCTAAAAACCAAGCGTGTTATGCGTAATGCGTTTAGCGTTCTGCGCTATGCTCCGTACGCACAGCGCATACAGTACTCTATACTTTGTACTCATTGCTAAACTATGAATAAAATTAACTATAAAGCAACACTAAATCTGCCCAAGACGGAATTCCCGATGAAGGCCGATTTGCCGAAACGGGAACCGCTTGTGCTGCAATCATGGCAGAGCATGGGCATAGGTGTCCTTATTGCCCATAAACGCAAAGGCGCGAAAAAATACGTATTACACGACGGCCCTCCTTATGCCAACGGCGATATCCATATCGGCCATGCGTTGAATAAAATTTTAAAGGATATCGTCGTAAAATACAAACTCATGTGCGGGTTTGATGCGCCTTTTGTGCCTGGTTGGGATTGCCACGGGTTGCCGGTTGAACACCAGCTCTTTAAAGAACTGGGGATCACCAAATACCAGATTGATCAGGTGGAGTTTAGGAAGAAGGCCTACGCCTACGCCCTGAAATTCGTCGAGACACAAAAAGAACAATTCATGAGGCTGGGGGTTATTGCCGACTGGCAGCATCCTTACCTTACCCTGCAGCCGGAATATGAAGAGGCTATTATCCGTTCGTTCGCTGCGCTGGTTGAAAAAGGCTATATCTACCGCGGGCTTAAGCCGGTAAATTGGTGTTGCCGCTGCGAAACGGCTTTGGCCGAAGCGGAGGTTGAATACGAGGACCATACGTCGCCTTCGGTATTCGTGAAATTTGAAATTACGCAGGCAAGCCCGTTTTTGCCGCAGAGTTACCTGGTAATTTGGACGACCACTCCCTGGACGCTCGTCGCCAATGTTGCGGTTGCCGCACATCCCGACCTCACGTATTCTTACGTGAAGACCGACAAGGGGAACCTCTTGGTGCATAAAGAGATGCTTGAGCCTCTTACGGAGCTCTTTGGGATACATACCTATGAACTCATAGGGGAGTATAAGGGTAGAGAACTCGAACACATCTCTTACGCACATCCTTTTGCCGGGAGGCAAGGCAGAGTGGTGTTGGCTGATTACGTTTCAAAAGAGGAGGGCAGCGGTCTTGTACATACCGCGCCCGGCCACGGCAGCGAAGACTACCTGACGGGGGTCAAGTACAAGCTTGATATCGTCATGCCGGTGGATACCAAAGGGGTCTTTGATGCATCAGCAGGAGAATTCAAAGGCCTGGATGTATATAGCGCCAACGCAAAGATAACGGAAAAACTTAAACTCCTCGGGCTTTTGTTATTTTCCGGGACGGTAAGGCATTCGTATCCTCATTGCTGGCGTTGCAAAAATCCGGTTATTTTCCGGGCAACGAAGCAATGGTTTCTGAAGATTGACCACGCCCAAGGGCAAGGCCCGACACTGCGTACACGGCTACTGGACGCGATACATCAGGGGGTTACCTGGATTCCGTCCTCGGGCAGGGAAAGAATTGCTTCGATGGTAGAAACGAGGCCCGACTGGTGCTTGTCTCGGCAGAGGTATTGGGGAGTGCCGATACCGGCGTTGGTGTGCAAGGATTGTAATGAAGAATTCCTTCTTCCTGCGGTTATAGACGCATTCGCCCGCCTTGCCCATGAAGAAGGCTCTGATTGCTGGTTTAAGCGGCCGTTGTCAGATTTTGTACCTTTGTCCTTACAGTGCCCGCATTGCGCAAAGAGCAATTTTACCAAGGGCACGGACATTCTCGATGTCTGGTTCGATTCGGGGGTAAGCCATCAGGCAGTGCTTAAGAAAAGAGACGCACTTGCCTTTCCGTGCGATTTGTACCTTGAGGGCTCTGACCAGCACAGGGGCTGGTTCCAGTCTTCGCTCATCCCCTCGATTTGCATTGACGGTGTAGCGCCGTTTAAGAAAGTACTCACCCACGGGTTCGTCGTCGACGGAGAAGGCAGGAAGATGTCGAAGTCTCTGGGCAACGTAATCTCGCCTTTTGACGTTATCAAGCAGTATGGCGCAGAAATAGTAAGGCTCTGGGTTGCCTCCAGCAATTACAGCGAGGATATACGTATTTCGCCAGAAATTATCTCAAGGCTTGTCGAGGCATACCGCAAGATAAGAAACAGCGCCCGTTTTATCCTGAGCAACCTTTATGACTTTAACCCCGATAGCTCAGCACTGCGTTATGACGAACTGATGAAGATAGATGCCTGGATTTTGGGTAAGCTTGAGTCGATGTGCGCACAGGTAACCGATTCCTATGAGCGTTTTGAGTTTTACAAGGCTTACAAAGGCATCTATGATTTCTGCAATGAATCACTCTCTGTGTATTACCTTGATATGGTCAAGGGCAGGCTCTATACCTGCGCGCCGGATTCCCGCGCGCGAAGGGCGGCGCAGACTGTGCTCTACTGCGTGCTCAATACGCTCACCAGGATTATGGCGCCGATACTGTCTTTCACCGCCGAGGAAATATGGCAGCATATGCACAAAGAAGACAGGGACGTGGCTTCGCAGAGCGTTTATCTTCTTGACTGGCCCGACAAGGAGAAATTTTTCCCCAAAGGCTTTATGCAGGATACTGCGAAAGAAAAGGACGCTGATTTCGAAGCCGTACTTGACTTGATACCTGAGGCAACAAAGCTGCTTGAGGAGAAGCGCGCCGCAGGCTTAATCGGCAGTTCGTTCGATGCGAAAATAAATATATTGACAAACAGCCAAAATCGTTATAAATATTTAGAAAGTTTAACTCAAGAGCTCAGCGAGATATTTAAGGTCTCGCAGGTTGAAATTACCCTTAAGGCAGACTTTGGGGAAGGTGAATTAAAGAGTGCGCGTTATCCTGATATCGCCATTGCGGCACTGAACGCAGAAGGGGATAAATGCCCTCGCTGCTGGAATTATACGCATGAGTTGATAACCGACCAGGAATACGGCACACTATGCAGAAAGTGCGCACGAGCGATAAAGGGGGAAGATACGTGAAAAAGAAACTTACCAAGAAGGAATTAGGCGAATTCAGGAAGTTGATTGTAAGAAGGAAAAATGAAATCCTGGAGAATCTGGACCGTATATCGGAGGATACGTTAAAGAAGTCGCAGAAAGATGCCTCCGGCGATATTTCAGGATATACCTACCATATGGCAGACGTTGCGACCGATAATTATGACAGGGAGTTTTCGCTTGGCTTGGCTTCCAACGAGAGGCAGCTACTCTATGAGTTGGACGATGCCTTGAAAAAAATCGAGGAATCAACGTTTGGCATATGCGAAGACTGCAAAGACCTGATTACCAAAACCAGGCTCAAGGCCCTTCCTTATGCGCGGCTTTGCCTTAAGTGCCAGGAAAAAAGAGAAGGGCGATAACTTCTTCTCTTGCCGCATGAACCTCCTTCTTTTTACAGTTCTGATAATTACCCTAGACCAGGCAGCTAAATTTCTTGCGTTAAAGAGCCTCTCGCTGCATCAATCCGTTGCGCTTATCCCCGGAGTATTCCACCTTACGTTAGTCTTAAACCGTGGCGCTGCTTTCGGCATCCTTAAGAACCAGGCAATCCTGTTTATTGCCAGTGCCGTTTTAGCCATATTCCTCATCGCGCTTGATTTTTTTCGTAAAAGGACTACTAACCGCCTCTACGATATATCCTTATGCCTGATTGCTGCCGGGGCAGTTGGCAACCTGATCGACCGCCTTCTCCGCGGGCACGTAGTCGATTTCCTCGATTTTCGTATCTGGCCCGTTTTTAATATCGCGGATAGCGCGGTTACTGTGGGTGCGATACTGCTGGGATATGTGATGCTCCTGCAGCAGAAAAATACCCCCGCACGTAGCCGATAATCAAATTTCCAAAATACCACAACCATGAAAGAATATACGGTTACCGTCGAGAAACTATATTCCGGCAAAAGGCTTGATTTGTGCTTACACGGTTCTTTCGGCCATAGAGACGGCCTTTCGCGCACCTTCTTGCAGGGGATTATCAGGAGCGGAAAGGTTAAGGTGAACTCAAGCCCTGTAACAACGCCGCACCATAAAGTATTGTGCGGTGACCGCATCGCCGTGTGCATACCGGACAAAGAAATGCATGCGCTCATGCCAGAGCCCATACCGCTTGAGGTATATTATGAAGACGAGGACCTGGCTGTTATTGAGAAGCCGCCCGGCTTAGTCGTCCATCCTGCACCGGGGAATTATGAGCATACCCTGGCAAACGCCCTTATTCACCGGTTTGCACACCTTTCGGACGTAAACCCCAACCGGCCCGGCATAGTCCACAGGCTCGACAAGGAAACGTCCGGGGTAATGGTGGTCGCCAAAACGAACTCTGCGCACCTTGCACTTGCCAAACAGTTCGCTGCACACAGTATCAAGCGTATCTATGTGGCATTGGTAAAAGGGAGGATGGAGTTTGACGAGAATATCGTCGAGTTGCCCATAGGCAGGCACCCTTACAAGAGAAAGCAGATGTCGGTGCTATCGGTAAAAAATCCCAGGTATGCCAAGACGTTTTATCGCACACTCAAAAGGCTCGACGAAAAAAGCCTTGTTGAGCTTCATCCGCATACAGGCAGGACGCATCAACTCAGGGTCCACCTTGCGTTTATAGGCCATCCTATTCTGGGGGATACTAAATACGGGAAGAATAACGCCTGCGAAAGGCTGGCATTACATGCTGCCACACTCGGTTTTTTTCATCCCCGCAGGAAGAAGTTCATGGAATTCAATTCACAGCTTCCAGGGCTGTTTAGAGAGTTTCTTAAATCGCCCGTAACCCGCTTCAACGCAGCAAAATAAGACTTGATTTTTGTTCCGAAAATGATATAGTAAAAAAATCAGAAAAGAGGAGAAAAGGAGGATGTATGTCCAGTAAGGGTAAAATTTCTGTTCTTATCTTGTTCCTTTTGATTATCGTTTCTTTTTCCTTGGCAGGAGGGGCATTCTATCTTATGCAACAGGAAAAAACAAAAGCCGATACACTGGAAAAAGATATGGAGACCCTATCCTCAAAGCAAAGGGCGGTCCAGACAGAACTTGAGAGCGCAAAAAGGACGATCGCTGACCTCGAATCAAAATTGAAGGCGTATGAACTGCAGATTGAAAATTTAACCGAAGACCTGACTACGGAAAAGGCCGCGAAAGAAGAATCGCTTAATAAGGTTTCGCAGCTTAAGACGGCACTGGAGCTTCAGGAGAAGCAGCGCGCTGACCTTGAGGCCAAGGTGGCTCAGGCCCAGGATGAAGTAAAGAAATTCAAAGATGAATTGAAAGACCTTCAGTCAAAGAAGGACGAGTTGGAAGAGAAGCTTAAGGGGGCGCAGGCAAGTGCCCCTTCAGAGAGCGATGTGGAATTAGGCAAGATCATAATCGCTCCCGAGGGTCCTGAGTTTACAGAACCCGAGCAAGAGATGCTCGCGCAACCGCGCACAAAGGCCCTCGAAGGGAAAGTGCTCACCCTCAACAAAGAATACGATTTCGTCGTCATTAACTTAGGGAGCAAGGACGGCGTAAGGGTAAATAATGTATTCTCCGTCTATCACGAAAATGCGTATTTGGGCGATGTCAAAATTGACAAGCTTCACGATTCCATGTCCGCCGCAACCTTTGTGATGGATGCCAAGCATAAGGACTTGAAAAATCGCGTCAGCGAGGGCGATAAGGTCGTATTAAAATCAAAATGAGGCCTTTCTCGGTCAGGTCTTTACCTTCTTTTCGTGCTGCCATACGCCTGCCCGGAGATAAATCCATATCCCACCGAGCTGCGCTGCTGAGCGCCTTAAGCAGCCGCACAACCGTATTGCACAATTATCCTCTTAATAACGATTGTCTTTTTACCTTACGAGTACTCAAGCAACTGGGAATCAAGGTTGCCATAAAGCGCTTGGAAGGATTCCGCGCAGATGTCCGTATTACGGGAAAGGGATTGTATGGTTTCAGGCCTCCCTGTTCATCGCTCTATGTTGGCGAATCCGGGACAACCTTACGGCTCACCCTGGGGATACTGGCAGGCCAAGATTTTCAAGCAAGGCTTGTCGCGGATAAATCCCTTTCCGTAAGGCCTATGATGCGCGTCACCGTTCCGCTACGCATGATGGGGGCACAGGTCGATTCCGTATGCGTGAAGAGAGGCTCAAAGAGGGAGGAATACCCGCCCATATCGATTAGGGGAAGCAAATTAAAACCTATTGCCTATACGCTACCTATCGCTTCGGCGCAGGTGAAGTCGGCAATACTCTTGGCAGGGCTTTTTGCCGCAGGCAAGACTTCAGTCATCGAGCCTGTAAAAACCAGGGACCACACTGAGCGAATGCTTGAACTGTTTCGTGCGGATATACGGTATGCCGGGAAAAAGGCAGTTGTGAGCGGCGCCCGCGCGCTTGTGTCTCCCGGAAGGATATATATCCCCGGAGATATCTCTTCGGCAAGTTTTTTTATGGTGCTGGCTACTCTGGTGCCTTGCGCAGAGATCACTATTGAAAATACGAGCTTAAATCCTTCGCGGCTGGGCATTGTAAAGGTTTTAAAACGGATGGGTGCGGATATCCGGATACTTATGCCCACAAAACACAATTTTGAGCCTATGGGGACCATACGCGTAAGAAGCAGGCACTTAAAAGGAGTGAGGGTCAGCAAAGAAGAAATACCTTTGCTGATAGACGAGTTGCCCGTATTGATGGTTGCTGCTTCTTTTGCGCGAGGCAAGAGCGTCTTCGAAGGGATTGAAGAGCTTAAGGTTAAAGAAACCGACCGCATCATTTCTATGCGGGAGAATTTAAAAAAAATGGGAGCTGGCGTCGAAGTATTCCGCAAGACAGGGCGCGTAGCCATCCGTATTACAGGAAGCAAGGTATTACACGGGGCTTCTGTGCGTAGTTTCGGCGACCACAGGACCGCAAT
This sequence comes from Candidatus Omnitrophota bacterium, assembly GCA_040754255.1. GTDB lineage: Bacteria > Omnitrophota > Gorgyraeia > Gygaellales > Profunditerraquicolaceae > SURF-25. Next base: position 13,812 of record JBFMDA010000005.1, on the reverse strand, counting down.
GAGCATGATTGTCGCAGGCCTGGCAGCAGAAGGCACGACCAAACTGGATGACGCAGGCTGTATCGATAAATCATTCCCCGGTTTTACGCGCATGATCCGGGCGTTTTCGGTAAAAAGTTGATAACTTTTTATTTGACACGTAGTTTAAACTCTGATACAATCTTCCTAGTTTAAAAGGAGAAGGTATGATTAGACCAAAAGTCAAAGAAATAATAAAAAAGTCAATAAATTATATTATTGGTCTGTTTTCAAATGACATGGGGATTGACTTGGGCACCGCAACAACCTTGGTATACGTCAAGGGCGAGGGCGTGGTATTGTGCGAGCCTTCGGTTGTGGCAATCAAGAGAGGGACTTCTATCGTCAGGGCAGTCGGGGAGGAGGCAAAACGCATGCTTGGCCGTACCCCGGGCAATATCGTGGCGATAAGGCCGATGAAAGACGGCGTAATCGCCGATTTTGAAATAACCGAAGCGATGTTACGCTATTTCATCAAGAAGGTCCATCACCGCAGGGTACTGGTAAGGCCGCGGATAGTGATTGCCATACCCTCGGGTATCACGGAGGTAGAGAAGCGGGCGGTGAAGGATTCTGCCGAGCGCGCAGGCGCACGGGAAGTAAAGCTTGTTGAAGAGCCGATGGCTGCATCAATAGGCGTAGGATTACCCATCAACGAACCTATGGGAAATATGATTATTGATATCGGAGGCGGGACTACGGAACTGGCGGTCATTTCGCTTTCCGGCGTGGTCTTCTCGAAATCAATACGCATCGGCGGCGATGAGCTTGACGAAGCCATTATCGAATATTTGAAGAAGACATACAACGTTATGATCGGGGAGCGGACCGCAGAAGAGATAAAGATTAAAATCGGTTCAGCCTATCCCCTGGAAGAAGAGATGAACATGGAAGTCAAGGGCCGGGATTTGATTACAGGATTGCCTAAATCCGTAATCCTGACTTCTGAAGAGGTGAGAGAGGCTCTCCAGGAGCCATTAAGGGCGATCCTGGAAATCACCAAGATATCCCTGGAGCGGACACCGCCCGAACTCGCCGCAGATCTTATTGAGCATGGAATCGTCATGGCAGGAGGCGGTGCGCTGTTAAGAGGCATCGACAAGCTTATTTCCGAAGAAACCGGCCTTCCCGTGCATATCGCGGATGATCCGATTACTGCCGTGGTGCGTGGCACCGGAGAGGTCTTAGACGAAGTCCGTTATCTTGACGACGTCACGGTTTCGATTAAATCAGAAATCCAGACCTGACGACTTACACTATAAAATGTGTTTAGGCTTAATAAGAAAAAATTAGGTATTGCCGGTATCAGTTTTTCCTGCGTATTGCTCCTTGCCGTTATCGTCCCCCTCACAAGGCCGTCCCTACTAAACGTATTGAAGCTTCCGCTTAGCTTCCTCCAATTCGTAAGCGATGAATTCAACGGTTTCGTCTTTTACCACCGCAACATGATCCAAAATGCGATACTTAAGAAAGAAATAGCCATCCTCAGGCAGAAGCTCATCGAATACGACGACGTAGTGCTTGAGAATGCGCGGCTCAACGCCCTTTTTGATTTTAAACAGAAGACTTCTTATAGGGTGATTGCCGCGCGGGTTGTGGGTTCTTCTGTCGATGACTGGTCTTCGGTGGCAATCGTCGATAAGGGGACCTCTCAAGGGATAAGAAACGGATTTGTTGCGGTAGGCTACAAGGGGCTTATAGGCAGGGTGATCGAGGCAGGCTCGCGTTCAAGCAAGGTTATGCTGATTAATGACCCCAATTTGAGCGTATCGGCAGTAGTGCAGCGCAGCCGTCAGGAAGGGCTGGTATCCGGAAGCTTGAGCGGTTCCCTGGTGATGCGTTACCTTCCGCTTGAGAGCGATATCACGGTTTCCGATACGATTATCACTTCCGGCCTCAGCCAGGTCTACCCAAAGGGCATCCCTATCGGCAAGGTTGTTTCCGTAGGCTACGAGTTTTCGGGCTTAAGCCGTTACGCGCTGCTTAAACCTTTTGTTGAGCTCTCTCGTCTGGAAGAAGTACTCATTATTATCCCATGAAGACAACAGCCTATGCGTTGCTGGTGTGTGCCTTCTGTTTGCTGCAGGCAACGTGGCTAAACGCCCTCAAGGTCTTTTCCGTCAAGCCGGATCTCCTGCTTATTGCCATGATTATTGCCACGCTTAACTTTAAACCCGGCAAGGCCCTGGCGTTAAGCGTGTATATCGGGGTTTTAAAAGACGTCTTTTCGCCGTTTCCTGTTGGGCTGCATACACTGCTGTTTCCGTTGTGGAGCCTTTTTATTGTTGCGCTTTCCAAGAAAATTGTCATTGACAGCATCCTTCTTTATTCAGTGCTGGCCGCTATTATTGTGATATTGCAATCTATCGGCGCAAGAACGGTCCTGGTGTTTCTCGGAGAAACTATGCCGCCGGGCGTTTTTTTACGGATTATGATTCTCGGGGCGCTCTATACCGCATTTGCAATGTCGGTCATATGGAAGTTGGTTAAACCGCTAATCGAGTACAGGGATGCCGAGGATACGATTCTTTAATTTTGTGGTGCTGGTTGTGTTTGTGGTCCTTTTCCTGGGCCTGGCGAACTTAAGCATCATCCATGGGTACAAGTACAGCGAACTGAGCAGAAAAAACTGCATCCGGCTCATACCGCAACCCGGCAGGCGGGGCAGGATCCTTGACCGCCACGGCGATGTGATTGTGGATAATATGATTTCCTACAACCTGATGGTGTTGCCGTCGGAATTCAGCAATCCCGACCAGATTCTCTCCCGGCTCTCCAGGATAACAGGCAAAGATAGTGCTGCGTTAAAGCGCTCCTACAGGCAGAATTTTATATCGTTGAGCATCCCGGTAGTGGTGTCGGAGAATATAGAAATCAAGAAAGCCATCGCCCTTGAGGAAATGAAGCCGGAACTGGGCGGATTTACCATAGAGCCTCAGCCGCTGCGCCACTACCCTGAAGGCGAACTTGGCGCGCATGTGCTTGGCTATCTGGGCGAGATTGACCGTTGGCGTCTTACTAAGCTTGCGGATTACGGCTATAACACAAAGGATATAGTGGGTTTCGGCGGGGTAGAAGAGCAGTATGATTATTACTTGCGCCAGGAAGACGGAGGTGTATCGGTTGAAGTTGACCGAAAAGGAAAATTCGTCAGGATGATCGGGTTCAGGCCTGCGCAGTCAGGCAGGGATATCCAGCTTGCGCTTGACCTTAAGATACAAAGGATAGCAGAAAGTAAACTGGGAGATAGGCGCGGCGCGGTAATCGTCATGGACCCGTCCAGCGGCGAGGTGATGGCTATGGTGAGCAAGCCTTCATTTAACCCGGCCGTCTTTGTGGAGAAAAACGCTGCAGCAGTGCAGGAACTTTTCAATGACCCCAAGGCTCCTCTATTTAACAGGGCGATCAGCGGCGCCTATCCTGCCGGTTCCCTTTTTAAATTAATCGTTGCCTCGGGTGCCCTGGAGACGAAAAAAATCAACCTTTCGACAGCCTTTACCTGCGACGGCGGGTTGACTATCGGCAGGAGAAGGTTTGCCTGTTGGAATACGCACGGCACCCAAAACATAATCGGCGCAATTGCCCGTTCCTGCAACGTCTTTTTTTTCAAGACCGGCATCCTGCTCGGGCCGCAGCTGATACATGATTACGCCGTCAAGTTCGGGCTTTCTAAGCCTACGGGTATTGACCTGTCTGCTGAAACAGGCGGTTTCATGCCCGACCCCCTCTGGGATAAGGTGTATAAACGGAAAACCTGGTACGACGGGGATACCGCAAACTTTAGCATCGGGCAGGGCGAGGTTTTGGTGACTCCGGTGCAGATGGCTTGCGTGATGGCAGTCTTTGCTAATAGAGGAACGCTCGTCTGGCCCCATGTCATCAAGGATATACAAGGCAGGGATGTTTCTGCCGGCTTCAGGAAAGCGTCTTCGGTGCCTATCCAAAAGAGCACTATAGAAACAGTGCGTAAAGGGTTACGCAACGTTGTCGCGGATCCCGAAGGGACCTCTTATTTACTTGCCAGCCTTCCCGTGGAAGTTGCCGGCAAGACCGGCACCGCCCAAGTGACCGGGAAGCTGCCTCACGGCTGGTTTATCGGATTTTTTCCTTTTGAAAAACCCAAGTATGTGCTCTGTGTGTTTCTGGAGCACGGCGGCTCTGGGTATGCTGCCAGTGTGGTCGCCAAAGAGGTTATTGCTGATATGTGCTCGGGGGGAGTTCTATGAGGGATGCGGGTGTCAGGATTACCGTGATTGCCCTTATCTTGTGCGTGCTGGGCATTATGTCCATCTATAGCAACACCCATCAGAAAGACGACCGCTACTGGCAGTTGACGTATCAGCGCCAGATCTTCTGGGTGATCCTGGGTCTTGTCATTTTTTCGATTGCCTCACATTTTAATTACCGTAATTTATGGGATTTTTCTTATTTCCTTTACGCCTTTGCGCTCTTTTTGCTATTCCTGGTATTTGTGCTGGGCGTAGTGCGTCTGGGCGCCCAGCGGTGGCTTAAAGTCGCCTGGTTCAATTTTCAGCCTTCTGAGCTGGTAAAGCTGATGTTTGTAATATTTTATGCGCGGTATTTTAGCGCAAAGTCTGTGCACGACGTATCTTTGAGAGTAGGTAAGTTTGGGGCATTCAGGGCAATACTTTTGCCGCTTTTATTCTTGAGTGTTCCGCTCTATCTGATTATCGAGCAGCCGGATTTAGGCAGTGCCGTCATGATCATGATGATATTTGTGGTCATGCTTTTCCTGGGCCATGTGAAACTGCGCTACCTTCTTGCATTTATCGGACTGATACTCGTATTCCTGCCGTTAGGCTGGCATTTTTTAAGGGACTATCAGAAAGACAGGCTGATAGTTTTTTTAAACCCCAATATCGACCCGCTCGGGGCAGGATATACTATCATCCAGTCAAAAATTGCCATCGGTTCGGGAGGCTTCTTGGGGAAAGGCTGGTTATCGGGCACGCAAAGCCAGCTTTATTTCCTGCCTGAATCGCACACCGATTTTATCTTTGCCACTTTTATCGAAGAGTGGGGGTTGTTAGGCGGGGGCGCGCTTTTGGGGTTATATTACCTTCTTATCCGCCAGGGCATCCTGATCGCCGCAAAGACGTATGACCATTTCGGCAGGCTCCTTGCGTTGGGTATTTCTGCGATGCTGTCTTTGCAGGTTTTTATCAACGTGGCGATGAACCTGGGGCTTGCCCCTGTAGTCGGCATTCCTTTGCCTTTGATGAGTTACGGCGGCTCGTCGCTGTTTTCTACGCTTCTTTCGCTGGGAATCCTGGTGAACATCAACAAGACCCGGGCTGTATTTTAATCCTTACAAACGTTTGGCTACGTGCTTGATGTTATTGCGTGAGGTTTTCTATGCGTCAAGATTACCTGTGTGAGGTACGTAAACCCGGCCAATACATCGGCGGCGAATGGAACGTTTTTTCAAAACCGTTCGAAAAGGCGTTTATTACCTTTGCGCTTTGTTTTCCCGATTTGTACGAAGTAGGGATGAGCAATGTCGGCACGCGGATTATTTATGATACGCTGGGCCGCATTGACGATGTTGCGTGCGAGCGGTTCTTTTCTCCTGGCATGGATTTGGAGCATATACTACGCACCCGCCATGAAGGGCTTGCATCGCTTGAATCAGGCAGAAGGCTTGGCGAATTTGACTGCATCGGCTTCTGCCTGAGCCACGAACTGAATTACACTAACGTACTGAATATGCTCGAGCTGGGCAATGTCCCGCTTTTATCCGAAGCACGCAACGCGCAAGATCCCCTTGTTATCGGGGGCGGGCCGTGCACCCTCAATCCCGAACCGTTGCATGCCTTTTTTGATGCGTTTGTGATCGGTGAAGGAGAAGAGGTGGTTGTGGAGCTCATGGCTGTGTTGCGCCGCTACAAAACTGCTTTCAGGGAATCAAAAATGAGCAGAGAAGAACTTTTGAAGGCATTTGCGGGGATCGAGGGAGTATACGTCCCGTCATTATATAAGGTTTCATACGATGAGCAGGGCAGGCTGATTGAGTTTGCGCCCAACACCCTTGGCGTGCCTGCGGTGGTGAAAAAACGCTTTGTGCCTGATTTAGAAAACACTCCTTATCCGACGCGCTGGATGGTGCCGTATGTCCAGATAATCCATGACCGGGCAGCGCTTGAGATTATGCGCGGCTGTCCGAACCGCTGCCGGTTCTGCCAGGCGAGGACCCAGTATTTTCCTTACCGCGTAAGGACTCCGGAAACGGTTATGCGGCTCGCCAAGGAGTTATACCGTTCAACCGGCTATGAAGAGATATCCCTCTTCGGCTTGTCGGTGAGCGATTATCCGGGTATCGAAGGGTTGGTAGAATCGCTGATTGATACTTTTAAAGAAGAGGCAGTGAGCATATCGTTGCCTTCTATTAAACCCCGGCTGGTTGCAGGGAGGCTTTCATCTCTGATTGCGCGCATCAAGAAGACCGGCCTGACCTTTGCGCCTGAGGCAGCGACGCAGAGGCTGCGCAGTATCCTTGGCAAGGATTTTGACGAAGAGGGGTTTTTTACAGTACTGCAAGAGGCCTTTGCGCACGGTTACCAGAATATAAAGCTGTATTTTATGATCGGCCTTCCCTCCGAAGAAGAGAACGATATAGAAGAGATCGTGCAGTTAGGCAAGCGGGTTTCAGAAGCAAGGCGTAAGGCTGTTAATCGTCCTGCGCGCATCAGCCTCAGCGTGAACGCCCTCATACCCAGGCCGCATACGCCGTTGCAATGGCTGCGCATGGAAGACCGCGTGCACCTACAGGCTAAATTTGCCATTCTTAAAGAACGCACCGGGCGTTTACGCTTTAACTTCAGTTTTCATAACCTCGATATGAGTTTTCTTGAAGCAGTGCTTGCGCGCGGTGACAGGCGTTTAAGCGAGGTCATATTGCATGCGTTTACGCATGGCGCTCGCTTTGATGCCTGGCAGGATATGTTCAGGTTTGACCTCTGGGAAGAGGCATTCCGGGCAAACCGTATGAGCCCTGACTGGTATGTGCGAGAAAGGCACAGGCAAGAGCTTTTACCCTGGGATTTCCTTGATACCGGCGTTTCCAAGAGTACGCTACGCACAGAGGCAGATGCAGCTGGTGTATTGAGCGATACAGCCCCTTCCACTAAAAGTGATTGCAATAGCAGAAGATAAGATGTATAATTATAATTCAAAAAGAAATCGGTCATGCCATAAACCCGGGAGGGGGCTATGAAAAAGAACGTCGTACTTTCCTTATCTTCGCAAAATATCCATTATAAATTAAAGATTGCATTCACGCTAATGTCCATATTGCCTTTACTTGTCTTCATTTACATAGTGTCCAACTATGTCCTTCCCAACATAGGACTGAAACTGGATATCTGGATTTCGATAGGCATAAGCGTATTGATTTCGGGGATTGGGTTCTTCGTGGTCAAAGAGGTCATGGACCGTATTATTTCCCTGGCTACGATTGCCAAGCTTATTGCAGCCGGCGATATCAACCGTACGGTTGAGCTAGAGCGTATTGATGAGGTCGGCGACCTGGGCGATTCCCTTAATCAGATGACGCAGCGTATCCGCGACTACATGGATGAACTCAAGGGCTACAGCCTTAAGACCACCGAGATCAATTTCGAGATTCAAAAACGCATCCTGGTGCTTTCATCGCTGTTGCAGATAAGCTCTTTGATCGCGCAGGGCGTGAAGATCGAGGAGATCGTAAAGCTGGCAACCGAGAAGTCGCGGCTTCTTGCAGATTCGGATGTTTCTTTCCTTCTCATGAGGGAAGAAGAAGGCCAGAATTTCTCCATGAAGATAGCCGATGGCATAGGGGCAAGCAGCCTGCTTTCGCTCACCATTGACCCCAATAAAGAGGTGTTTAGCAAGGCAATCAAATACAACAAGCCCCTTATCATCGATAAGGAAAATGTGGTGCCGGACAGCTCAAAGATCGAATTTTACGATAAATTCAAAATCCATAACACGGTGTCGCTGCCGATATATTGCAGGGGCATGGTAAGCGCGATACTGGGCGTGGGCAATTCAAGGGACAGCTACCGCTATGAGAAGGACGATATAGACCTGTTGGATATTTTCGCCAAACAGATTGCGATTGCGATAGAGAACGATTTATTGCTGCACCAGGTTGAAAAGCTAGAGATTAAAGACCCGCTCACCGGGCTCTATAATAAAGCGTATATCGTCAACCGCCTCGAAGAAGAGATCAAAAGGGCGGTGGTCTGCCAGAGGCCGTGCGCCTTCATTATGTTGAACATCGATAATTTTGGCACCTACAAGAATAGCTTTGGTTCTCTTCAGTCGGAATCTACCTTACGCAACATCGCCTCTTTGATTAGGGCGTCGGTAAGCGAGATTGACCGGGTTGCCCGGTTTGACGATAATGAATTCGCGATTGTGCTGCCTGAGAAGAATAAAAGGCAGGCAAAGGACCTGGCGGAAGATATACGCAAAAAAATAGAATCCTCTTTTTCCAAAGAGCAGGAGCCAAGGCGAAAGCTCACCGTAAGCGGCGGAGTGAGCGAGAACCCGCTCGACGGAATTACCTCAGCCGAGCTTATCGAAAAGGCCAAAGAACTGCTTGATGCCGCAAAGCGCCAGGGCAAGAACATGATCGTAAGCTTTAACGAGAAGCGCATATGCCAATAAGGATTATTAAAAAACAGCTCGGAGAATTGCTCGTAGAGCAGGGGATCATTAACCAGAATCAGCTGGATAGGGCTTTGTCTACCCAGAAAGAGAAGGGCGGGCTTATCGGGGAAATTCTGGTTGAGCTCGGTTTTGCCAAAGAAGAAGATATCGCACATGCACTCACCGTGCAATACGGCTTTCCTTACCTGCCACTGGATAATTACGAAATCAACCCCGATATGACCAAGATTATACCGTCCAGGGTCTGCAGGCAATACCTACTCATGCCGATTGACAAAATCGGCAATAACCTAAGCGTCGGTATGTCCAATCCGTTGAATATCCAGGCTGTCGAGGATATCGAGCTGCTTTCTGGTTGCAATGTCCAGATCTTTGTCTGTACCGCCTCCGACATCAAGAAGGCGATTGAGAAACATTATAAAGACAAGGCATAGGATTCTCGTTTACATAACCTTGGGTCGATAGTCCATAGTCTATAGACAATAGACCATGGACCCTTCAATATATGATCTCACTAAAAGAACGCCTCACAGATATTCTCATCAAAAACAAGCTCATTACCGAAGAGCAGCTTGCCGAGGCTATAGAGGTTCAGAAGAAAAAAGGCGGGAAGCTGCGCGATATCATCGTAGAGCTCAATTTCGTAAAAGAAAACGACCTCATCTCTGCGTTAAGCGAAGGCCTTGATTTTCCCCTCATCGATTTAAAACGCCTCAAGATTGACCCCGAGATAGTAAAGATTATTCCAATCGAAGTGAGCCGCCACTACCAGATAGTCCCTATTTCCAAGATGGGAGACACCGTGACCCTGGCAATGGCAGACCCGCTCAATATATTCGCCATAGACCATGTCGAGAAGCTGACCGGTTACAAGATCAACCCTATTATTGCCTCTTTACAAGATATCGTGCAGACAGTGGAGGTCTCATACCCTGACCTTGCCAAGGATATGCTCAACAGCCTTGTAAAAGAGATGTCTGATACCTCAATAGAGCTTATTAAGGAGGATTCCGAAAGCGCTCCCAGCGACCAGGAGTTAGGAAGGCTTAGCCAGGACGCCCCGGTTATAAAAATTACCAACATGTTGCTTGACGAGGCGGTGAAGAAAAAGGCATCGGATATTCTCATAGAGCCATTTGAGAAAAAGCTCAGGGTCCGCTACAGGGTGGACGGAGTACTGCAGATTACCGAAGCACCCCCGAAACGGATGCATCCCTCGATTGTCTCGCGGATTAAGGTTGTATCAGAATTGGATATCGCCGAGCACAGGTTGCCGCAAGACGGCCGCTTTAAGGCACGGGTTGCCGGCAAGGAGGTAGACTTTCGGGTTTCCATTTTACCCTCAAGCTTCGGAGAAAAGGTGGCGATACGTATCCTTGACAAAAGCCAGGCAATGCTTAACCTGGAGCAGCTTGGTTTTAGCCAGGACATCATCACCAAGATTGAAAAGATCTCCCGCCTGCCTCACGGGATGATCCTTGTGTGCGGCCCGACCGGGTCTGGAAAAACCACCACCCTTTATTCGGTATTAAAGTCCGTTGATGCCCCTGATAAGAATATCGTCACCGTCGAAGACCCGGTAGAATACCAGTTGGAAGGGATAAACCAGGTTACCGTCCGGCAGGAGATAGGGCTTACCTTTGCCAGCTCCCTGCGTTCTATATTAAGGCAGGACCCGAACATCATCATGATCGGCGAGATCAGGGATTTCCCGACTCTGGATATCGCCATTAAGAGCGCCCTTACCGGCCACCTTGTCCTTTCGACGCTACACACTACTACGGCAAGCGGCTCGATCATCCGTTTGGTCAATATGGGCGTTGAGCCATACCTTATTAATTCCTCGGTAGTCTGTATTGTTGCCCAGAGGCTGATCAGGAGGATATGTACTCACTGCAAGGAAGAGTATGAAGTCGATGAAGACATCTTGCGTACCCTCAGGATAAAGCTTGACGGAAAACAGAAAACAAAATTTTTCCGGGGTAAAGGCTGCAGCCGTTGTTTTAATTTCGGCTATAGCGGAAGGCTGGGCATTGCGGAATTGCTTCTTTTGACCCCCAAGGTAAGGGAGCTAATCTTAAGCCGTGCCCAGGAACATTTGATCAAGCAGCAGGCGCGGCAGGAAGGGATGAGGACGCTTAGAGAAGAGGGGATGAGCGCAGTGTTACGGGGGCTCACTACACTTGAGGAAGTTGTCCGGGTAACCGCACCCGACGAGAACTAAACTAAAAGGCTAAGGTTAAGGCCCAGGCTGAGGCAGCATGCTCACCTTGACCTTAGCCTTAACCGCAACCTTTTACTACGATGCAAGCACTCAAAGAGACTATCGTCGACATATTGTTCAAGAGCGGGCTTATTCCTAAAGAGAAGCTGGATAAGGCGCTGGAGATCCAGAAGACCAAGCAGGTGCCGTTGCGCAGGGTCCTGGTTGAAGAAGGCTACATCTCCGACGCGGACTTATTATCCCTGATATCGAATCAGCTTTATATCCCCACCTTGCATATTTCCAAATACAAATTCGACCCGGACATTATCAAATTGATCCCGGAACACATCGCCCGCCAGTATTCCGTGATACCCCTTTCCCGGCTTGGCAATACGATTACCGTGGCCATGGTTGATCCCCTTAACATATTCGCCCTTGATGACCTCAAGGCATTGACCGGATGCGGTATTGATACCGTGCTGAGTTCTGAAGAGGAAATACTCAAAGCTATCCAGTCGCATTACGGGTCAGGCGTCGATATCCAGAAAATGCTCAAAGAAGGTACCCTTGCCGACGCAGGCTTAGACGCAAAGGACTTAGAGCTCTTAAGAAACGAGGAGATAGAACTTAGCAGCGCGATCGAGGAGAGCGAGAAGCCGACCATAGTCAAGCTCGTTGACCTCATGCTTACCGAGGCGCTCAAGAGGAGGGCTTCTGACGTGCACGTGGAGCCCGAAGAAGACGGACTACGGGTGCGCTATCGCATTGACGGCTCTTTGCATGAGATATTCAAATTGCCCAGGAAGAACCAGAATGCGATTCTTGCACGCTTAAAGATTATTTCCAACCTTGATATTACGGAGAACCGTATTCCGCAAGACGGAAGGTTCAAGGTAAAGTTTGAAGGCAGGGAAGTAGATTTCCGCGTTTCAAGCCTCCCCATTAAATTCGGCCAAAAATTTGTTTTACGTTCCCTGGACAAAACGAACCTGTCCATAGGGCTGGATAAGCTGGGTTTTTCCGAGCAGCCTTTGCGGATTTTCAAGGAAGCCATTGCCAAACCTTTCGGCATGATACTGGTGACCGGGCCTACGGGTTCCGGAAAGTCAACGACCCTCTACTCGGTATTGAATCAGCTTAATACCCCGGAGAGGAACATAGTTACTATCGAGGATCCGGTGGAATACCAGGTAGAGGGGATAACGCAGATTCAGGTAAAGCCCGAGATCGGGCTTGATTTTGCTTCGGGTTTGCGCTCTATACTGCGCCAGACCCCCGATGTCATTATGATCGGAGAAATACGAGATTCGGAAACCGCAGACATCGCGGTAAAAGCCTCTCTTACCGGCCAGCTGGTACTATCGACGCTGCATACCAATGATGCCATCTCAAGCATTACCCGTCTTATCGATATGAACGTGGAGCCGTTTCTGGTTTCCTCCAGCCTTGTGATGCTTTGTGCGCAAAGGCTGTGCCGCAGGATCTGCCCGAAGTGCAGAAAAGCCGTTGAGGTGCCTCACGAATTCCTCGTAGATATCGGGTTTAAGGAGAAAGCTACCTTTTATAACGCGCAAGGCTGCAAACATTGCAATAATACCGGTTTCTACGGCCGCGTTGCCATACTTGAGGCTGTTTTGATCGACGATGTGATCCGCGAGATGATTATCAAGAAAAAATCACTCGACGAAATCAAGGAATACGCCGTCGGTAAGAACGGCATGAAGACGCTTAGGGACGATGCGTTCCTCAAGGTGAAAGAGGGGACGGTTTCTATCGAAGAAGCACTGCGCGTTACCACCGAAGAATAACTATGCCCGAATCAAAAAAAATATTGTGCATCGAACAGGACGGCTCTGTGACGCGCAAGCTGCAAGAGGTCCTTGTGGATAAGGCCGGATACGCAGTTTCCTTTGACGCCAACCCGGATACCGCACTCTCTGTTTTTAAAGATAACCAATTCGACCTGGTAATCGCGCCGTTTGTCATAGGGGGGTTGGACGGGCTGGAGCTCATTAAGCGCTTTAAGGCAGTTGACCCGGATTGCGTGATTATCCTTTCGGAAAAGAACGGCCATGCCAGGCTCTTGGAAGACTCAAGGCTTCTGGGTGCCTATGACACCATCAGCAATGATAGTACTCCCGAAAGGCTCTTGAGCGTGGTCGCAAAAGGGCTTGAGCTGCACGCAATACTTGCAGACAGCCGCAAGTTTGCCGCTATCCTCAAAGAGCAGAATGCGGCGCTGCAGAAACAAAACCTGCTTTTGGCAAAAAGGATAGACGAATCGACGAGGAACCTGACGCGCCTCTACGAAGACCTGCGCTCGACCTACATGCGTACCATAAAGGCGCTGGCGCAGGCAATAGACGCGCGGGATCATTACACACACAGCCATTCCGAGAATGTGGCGAACATCGCCGTGGTTATTGCCCAGGAGATGGGTTTGTCTGCCAGGGATCTTGAGCATGTCAGGCAGGCGAGCGAACTGCACGATTTGGGAAAGATAGGCATCGAGGACAGGATATTGACCAAGCCGTCAGGCCTGGACGCTGAAGAATGGGAGCAGATTAAGCGCCACCCCCAGATGGGCGCACAGATATTGGAACCCTTGACCTTTTTGAACGATGTTATAGAATTAGTAAGGCAGCACCACGAACATTATGACGGCAGCGGTTACCCCAAGGGCCTCAAAGGGGAAGGGATACTGTTAGGTGCCCAGATAATTCACCTGGCAGACGCCTACGAAACCATGCGTTCTGAACGTGCCTACCGGAAAGTGCCCTTAAGTAAACAAGAGGCCATTGCTGAGGTAAAACGGAACTCCGGCACCCAATTTTCCCCGCGGGTGGTGGAGGCATTCTTAAAGGTGGTGGATACCCTATGAGCTTTTATCAATACACGGCAAAAGACGCAAGCGG
>JBFMDA010000004.1:0-53689 GCA_040754255.1 Candidatus Omnitrophota bacterium | reverse complement strand
AAATGCTCATTTTGAGATAGAACTGTTGAGAAAAAACTTTCTCCTGGATCAGTTTGGAGCCTCCGAAGAACCCGTAAAAACGCATATCCTGCCAGTCAACGCCGTATTTTGAGTCGGCGTAATCATTAATGAGATTGGCGCTTAAGTGGGCAAAGGCAACCATGGCCAAACCGAGCGTAAAGGAAAACACCTTCATGTGGGGAAAGCCGATCATAGAACCAAACACAAAAGGCAAGACGCTTGCGGATAGAAAGGGAAGCCTTAACGCCCTTACAAGGTATGCTGCCTTCCCCTTCCCAACGATGCTTCCTTGTCCCATGGCACCAAAAATGTATTTGAGTTTGTAATATATATATGTTAGCATAAATTTATGCCTATTAATATAAAAAACCGCATTGAGGCAGGCATCGCCCGGTTTAACAAGAATCTTGAGGCTGTGTTCGGGCTGGCAAGGATCTCTCCCTTGCTCTCAAAGACCATCAAGGAATTCATTGCCAGAAAAGGCAAGAGGATAAGGCCGACCTTGTTCGTGATCGGGTATATGGGGTATACTAAAAAACCTGCGCAGAACCTATACAGCAGCGCACTGTCTCTTGAGCTGCTGCATAATTTTATGCTTATCCACGATGATATTATCGACAAATCTGCCTTGCGCAGGGGCCTGCCTTCAATGCACAAAACGCTAGACGCCTGCCTGGGCACGCATACACACAAAAAATTCAACGGCCAGGACCTTGCAATAGTGGTCGGCGATATCGTATACGCAATGGCAATACACGCCTTTCTGTCCATAAAAGAGGACTGGCAACGCAAAGAAAACGCGCTGAAACGGTTCATTGAAGCAGCCATCTACACAGGCAGCGGCGAATTCGTTGAGCTGCTCTATGGGATGAAACCGCTGGAAGAGATTAAAAGAAGCGATATTTATAAAATCTATGATTTAAAGACCGCCCATTATACCTTCTGCTCTCCCCTGGTAGTAGGCGCCGTGCTTGCCGGCGCAGGTAAAAAGGAGGTTTCCAAACTCATCCGGTTCGGGCTATGCCTGGGCAGGGCATTCCAGATAAAAGACGACCTTCTGGACATGTTCGGGAAAGAAAAGGAGATAGGTAAATCCGCGCTTGGCGACCTCAAGGAAGGGAAGAAAACGCTGCTTTTATGGCATGCCTACCGGAATAGTACTCCTAAAAATAAACGCTACCTCAATAAGGTATTGGCAAAAAATACACTAAGCGGGCATGACCTTCTTACCATCAAAAAGCTGGTCATGTATTCAGGCGCGCTTGATTGCCTTAAAGATGATATTGAGCGGCTTTTGCGCCAGGCCAAAGCAATAAACGCCTGCCTTGCGATGCGCAAGGAATACAAAACACTGCTTGCGCAGGTCTCTTCAAAGCTCCTGGCCGTATAGGGCCAACCGCTATTTCCCCACACAGATAAAATCACACTTACCGCTCTCTATGTCTATGGCTAATTCGTTCTGCGGGTCAATCTGCCTTGCTTTTTTAAGATAAAAGGCATATTTTTCTTTATCCCCCCTTACCTTATATGCCTGTGCCAGCCTCACATATGCGTCGGTAAAGAACGGGTCGGCCTGTATTGCCTTCTCAAGATACTCAACCGCTTTATCGTTATTGCCTCCGACTATTGTTGGCGCAAGAAGGTAAAAACCGCCGAAGCCAAACAAAACACCTGCAGTATCCGGCTGCAGACTCTGGGCCTTTTTTAGATACGTCAACACCCCTAAGCCGTGTGTTACTTTCGCCAACGGCCCGCCGTAATGGGCAAGCATCCCTTTGGAGCCGGCAACAATCAGCAATGCCCTGGTATAATTACTTGTATCAACTGCGCCTTTGCCCTGCGCAAGCACCTTTTCTGCAAGAGCAAGCGATTCTGCATACGCCTTATTCGTATATCGTATATATGCAAGGGTAATGAGCGCGGGCGGAAAACCCGGCGCTTTTTTAAGAATATTTTTAAGCATTGCCTGGCTTTCTTTTAAGTCGTGCTTCCTTCTCAACAATTCCGCAATCCCCCATTGCGCCTCGAATGAAGAAGGGGATAGTTGCAGTATTTTTTTGAAAATACCTTCTGCGTCTTCGGTTTTGTAGAAATTTAGGTACACAAGGCCAAGCACGTAGAGGGAATCAAAAGACGCGGGGTTGTGCTGCGAGGAAACCAGCGCTTCATCAAGGGTAATCTTGTCTGCTTGTTCGTGCAGGGTTTGCCACTGAAGCCCAAAAAACACTTGGGGCGTACAACAAAAAAGGGCGCACGCAAGTATACACACAGCACCCCTTGCGCGCATGCTCATTCCTTTTTGCCCAATTTAAATTTTCCCGGGCCTAGGAATACGAGCCCTACAAAGACTACGGCCAGTTCAATGGCGTGCGATGCGACAAATAACCCGTCCCCTTTTGTAAGATGCATCGCGCTGGCAACGACCATGTTAACTGCCATAAGCACCGCAAAAGGCCGCACGAATACCCCAAGCACAATAAATATCCCTCCGAAAAATTCTGCGGATGCAGACATAAACCCCCAGAATGCAGGTAGGAACGTAATGCCAAAGACAGCCATGGCCTTGCCTAACTCATGCCACTGGGCATATCCGCCTGTTATCTTTGGGAAACCGTGATACATAAACATTACTCCAACACCCATGCGAATAATCAATAAACCGATATCCCGTTCACTGCGCCCTGCATTCATCGGTCCTCCTTATTTCTGGTCGCTTTCTGCCACTGGCCCCTGGCTTGCACCGGCCGCGCATACGCGGTTACGGCCGCCATGCTTTGCTTCATACAAGGCCTTGTCAGCAGCTTCGATAAGCCCGTCCATTTTTTCTGCCTTGTGCTGCGGATATGAAACCACCCCAATGCTTATCGTAAGCTTCAAAGGCTTACCCGGCTTGTAAGGAAACTCGTAAGCCTCTACCGCGCGCCTTACCCTCTCTGCGTAATTGACAGCCCCCTGAAGGTTGGTATGGGTAAGGATTGCGCAGAACTCTTCTCCTCCGTATCGCGCCACAAAATCGGTCTTGCGCGACTGCGCCTGCAAAATCTGTGACATATGCTTCAATACTACATTGCCCTGTTGGTGTCCGTATGTATCGTTGACATTCTTAAAATGGTCGATATCCATGATGAGGAATGAAAAATACAAATCATAGCGGGCTGCCCGCTCAAATTCGTTCTGCATCCTGAGCATAAAATAGCGGTGTATGTAAAGCCCGGTGAGTCCGTCAGTAATAGCCAGGGTCCTAAGGTTTAGGTTCTCAATCCATAAGGAAAGGTATTTGTAAATGGTATTCCCCAGGTATGTCGCTATAATAATAAAAACGGCACTAAAGTAATCAAAACGGATGTTGCGCTGAAACATAATAAAACCTATCCCCAGCACGGCAGCGGTTTCAATGCCGCTAAGCAAAAGCGCAAATGACGGCGGGAAGAAATACACAAAGAAAAACGTGGCTAAGCCAAGCCCAAGCAAAAGGAAAAATTCCACACCTTTGGGGATATAGCTGATAAAATCGCTGTTTAAAAGCATCAGGACTGCGTTTGCCTGTATTGCCACTCCCGGCATTAATCCAATGGGGCTGTGGTACACATCGTGGAAGATCTCTGCAGTCGATCCCACCAATACGATCTTGTCTTTAAAGGTTTCCGGGGGCACCTGGTCATTGTATACCTTCCAAAAAGGAACGGGATCAAGGTCATTAAGCTTGACGCGGAAATGAATCGGTATCACCCCGTCTTTCTGCACAGGGATAAGGGCCTTAATAGTGTCTGCACTTTTTATGCCTATATGCCTACCGTCGTACGAGATGCCTTTAAGCGGCGCCCCGAGGTATTGGCAGAGGATTTTGATTTCGCTCGCATAATCGTAGGGTTTTGTATCCCAATAAGGAACGATGAACAGCCGTGAAGAACGCACTGAAAGGTCCGGGTTGCGCGGCTTGTTTACCAACCCATAGGCTAAGGCCTTTTTGGCCAGGATATCAAAAGGCACCGTATACCTGCCCCGGGGATCAAGGAACGCAGCGAGAATCACGTTACCGCTTTTGGCAAGGGCATCGGCGAATATAGTGTCGTATTCCGGAATTATACTTTCTCCGGCAAAGACCATGTCCATAAAAATTACCTTGGGCGGATGTACCCTGAGCTTATCAAGCAGGGCCGCAAATTTTGTCCTGGGCCACGGCCAACTCTTCTTTAATATCCTATAAGAGGCATCATCAACAATAATGACCTTAATTTTATCTACATTGGGTGGCAATGGCTGGGTATGGTAACTGACCACCGAAAACAAATCGGCGAATTTAAAGCGGGGGACGCTAAAAAACCTAGTCTGGGAAAGGAAGAAGAAATAGACAATAGTAAAGATGATACAGAGAACAGCTGCCTTTAAAAAGGCTTTTTCTTTGAGGATAGTGCGCATGCCCTTACCTTGTGCGTAATGTATATTAGTGTATCACCCAGAAAAAGATAACGCAATAGAAAAGAGCCGTTTTCATTTAAAGTTTATTTGCAAATCCTGTAACTGTGTGTTATACTTCCTATAGAGATACGAGAGCAATAGACGAAAAGGCAAGGTATCCGTAAGGATATGCGCGCAAAGCCAAGAGTCCCGACGATATGTCGGGATTGTCTGGTTGCCGAATCGAAATGAGTGCGCCTGTTCTTTGCGGAACAGGTTTTTTGTTTAGCTAAGGGGGAGGCATGAAAAAACAGGGTAGTAGCAGTATAAGAGGGTTTACTGTGCCGGAACTCATGACCGTCGTTGCGATTTCATTGCTTCTCGTAATAGCGGGGATGGCATCTGTGGTACGCGCCAGGATCAATGCGAATAGCCAATACGCACAAGAAACATTAAAAACCATTGCGATGGCTGCAACAGAATATGCCCGGCACCACAACGGAGAATACCCCCTCTCTCTACAGGATTTAACTAACGGCAACCCTCCATACCTGCCGGATGCGTATACCGCGAATCCTAATTATGGGTTTAATTTCAGTTGTACGTGGGGGTTAACAAATTTTACTTGTAGCGCCATACCTATAAACCGGAGAATATATACCCAAAAGTACCAGATTACTTCTGACCTCCTCTTGACATCCGTCTTATCAGTACCGATTATTAAAGACGACCCGATAGTTATAGGAGGTGGCGGAGATGACGGTGGCGGAGATGACGGTGGCGGAGGTGGTGGCGGTGTAGGTGGCAAGGGTGGAGATGAAGAAATGATCTTTTGATAGTGAAAAGGAGTGAAAAATGAAAAAAATAACCAGAGAAAAGGGATTCTCGGTAGTGGAAATACTGATTGTAGTCTTGGTAAGCGCGATTGTACTAGCACTGGCCATACCCAGCATTACGCGCTCCAGGGTAAATTCCAATGAGTCATACGCCAGAGAGACCTTAAAGCAGATCGGCATGGCTTTCGAAGAATACAGCCGTAATAATAATGGACTTTATCCGCTCTCAATCGCGAATTTAACCACTGGCAGCCCCCGCTATCTTGCCGAAGACTACACTGCGGGAATAAGGCAAGGATATGCATTCTCGTGCGCATGGTCAGCTGCTGATTATCAATGTTTTGCAATACCCGTAAAGAATATCTCAACAGCCAATACTGCGCCTTCAGGCACCAAAAAGTTCATTATTACTGCGGGATTAATACTTACAGAAGATGATTCGGTTACGTCCGTGGTAGGAAGCGTTGGGCCGATTAATGATACAAATACAACCAATATAACGGGAACCGTTCTTTCAGGGTCATCTTTTTAGAGGCTTGCTTTTATAGTAGGCGGGTATATTGAAAATCAAGTGTTTCTGTGCTATACTTAGTATAGAAATAAAGGTAGTGTCTTTGACATCCTGGAAGTAGACGAAAAGGCAAGGTATCCGTAAGGATATGCGCGCAAAGCCAAGAGTCCCGACGATACGTCGGGATAGTCTGGTTACCGAATCGAGATGCAACACACAAAAGAGGTGCGCCTGTTCTTTACGGAACAGGCTTTTTTATTAAGTAAGGAGTTCGCGATGAGATCCCGGACGAACGAAAAAGGATTCACCCTGGTTGAAATACTGATTGCGATAGGCATAGTTGCATCGCTGTCTGCGGTTGCGCTGCCCAATATCCTGCGTATGCGCAGCAATGCCAATGATGTGGCGGCAAAAGCGGCAATCAGGACTATTGCCTATGCTGCCGAGGAATACGCGGTGCGCCATGGCCGCTATCCCATACGTATCACAGAACTAACACAGGCAAATCCGCCCTATCTTTCTGAAGATTATACTGCAGCTCCCCAAGAGGGATATGAGTTTACATGTAGCTGGTCTTCGACAGAATATAGCTGTAGCGCAACACCCGTAGCCGGCGGCACTACCGGCAATAAAGTCTATACCATGGCCTCTGGCATTGTGCAGGGAGAGAGTATGGCAGTGATCACTAATGAAGCGACGCCAAGCGATGGCGCGATTACTCTGGATGGACTCAAAATCCTTCTTGACGAAACGAAGCCGACGATACTAAATACGAATACTACTACCCCCACGAATACTACGAATCCGATAACCGACCCTTATGATGACCCAGGCATCATTATTGCCCTTGATGACCCGGACGATAACGATGGGGTAGTTGTAATTCCTGACGGAGTGCCGGTTGTTGACCCTACCGACCCTACCGACGTACAAGCACAATCAGCTATAGCTGAGGTTAATGGCATCTAGTAAAACGCTCTCTACCCTACCCAACAAATAATCCTGCAATGGCATTCTTACAGTAAGTGCATTTATCTTCTTGGACCTTATTTTCCAATACCTCAAATATTCTGCGCTTAATGAGAAGTTTCTTGCATGCAGGGCAATAGGTATTGCTTTCTTTGCCGGCTACATTTCCGGTATATACATACCTTAGGCCTGCCGCGTTGCCTATCTCATATGCCTTATCGAGAATTGACTCCGGCGTAATAGCATATTCGGTGAATTTATAATCGGGATGAAAGCGCGAAATATGCCAGGGTATATCTTTGTCCAGCCCGGCAATAAATGCGGCTATCTTACCCAGTTCGTCTTTTGAATCATTAAGCCCCGGGATAACCAATGTAGTTATTTCAACCCAAATACCTTTTTGTTTCATCTTCTCTATCGAATCCAAAACCGGCCCAAGCTTCGCATGGCAGATATCCTGATAAGAAGCTTCTTTAAAAAACTTAAGGTCTACATTTGCAGCATCAAGGTAAGGAGCGAATTCCTCAAGCGCCTCAGACGTCATATACCCGTTAGTCACGAATACGTTATATAACCCTTTTTCTTTAGCCAGCCTTGCGCAATCCAGGGCAAATTCAATAAAAATCGTGGGTTCCGTATAGGTGTACGATATGCTCTTACAATTATAGCGCACAGCGGCATTGACGATCTCAAGGGGCGTATTCTCTTCTTGCCGCCCAGGCCCTGCCTTCATCGTTTCCTGGGAAATCTGCCAATTCTGGCAGAAGCCGCAGCGGAAATTACACCCGACAGTCGCAATAGAGAAACTCTCTGTGCCGGGAAGAAAATGATAAAGCGGCTTCTTCTCAATGGGGTCAACATGGCTGGCAATCACCTTGCCGTAGTTTAGGGCATAGAGGGTGCCTGACTGATTCTGCCTGACCCCGCAGAAGCCGAATCCGCTCTCAGGAATACGGCAGTGATGATTGCATAAAAAACAATGCACTGCTTTATCGCCTGCTTTTTCGTAGAAAAACGCTTCTTTATTCATATCCGCAGCCCTGCAAGGCCGGTTTCTGGAAACGGCGCGATAGAAATAATCTCTTCCTGCCCATGCGCGACCCTGCGCCATATTATTTCTGCCGTGAGCGATCCATCGAGGTCGCAATAACGGCAGGTGATAGCTGCGCAACGCATGGCAAGCTCTTTAGAAAAAACCCCCCTACCCAGTGATGTAGGCCCGGCAATAGAAGAAGGCATAAAAAGATAATCCCCGCCTTTAGCCAGACTCAACAATACCTTGTTCTCTCCTTCGTTCCTGCCCACTGCCAATCTTGCGTTATCTGAAATCCTGAAATGCCTTCCGATTTTCAACAAAGAGACATTCTCAATCGAGAGTTCCCCGTGCGCTACCAAATCCTTTAACCGTCTAGAAAAAGCCGGATCAGTAAGCAGGCAGCCGCCTGCCGGATTGGGATAACCGTTAATACCATAGAGTCTTGCCAACGTAAACTGGGGCCTTCGGTTCCTTCCGTTAAAATTCAAAAGCGCTGAGCGCGTTATCCACCCCTTCTGCTCAGGGATAGTCTCATCGAGCAATTGTGCGGATAAAGGCCTGACCACCAAACCCTCAAGGTCCGATTTCCTTTCAATGAGCTTGAGTGCGTGCCTATATTGGGACATGGGGCGCTGGCCAAGCACTTCGCCGGTAATCACGAATTCTGCGCCCACCACAGGCATCTCATCTTTAGCTTTACGCAACATAAGTATTTTACAGTCTATGCAGGGGTTCATGTGTGAGCCGAATCCGTGCGCGGGTTTGCGGATAAGCGATAAGAAGTCGGCGGAAATATCTCTGATGACTGGTGCTACTTTCAGGCTCATGCGTACCAACCGGCTCATGCCTGCGGCAGGTTCGTTATTACTTTTACTGCGGTGACAAAAAGGAATGGAAAAATGAAAAGGTATAACTTCTATCCCCTGCTCCTGTGCAACCCTGGCAGCCAATACGCTGTCTAAGCCTCCGGAAACTAACGCAATCGCTTTCATAACGCTAGTGCAAAATGGCAAGGTTAAGAACGCCGCCCACCGTCAACCCCGTGATAATCATGATAATTAAGGATTTCATAAAATCCTTAATCCCCAGCTCCTTAAGCATGATGACGAATGTGGCAATACAGGGAAACGATATGGAAAGCAATACGGCAGCGATAAACATCTGTGTGGCGCTTAAACCCAGCGGAAGGAGCATTCCTGCAGCAACGTCTTTTCTTATGAATCCGATCAAAAGCGCGATAACCGTCTCTTTGGGTAAACCGAACAGACCCTGGATAAGCGGAGCAAACATCCCGCTTACCAAATCAAACAGTTTGAAAAAAAGCAGGATATTCACTATAAAAACTCCCAGGAGCACCACTGGCAGTGCTTCAATCAAGAACCCCTTGATGCGCAGAAATAATTTTTTTAGAAAAACGGCAAGCTGTGGAAGCCGGTAAGGAGGTATCTCAATCAATAATTCAGGGCTAAAGCCTTTTAATGTCTTGTTCAGGATAACCCCTAAAATGAGCCAAATCGAAAACAATACCAGGTACACGCCGCCTATGTAAAAGCCGGAAAATTGGCCCAACAATGCCACAATCATTGCCTGCAGGGCCACGCAAGGAACGCCGATAGAGATAAGCGTAGAGGCAATGAACCTCTCCCTCCTTGACTCAAGTATGCGCGTTGAGAGTATCCCCGGCACGTTACAACCAAAACCCAAGAGCACCGGGATAATCGTGAAACCGTGGAGACCGATCCGATGTAAGAAATTGTCCAAAAGTATGGCCAGGCGCGGCAGGTATCCGACATCCTCTAGGATGCTTAATACAAAGTAAAAAGAGATAATGTAGGGCAACACCATATCAAATTCAATATAAGGGGCAGTGGTCAACAGGCCCAGAGACTGCTTAAAATCAATCCTGCCGTTAAGCAATTCTCCGATTAATACGTGATGCAAAAACCCTTCTTTCCCCAACAGGCCGCTTATTTTTAATACCACCGGTTGATAGATATTAAAGAAAAATGGGTCAAAGACAGAGGCGATAAGGCCTTCGGCGATAAAACGCACGAATTTAAACGAAAAATAAAGCACGGCAGCGGCAATGAGCACGCCGGCAAACGGCTTCATGGAAATGTCTTCCAGCATTTCCCTTAACGTGTGGTGCCGATGAGTCAGATGCTGTGTGTGCGAGACGATTTCGCCGATTTTAAGCCACCGTTCCTGTGAAGAGCGCTTTTGCGGCTGCCCAGGACCAGCCTCAAGGATCCTTTCAATGAGCAGCTTAATCCCCTGGCCGGTCAAGGCACAGGTCTCAACAACAGGCGCCCCCAACAACGTTTCAAGTGTAGCCGTATCAATAGTAATGCCCCGGTGTTTCATATCGTCGCACATATTCAGACACACAAGCAGAGGATACCCTTCTTCAATCAACTGCAGTGTAAGGTAAAGATTTCTTTCCAGGTTGGTTGCATCGATAATATTGATAATGACCATTTGGTCCTTGGGAAAGTCGCGCGGAAGCGCTACGGCAACCTCCTCTGCCTGGGAACCGGGCTCCAAAGAATAGCTGCCCGGCAAATCGATGACCTCAACCCTGTCCTCCTTAAGCTTCAAATACCCTTTCGTAATCCCAACGGTAGTGCCGGGATAATTCGACGATATCACATTGACCCCGGTGAGCCGTGAGAATACTACGCTCTTGCCGACGTTAGGGTTTCCTATCAGAAATATTTTTTTAATCATTCTACTTCAACGATAATTTTACTCGCCATCCCAAAACCGAGAGCTACGATGCTGCGCCCTGCTTTTATGGCAACAGGGCCCCTAAACATAGAGTGATTCAGGAGGGTTACCTCTCTTCCGACATAGATACCCATAACCGTAAGCCTCTCATGCAATGCCTTGCCGCCGGTAATTTCGGCAATTTTGCCTTTTTGATTCCTTTTCATTTTCGCAAGTGATATTTTATTCATCGGGTTTATTAGAACTATAGAAAGGAATTGTATGAATCCACTTATTGTAGCCTAAAGCAGGGAAAATAGCAAGCACAGAACAAAGGGATTGAATCTCCCCGGACTAAAGTCTGGGGATTCATCCCGAGCAGAAAAAGCACAATACCATTCATCCCACGGGCTATAAGCCTCAGGGGATTTCTGCGAGGGATTAAAAAAAGGGAAGATTGTTATTCGTGGAGCCAGGCCCTTGTAATGATCATTAACGAGATACCGAGAAGAAACGCAATAAAAGCTCCCGTTGAACGCCTCAGGTCTTTCTCCTTATGCAGTTCAGGGATGAGGTCGGAGGTAGCAATATAGATAAACCCTCCTGCAGTCAGGGGAAGGATGGCTTCTGAAAATGCCGCAGACATGCTTGAAATGAAATAGGCAATTAAGGCGCCGAGTACCGCGGCAAGCGCAGAAATAAAATTAAA
The DNA here is from genome assembly GCA_040754255.1 of Candidatus Omnitrophota bacterium. Taxonomy (GTDB): domain Bacteria; phylum Omnitrophota; class Gorgyraeia; order Gygaellales; family Profunditerraquicolaceae; genus SURF-25. The sequence goes on along the minus strand of JBFMDA010000004.1, from coordinate 42,503 downwards.
GAGCAGCGCTTTCTGCTTAGAGAGCCCTCCGTAGAGCAGCACCCCGAAATCTCCCAGCTCCTGCGGTATCTCGTGCAGAATAACTGCCAGGGTAGTAACTATCCCGATTCGGAAAGAAGCCACGAAACTGGCGGCAATAATCATGCCGTCTATAAAATTATGGAGCCCGTCCCCGACAAGGTTCAGGTACGTAAACGCATGGATAGCGCAATTGCCTTCGTGGCAATGGCGCCAATAAAAATACCTCTCCAGGAGGAAAAAAAGCACTATGCCGGCGATCACATAATGAAACACAACGGTGCTGTTGGTTTTCTCCAAAGACTCGGGAAGAATATGTAAAAAAGCGCCTCCGATCAACGAGCCCGCAGAAAAACCGATAAGGTTAAAAAGTATCTTTGAGAGCAAGTTGCTCTTGATAACCAGGGTAAAGATGCCGATGAGGGATATAATGGCAACGAGGAACGTGCTTAATAAAATCCATACAAGGAGCATAGGCCAACGTTAAGGGTTAATGCAGCGCGTATTTTCTATCCGAGGTTCGGCTTTTTGCCTTTATTCGCTTTCTTTGAACGCCAGTTTAATTTTCCGCGACGTTTACGTTTTCCCATTTTAATTTTCTCCTCTCTCTCGGTAAAAATAGTCTAATACTTATAATAACCTGCGGGTATTTCCTGCGCGATGTAACGGATTGCTTCAATAAGGCAGATGCGGATAGCTTTCTCCATAGGCGTGTTCGCATACGCCGAAAGCCCGGCGCCCAAACCACTGCTACTGCCTAACGGCCCGGCTGTAAAACCTCCCGCCAGGTCAGAGGCCTGCCCCTGGACGCGGCCTGAAGCGACCACCTGCGAAGTCGCTGCATCAACAATACGGACATCCACTGCCATGTGCGCTTTGTTCAACGAGGCCCCTAGCAAACCTCCGAGTATGCCGCTGCCTACCCCGCCGCCGCCGCCTACCCCGGCCCGCCCTCCTGACGCATGCGGTTCAAATTCAGTCACTGTCGCGGTAATAATCAAATCTGCTATTTTGGCCTTTTCTTTCTCCGGGCTGACTGCGGGCCGGCCTTCTCCGGTACTTGGCGCTGTGGAAACCTGCCGTTCTATCACATTAAAACGATTGCTACTCACAAGTGCAGGGACAAGCATCTCGCGTAAATCTGAGCCTATTTGAAAAGTGGCTTTTGCTGCCTTGATGTCAAAATCAGCTATCGCAATGCGCGCCTTAAGGCCAGTATATGCCGGAAGCACGGCTGAAGTAACGCTTGCATCTGCCATTGTAGCAGGATGAGTAATGTGCTTCAAGGTCCTGCAGCCTGCTACCATAACCCCAAGGATAAGAATACTGCCTACAGCCAACATCCTTTTCATGCGGACTTCCTTTTTTATCGCCTCTTCTTGTCTGTTACTATTTAATATAAAAACCTCTCCCCTGTCAAGACAAAAAGGGGAACGCTGGCCGGTATTCGCGGCTTATAATATTTTTTTCAAAGAAGAGACACTGTCAAGCAAAAGAGATGGATGTTGCTGTGTTAGCTCTAAAGAGGTATGCGAACCCGTGATGACAGCCGCTGTGTTAATGCCCGCGTTGGCTCCGGTCTGAATGTCAATGGTCATATCGCCTACGTATAAGGCCTCTTCGGGGGCAACCTTTAGCTTTTTGATGATTTTTTTCAAGATGTCGGGGTAAGGCTTTCCACGCGTAAGTGTATCAGCACAGAGCACATAATCAAAATAGCTTCGAATTTTAAGATGCCTGAGTAAAATGAGCGAGAAACGAGTCGGGCGGTTACTGGCAATGGCAAGTAAATATCCCTTCCGCTTGAGGGCTGAAAGTAGCGCACGCACGCCGGGGAATACCCGTGATTTTTTAAGAAGGTCTGTTTTGTGCGAACGGCGGTATACGCGAAGGGCCCGGGGCAGGTCTTGCGCATTGATAAACGGCTCAAGTAATTTTTTATCGCCCCATCCTACCGCACGGCGGATCGCTGCGGCGGGGCGCAAGGGATAACCCAATGTGCGCATTACATGGTTGAAACTGGCGGTAATCGCTCCATAGGCATCAACCAACGTGCCGTCTAAATCAAAGATGATAAGCTTTGTGTGTGTCATTGAAAAACAGAAAGGCAGATCCGCTACTGGTTTTTCTACAAAAACTCTGCGTACGCCTAAGAAAGGGCCTTGTTGTTACTCATCCCGGGGTAAAGATAAAAGAGCGCTTTCTTCTTCAACTCTTTCTATGCCAACAACCCTGGCAATATTTTTCCCATCAACAATACGGTAATCTATGCTTACGGTATCGTTGGGCTTAAGGCCTGCCAAAGATTGTGCGTTTTCATATATGGTGTTTTGATCCGTAATAAAAACAATGTCCTCTTCGCTATTGGTGTCGTAATCGACATAATGGACGGTAAGGCTGTTGTTGGCAACATCCAGTAAGACTACCTTACCTAAAATCCACTGCGCCTGGGATCCGTCTGGCGCTTGAAGCGGTTCTTGCGGCATGGCTGCTTCGGAAACGGCAGGCGCCTCAATGGATGGTTCTTCGGCGGCATTTTTGCCTGCTACGGAAACCGCTTCTTCGGCGACAAGCACACAAGGAAAAGCGATTATGCAAAACATAACCAACGATACAAAAGCTATGATACAAACGCGCTGTTTCATATTCCCTCCCTCGGCGAAATTGTGTAAATTGAAAACAATCTTGCGCAACCGTAGCGACAGTTAATTTTTAAAAATCCCTTCTCCCGCATTCTCATTTGTCAGTACCAGGGTACTACCAACAGCACAATCCAGACAATCGCGGTGGTAATGATACCGACAGTAAGCCCGATCCAGAACCATTGAAAGAATGTCATGCGGATGTTTTTTTCTTTCTCAAGGATTCCAAGCGCGACAATATTTGCCGTCGAGCCGACAAAGGTGATATTGCCTCCAAAACAACCTCCGAATAAAAGCGCCCACCATAACGATTGTAGGTTTACATGCATCGATTGAAAACTCTGCATCACGGGAATAAATGACGCGACAAGCACCACATTGTCCAAAATACTGGAGCCAATGGCAGAAAGCCATACTACGATTCCTTTGAGGACATCAAGATTATTTCCTGCAAATGCAACCAGCCGTTGCGCGAGGATGTCGCTTGCTCCGGTGTATTTAAGGGTGCCTGCCTGGGCGAAAAGAAGCATAAAAAATAGGAGCGTCCACCACTCTACATCTTTCTCTATGAATTCCCTGGCCTTGCGCCATTTCCATAGCATGATTATGCCGGCGGAAAATAAAGGCGCAACCAGCAATATGGTATTCTTTTCAAGGCTTAATGCGAGTTCCAGCCGATGATGAAGTGAAATGAAAACAAGGGTAAAAATAAATATCACTAATGAAATTTTAAGATGCCGCTCCGGCGGAACGGATATAAGCCGCATCAGGATTTCGTTGGCCCCGAAGCGTTTTATCTGCTGATCAAGCTCTCTAATCGCCTTCTGGTACCATATCAAGAGCACAAAAACGGCGGCGCATAAGCACAACAACATCAGGGGAAAGGCTTTTATGATAAAATCCTCGAAGCTTAAGCCTGCCTTGGTCGCTATCAAAATGCCGATAGGGTTGCCTAATACTGTCCCCGCAGAGCCTATGTTCGTCGTCATGACCGAACATATAATAAAAGGCCTGGGATCGATCTCAAAGTAATCGCAAATTTCAATAATAGCCGCGACCATGAAAATAATGGAAGTGACTTCATCTATTGCGCACGCTAATAATGCCGAAAGTATCGAAATGGCGAAAAAGAATTTTTTTGCAGTAAGGTGGGGGATCCTCAAAATCATGCTCACCAGCCACGCAAATAGCCCTTCTTCTTTAAGGAGCCCGATAATCACCATCATACCGACCAAGAATAGGATTATCTCTAAAGAAGAGAATCGAATCAAATGTTCGATATCGATGGTACGGCTTAAAAGCAGCACAGATGTCCCCAAGAAAGCAAAACTCAGGCGGAAGTTCCAAAAAATAAGCGTTCCCAAGATAGAAACAGAAAAAATAGTAACGGCGGTTGCCTGATGAACGCTCAAACCAACACCCCTTGAGAGAAAGCCGAGGCTCACAGATACGACAATAAGGGTAATAAATTTTTTAAGCATGTGGATAGTATATATAAACTACGCCTGTTGCGTTTCCTGCGCAAAGGCCCTCAACACATCCTCGCGTGCTATGATTCCGATTAATTTTCCCTTTGCATCAATGACGGGGAGGCGCCGAGCCCGTTGCGTAAGCATAATGCGGGCAACTTCGCACAAGGCGGTATCTTCAGTAGTAGTAATGACCTCTTTGCGCATAAGCTGATTTATTTTGACGGTGCCGAGTTCGGCGAATTTCTTCTTTGTTGATTTGGGGTCATCTTTATAAATAAATCGGCCCACTTTCTCAATATAGCTGGGCAAGATATAGGAAAGTATGTCTTTTTCGGTAAACATCCCTAATAACGTATTCTCTTTGTCCACTACCGGCAGGCCGCTTATCTTCATCTCCTGAAGGAGGCGTAACGCCTCTGTGCCTGTTGCATCAAAAGGTACGCTCTTGACTTCCCTGGTCATTACCTCTCCTACCCTCATGCAGGCCTCCTTTATGATAGGATGCGAAGATCTAGAATATCTCTTGTATGCGTGCCCTAAGCTTCCAGGACAGGGCTGCCGCTGTGATAACCTTGAGGAAATCTGCGATAAGAAACGGCACAAACCCAATCAGGAACGCGCGGGACACTGATATATGCAAAAAAATGCCAAGCCATACTGCGCCCATCATCAAAAGCACGTTATCGGCAAGAAAAAAAACACCTATTGTCCAAGAAAGGCTCCTGGAAGCAACTCTACGCAGTGCCGCAACCAAGAAACTAGCCGCCACAAAACCTGCGAGATAGCCGCCTGTCGGGCCGAGCAGGTAGATGATGCCGCTACCGGAGTAGGTAAACAAAGAAACCCCCCACAACCCCAAAAGAATATAAAGTATCTGGCTCGCTGCACCCAGGCTTCCTAGAAATGCGCCTGAAAGCAACACAAAGAAGGTCTGCAGGGTCAACGGTACGGGGGTAAAAGGCAAGGGGATCCTGACATAGGCCCCCAGGCTCGTTAAGATGACAAAAGCCACGACCCCGAATAACCGGCACCATGCCTTACTGAGTACAATCTCTTTCTTTAATAATGCCTCCATTGGCCTCCCTCCTCTTGCGTGATAGTATGCCGAATAGAAAATGAAAACATAAATAAAGGGCTAACCGCACCATCAACACAGCAAAGCCAGATGGTGGCATTAACCCTTTATTGTTGGATCAAATACAAGAATATATGCTGCCTATTCTTTGGCTATTGCCAGGGTTACGAGCCCGGCCAACACAAAAAACAAACCAAAACAACCCTTGATCAACAACTTGACCGCATACCACCAATACCAAATCGTGGATACGCCTATTACCAGAAACGCAAGACCCAAGAGGACCTTTAAAATGGTACCCATTACCTTGTTCGGCTCTTTCTGTTTTACTTCATCTGTCATCTTTGCTACCCTCCTTCTTTTTCCGATTGAGGCCTACTCTTCCACCTGCGGTGAATCCACCCCCATGCGGCGGGGTATTGCCGGATATAAGACTCGATTATATCCGTTATTCTTTGTATGTATAACGTAATGGTTTCCCGGTCGTCGGCCTTTTGGGCCAGTTCAAGGGACGGCTCAAATATAATTCTATGCGAATCGTCTTGCTCCCTGACGATAAAACACGGTACTACCGCAGCCTCGGTTCTCTGCGCCAGGACTATCGGCCCTGTTGCGGTTGCTGCCTTTCTTCCGAAGAAATCAACAAACACTCCGCCTGTACCGAAATTCTGATCAAGCGGGATAAAAAGCAGCTCATTAGCCCTGAGGCTCTTCAGTGAGTTGAGCACACAGGTTTTGCGCGGGATGCTATAGATAGTCTTGATGTTATACGCATCGCGCATGCGCATAAAAAATTTCTCAACCCGGTTATCTTTCATCGGCCGCATAATAGCGCCGGTCTTATAGCCTTCGAGGCTAAGCCTCAGCAGCATAAGAGGGAAATTGCCGAAATGGGCGCTTACAAGAATCACGCCCTTGCCTTTGGAGAGTGCCTTTTCCAGGTATTCCCTGCCTTCCAACCGCACACGGCTGGCTACCAATTCAGGTTTAGAGGGAAGATAGACAAGCTCTATCCCTGACTTTGCCATCCCGATGAAGCAATCCCTGGCAATTTTCTCTACCTGGCTGGCAGATTTTTCTTTGCCAAAGGCAACGGTGAGCCCCTCCAGGGCTATTTTCCTCTGCCGAGAAGCAAATCTGTAGCCTAACCCGCCTACTATTCTGGCAAAGGAATAGATATACTTGCCCGGAATCAATTTTGCTATCAAAGAACAGCCTATCAAAAACAACCAACCTATGAAGTAAGAGACATGCTTTCGAAATTTCTTCGAATCCATAATAATATTTTACTTATTATACAAGAGGGAAAAGAAAATTCAAGTAAAATTTAGCGTTTATAGCCGATTTTCCGAAGGAAGCCTGCGCGCCAGGATACGTCCTCTGCGGTTTCTATGCCCTTGGGCTTTGAGCCGTCAATAACTCCGAGTATGCCTCGGCCTGTATCGCTTTCCGCCACTATTACCTCTACGGGATTGGCAGAGGCGCAAAAGATAGTACAGACCTCCGGGATGAGCTTTAAGGAATTCAATACATTGATGGGATATGCGTCTCTTAAACAAACGATAAAGCTGTGGCCTGCCCCGATTTCCAATGCATTTTCGCAGGCTATATCCTTTAGTTCTTTGTCATTGCCTTCTGCGCGTATCTTGCAGGCGCCCGAAGATTCAGCAAAGGCTAAGCCGAATTTTATTCCCGGCACGTTAGTAACCAGCACTTCATACATATCTTCTACGGTCTTGATAAAATGGCTCTGCCCAAGTATAATATTAACGTCGTCCGGTTTTTTGATTTTCACGAGCTTGCATTCCATTCTTGCCTCCTGCGTAGTATACCCTTGCCTTATGCAGATTTTATCATAAAAGCCAAACCGGCGCAATCTTCTCGTTTCTTATAAAATTATTGAAATCGCATGAATATGGGATATAATCGAGCTATGCATAGCTCTACGCGTAGCCGCACCGCACAAACAAGAAATATCCTCATCGGCATCCTTTTCCTCAATTGGCTGGTAGCATTCCTTAAGATACTCTTCGGGATCTTCAGCCGATGCGCAAGTATGACCGCTGACGGCTTTCATTCCCTCGCAGACGGAGCTTCCAATGTAATCGGGCTGGTGGGCATTCATCTTGCAGCCAAGCCCAAAGACATCGACCATCCCTACGGCCATAAGAAGTTTGAGACCTTTTTCTCCCTAGGGATCGCCCTACTCCTTTGTATCGTCGCGTTTAATCTTTTTAAGGAAGGCGTGGCGCGCTTTTCGCATCCGGCCTCGCCACAAGCAAACGACATGAGCTTCTACGTGATGATTTTTACGATGGCGGTTAATTTTGGGGTGATGCGTTACGAACACAAAAAAGGGAAATTACTGCAAAGCGACCTTCTCGTCGCCGATTCCCTGCATACGCGCGCAGACATCCTTGTCTCTTGCTCGGTCATCGTGACACTTGTATTCATCAGGCTCGGCTATCCCCTCTTTGACGCAGTAGCGACGATCCTTATTTCTTTCTTTATTGCCTTCGGCGCTTTTGAGATTGCACAAGACAGCTCAGAGATCCTCTGTGATAAGGTCGCAATAGTCGATACCAAAAAGGTAGTAGACCTGGTACTCACTATCCCTGAGGTAATGACCTGCCACAAAATTCGCACCCGGGGAAGGTCTGACGATATACATATCGATTTACACGTACAGGTCAGGCCGGATATGCACGTAGGAGAAGCGCACGAAGTAAGTTATAAAATAGAGGAGGCAATTAAGCAGGGTATACCGGGGGTAACAGACGTGGTAGTCCATATTGAGCCGAAGGAAGGGCGCTCATAAGCCTTTGAGAATACACAAAAGGCCGATACTGGCAGATATCCCCATGGCACTCCCGAAATAAAAACAGCTTGCCGCACCGAACGACTTCCAAAGAAGCCCCGCAATGAAAGAAGCGGGAAACAAACCTATGCCCACCAGAGTCGCATGTAACCCCATAGTCGTTGCCCGTAAATGCACAGGGGCGATATCGGCAACGAGTGCCTTTTCAACACCCTCAGTGAGAGCCATATATACGCCATATACCGCAAACAACAACCATAACATAGGTATGCTCCTATTAAGGGCGAACCCAAGATACACCAAGCTGTAGAAAAAATATCCCGAGACCAGGAGGGTTTTTCTGCCGATCTTATCCGAAATCCAGGCAGCGGGATACGCACATACTACATATGCAATGTTATAGACAAGGTAGAAAAGGATAACTGTCGCAAAAGGGCTGCCTAAATCCTTGGCGCGCAGGAGCAAGAATTGATTCGAGGAATTTCCGAGCGTAAAGACGAAGGTAAAAATAAGGAAGCGTTTGAGCCTTTTGTCCAGCGTCGACCACCGCCAGGCTACCTTGGCGGTAGGGGTATTCGAAACTTCCTTTTGTTCCCGCACGAAAAATAAAAAAATTACCCCCAGCCCTGCAGGGATAAGAGAAAGCAAAAAAATGCCTTTAAAGTCTCCTTGGTATGTACGGATCAGGAAATACGCTGCCGTTACTCCGATAGTCGCGCCTATCGTATCCATAGTCCGATGCAGGCCGAAGGCCGAGCCTCTTTTGCGTGCATCTGCGCTTTCCGCAATAAGGGCGTCCCTGGGCGCGGTCCGGATACCCTTGCCGAACCGGTCTATCGCACGTGCCGCCAATACATACCACCAGCTCGTGGAGATATACAAAACACACTTTCCTATCGCGGAACTTGTATACCCCAGGATAGTAAATGGCTTCCTTGTTTTTGTTTTATCGGAAAAATAACCGGAAAAGACCTTAAGCAGGCTCGAGAGGCTTTCTGCGATTCCCTCGATAAACCCCAGGACTGCAGGCCCTACGCCTAATTTAGTGACCAGGTAAAGCGGCAGTATCGGATAAACCATTTCGCTGGAAATATCCGTCAAGAGGCTGGTGATACCTAACAAAATAATATTGAACATAGCAGTTTTTAGATATAGGTTAGGTTGTTTGTTTGGTTTTTGGGTAAGGCCATTGGTGCACCGCCTACCACTCGCCAATAATCAAACCATTTACTTGCCCCATTGACCGCTACCCGTCTTTTGCCCTCAGCGCAAATATTCAAAAGGGTCTGACGGGATATCGTTATTCCTGATTTCGAAATGAAGGTGTGGCAGCATATCGGTATAATTGGCATTCCCGGTCTTGCCTACCTTGCCGATAACCTCGCCTTGCCTCACAAGCTTTCCTTCGGGCACATCGATTTCACTGAGGTGGCCATAGAGAGTAATCGTATTGCCGGGATGAGTAATAACGACGTATTTGCCGATGCCTCTTTTTTCCATGGCAGTCGTTACTCTTCCGCTGCGGCTGGCCAACACAGGCGTCCCTATTTCCGCATACAGGTCGATGCCGTTATGCAGGCGCTTGCCTGTCCTGTTTGCGCCGAAATACCCCTCCCCCATATCATCAGAGCGTATGACCATATCCCAGGAATACGCAATCGGAGAAAGATAATACTCCTTATCGAGGAAGTAGAGCGCTACGGTTATATACCCGCAAAACAATAAAAGCAATATCAGCAATGTTTTTTTCATCTGCGCCTCTTGCCAAAATATTTGAAAGCTCCTAGCAAAACCAGGCCTACGCAAATAACAATGAGAAAATCACCATGCCGTGTATAAAAAGTGCCGGAGTGAGCACCCGGAGCAAATGCCTTTTGATCAAAACCGTCGATAAATGTAGGTTCGCCTCCCGCATCGCGTACAAAAGAAAATACCTCCCCGCAGGGATTAATGAAAGCGGTGATCCCGGTATTAGCTGCGCGCAAGACATACACATGGTTTTCCACTGCGCGGAATACCGACGCCTGCAAGTGCTGGTAAGGCGCCTGCGTCTTCTGGAACCAGCCGTCATTGGTAATATTGACCAAAAATTGAGCTCCGTGCTGCACAAATTCCCTGGAAAGATGCGGGAATAAATCCTCGAAACAAATCAACACGCTAAAAGCGATTGGCGCCTTCCCATTCCCAAGAGACAGTCCAAACACGGTATATTCGCTGCCGCTATGAAAATCGCCTATGGGTACAATGGTATTCAGAAAAGGAAATATCCTTCTTAAAGGCACGTATTCCCCGAAAGGAACCAAATGCAGTTTGTCGTATTGATACCGCACGGAGCCGTCCGGTTGCATCAGTAAGGCGCTGTTGTAATACGCTCCGTTTCTAAAAGTCACCGCGCCTAACAATAGGGGTAGCTTGAGTTTCTCTACATACCCTTTTAAATACTCAAGATAACCGGGCTCTTCTCCCAGTATAAAAGGCACTGCAGCCTCAGGCCAGATAAGCAAATCGGGCTTTTCTTTGGCTGCCTCATCAGTAATACGGAAATATTTATGTAAGATAAATGTTTCTGACCTTGTATCCCATTTTAATTCCTGCGGAATGTTCCCCTGAATAAGCGCAACAGCGATATTTTGACCGGTTGTGTGTGCCGGGTTCCTATGTGTCGTTACCTTTTTAAAACCATATACGCCTACCGCGGACAACAGCACACATAGTGCGAAAACTAATTTTAATTTTTTCCAGGCAGTCAACTGATTTTCAAGCAATACATAGAGTGAGACATTGACCAACATTACTATAAACGATACTCCCCAGGCGCCGGCTATATCCGCACACTGTATCAAAAATATGTGTTTGTATTGAGAGTAGGCAAGGAGCGCCCAAGGAAATCCGGAGAAAAGATGGCTGCGGACGTACTCAAGAATGACCCACAGCCCGGGAATGTAAAAGAGGCAAAAAATCCCTCCCCTGCGCAATATAAAAGATACACATAACCCAAACAAGGCAAAATAGAGCGCTAGGTAGGATACTAATATGAGCATTCCGGCTGCAGTAACATGCGCAACCCAATATATGGTGCTGAGCCAGAATACTATGCCGCTTGCGTACGAGAAAAAAAAGGCTTTTGGCTTGGTGGTATTCTTAAGCGCGAGGAAAAAAGGAAGAAATGCGCACCAGGCAAGATACTCAAGGTCATGGGCAGGAAAAGACAAACTTAAGAGAACCGCAGAAACTATAAAGCCTGTAACCCCGCCCTTTGAGCTTAATACCTTGGTCCGCTGAAATAACTTTTTTAACTGCCGCAACATTTTTTGTATTTCTTCCCTGAGCCGCACGGACAAGGATCATTACGGCCCACTTTGGTGTGCGGCTGCAAAGGCGGTGGGGTTTTTGTATGTAGGCTAGAAGCAGAAAGGCTCTCGTCTGGCCCCTGAGGAGACATCTCCTGCGGCCCTTCAAAACGGTTGCCTGGCGGATGCACTAATTCTTTAGGCAGCGTACTGAAGACCCCCCTTATCCTCTCCGGCCGAACCAATTGCAGCCTAAAAATCTCCTCGCAGGCCTCTTCCGAAATCCCCGATATCATTTCATTGAACATCAAAAATGCCTCGCGTTTATATTCTATTAAGGGGTCGCGCTGTCCATAGGCACGCAATCCAATGCCTTCCCTGAGCTTGTCCATCGCATAAAGATGGTCTTTCCATTTGGCGTCGATAATCTGTAAAAATACTATGCGTTCCATCTGCCGCAGGATATCTGCGCCAACGGTTTTCTCTTTCTCCTCATACGCCGCAGCCAATGTATCGAAAAGCTTCTCCTGTGCCTTTTCCTTGGCGATGTCGGCAAAAAAAGCCTCGTCTAAGGCAACTCCGAATTTCAGTTTAAGGAAATTGACGAGCTCCGGCACGTCAATTCCTTGTGCGGGACCCTCGCTCTTCGCGTAGGAATTCACCAGGGAGACTGAGGCCTTATCCAACGCATCCAGGACCGAATCTTTCAAGGAAACCCCTTCAAGGATCTGCCTGCGCTGGCCATAGACAATCTCCCGCTGTTTGTTCATCACATTATCGTACTCAAGGAGTTGCTTGCGGATCTCAAAATTGTGTTGCTCGACCCTGCGCTGGGCAATCTCGATTGACCTACTTACCCAGGGGTGCTCTATGACCTGGCCTTCTTCAAAGCCAAGCTTCTCCATAATAAACGTTATCCTGTCAGAGCCGAATAAGCGCATAAGGTCATCCTCAAGAGACACATAGAATCTTGAAGAGCCCGGGTCCCCCTGCCTTCCGGAACGGCCGCGCAGCTGATTATCGATCCTTCTTGCCTCATGCCGCTCGGTGCCGAGCACATGGAGGCCGCCTAACGCAACTACCTGCGTATGTTCTTTATCTGTCTGGGCCCTGTATGTATCCAGCAGCTTTCTGTATTCTTCGCTAAACGCGGGGTCATCGCTTTTTAGCTGCTGCCTGGCGATATTCCTTGCCATGTTCTCGGGGTTTCCGCCCAACAGGATATCTGTCCCCCTGCCCGCCATATTGGTAGCAATAGTTATTGCGTTAAACCTCCCTGCCTGCGCGACTATCTGCGCCTCCATTTCGTGATACTTGGCATTGAGCACCTGATGGGGGATGCCTTTACGCGTAAGCAGGGATGAGAGGAATTCAGATTTTTCTATGGAAATGGTGCCGACAAGAACGGGCCTGCCTTTTTCGTATAAACCGGCAATCTCTTCAACGACTGCATTGAATTTTTCTTTCTCGGTTTTATAGATGCAATCGGCGTGGTTTGTCCTGATCAACGGCCTATTTGTAGGCACTACTACCACATCCAGTTTATATATAGCCTTGAATTCGCCGGCTTCGGTGAATGCCGTGCCAGTCATCCCGGCCAATTTTTCATACATCCTGAAGTAGTTCTGGAAGGTAATGGATGCTAAGGTCTGGTTCTCCTGCTCAATCTTTAAGCCTTCTTTGGCTTCAATCGCCTGGTGCAAGCCATCAGACCAGCGCCTCCCGGGCATGAGCCTGCCGGTAAATTCATCAACTATCACTACCCCGCCGTCTTTAACCACATAATCGACATCCGGCCTAAAATACTCCTTTGCCCTGAGTGCCTGGATTGTGTGATGCCGCTGCTCCATGGTCTCAAGGCTGTGTAAATCGCTTATCCCCCATAAACGGGAAGCCTTTATCTCCCCTGTCTCGGTAACCGCTATTGTCTGGGCTTTCTCGTCGGCAATATAGTCGAATCCCTTTGAGAGGTCCTCTCCCTTATACTTTGCGTCTATCTCGTCCTTTTCGGTAATGCGCCTGCCCTTTAATTGCGAGGCGATCCCTCGCGCAGTATAATATTTATCCGTAGATTCATCTGTTGAGCCGGAAATGATAAGAGGGGTGCGTGCTTCGTCTATCAATATGGAATCAACTTCGTCGACGATGGCGTAGTAAAATTCCCGCTGCACTAAATCCTCAAGCCCGTACTTCATGTTATCCCTGAGATAATCAAACCCGAATTCGTTATTGGTGCCGTAGGTAATATCGCAGGAATAGGCCTGTTTTCTCTCTGCGTCGGACATTTCGTGCTGGATGACGCCGACCCGCAATCCCAGGAATTGAAAAATCGGGCCCATCCATTCGCTGTCTCTTTTCGCCAGATAGTCATTGACGGTCACGATGTGTACGCCTTTGCCTAAAAGGGCATTGAGGTATGCAGGCAGGGTAGCAACGAGGGTTTTCCCTTCTCCGGTTGCCATCTCGGCAATCCGTCCTTCGTGGAGTACGATGCCGCCGGCAAGCTGGACGTCAAAATGGCGCAATCCGATAGCCCTGCGCGACGCCTCTCTGACTACCGCAAAGGACTCCGAAAGGATACCGGCAAATACTTTATTCCGCGCGAGTTTTATCTTCTCTTTGAGTTTATCTTTCTCTTCCGGCATTGTCGAGGAAGCGTATGTCTCTAAGAGTGTTGCTATTTCGGGCCCCACCTCTTTTGAACGCGTAGCGATGTGCTGCTTGAACGCATCGGTCTTTTGGCGCAATTGCGCATCCGAAAGCTTCTGGATTCCTGGCTCAAGGGCATTGATCTCCTCGATGCGGTGCGCCATCCCCACTAATTGATCAACCGACGATAAAGGCATATCGTGGTGCAGCACGATATGGGCCGAAGGGGATTTTTTCTGTATCGCACCCTGCTTCTGTTTTAAGAATTGTTTTTTGAGTAAACCGAACATGTTGGCCTGTCTCTTTTATATACCCGCTGCCCCTGCCTTCACTTTAGGAGTGGCCCTACCTGGCCTTGGCCTGCATCTTAAGGTATGCCTCTATAAAGCCGTCTATATTACCGTCCATCACCGAGTTAACGTTTCCGGTTTCAAGCGCACTACGGTGGTCTTTCACGAGCGTATACGGGTGCATCACATATGAACGGATCTGGCTGCCCCATTCAATCTTTTTCTTATCTCCTCCGTAGTGCTTGGCCAGTTCCTGCTCTTTTTTCTCTCGCTCAAACTCATAGAGCCTGGCTTTCAGGATTTTTAAAGCGGTCTGCTTGTTCTGATACTGTGAACGTTCATTCTGGCACTGGGCCACGATACCGCTGGGAATATGCGTGATACGCACCGCGGTATCGGACTTCTGCATATGCTGGCCGCCAGGCCCTGAGGCACGGTATGTATCAATCGCAAGGTCCTTATCAGCCAACGCCACGCCGGCATCTTCCTCTATTTCGGGTATCACATCGACCGACGCAAAAGAGGTATGCCTGCGCTTATTCGCATCAAAAGGCGATATGCGCACTAACCTGTGTACGCCCTTTTCTGACTTAAGGTTGCCGTAGGCAAAATCTCCCGCAATCAGGAGGGTGACGTTTTTCACCCCTGCCTCTTCCCCGGGAAGAATATCGATGGTTTTGCTTTGGTAACCCCTTGTCTCCGCCCAACGGGTATACATCCTCAAGAGCATTGATGCCCAGTCGCAGGATTCAGTCCCGCCCGCACCGGCATTGATGCTGACTATGGCATTATTCTTATCAAACTCACCCGAGAAAAGCGCCTTAAACTGCAATTTCTCCACGTCCCCAAGCAGGCTGTTGACGCTGCCTTGCAGTTCGGCAATGAATTCTTTCTCTTCCTCTTCAACAATCTCGCTTAACTCTCTGAGTTCTTTGTATTTTTTAAACGCAGTATCCAGAGGCTCAACCGTCGTGCGCAAGGATTTAAGCTCTTTGACAACAGCGTTGGCAGCCGCTTCATCGCTCCAGAACCCCGCCTCACGCATCTTGGCGGATAACGCTTCTATGCGCTGCCTCTTGGCATCAACGTCAAAGATACCCCCTGAGTTGCGCAAGATACCCAGAGATAGACTCTAATTTAACCCTTATCTCGGCTAACACAGCTGTCCCACTCCCGTTTTCGCTTATTTCTTCTTAATGCCCTTCAGGGCGAGTACAAACTCATCGGGGTTATCCGCAAATTCCATCGCGGTCTCTTCGGTAATCTTGTCTTCGCGCACGAGTTTTGCCAGCGACTGGTTAAAAGACTGCATACCGAATACGTTTCCGTCTTCGATAAATTGAGGGATATCCCATACCTTTCCTTCTCTAATCAACCGGCTTATCGTAGGGGTAAGCACCATCACCTCATAGGCAGGAATACGGCCTGAACCGTCCTTTAAGGGTACCAGCCTTAAAGAAATTACTCCCTTTAAAAGAAAAGATAGCTGGATCCGGACCTGCTGGTGCTGATGGGGGGGATAGAAATTAATGATGCGTTCTACGGCCTGGGGTGCATTAATGGCATGCAGAGTGCTCATCACCAAGACCCCTGTCTCGGCAGAAGTGATGGCCGCAGACATGGTATCTAAGTCACGGATGTTTCCTATGTAAATGACATCCGGGCTCTGAAGAGTGAACGCGCGCAGCGCAATCGGATAAGAAGTAACGTCTTTACCCAGCTCCCTTTGGTTGATTACCGAATTTTTGTCTTTAAACACAAATTCTATGGGCTCTTCCAGCGTCAAGACGTGTTTGTTGGAGGTAGCGTTAACGTGTTCTATCATGCTGGCGATAGTAGTCGACTTGCCGGAACCCGCTGCTCCGGTAAGCAATATTAAGCCACGGTTCTCAAGCGCAAGTTTTTTTAACACTGCGGCCGGCAGTTGCAGCTCTTCCAGCGTCTGGACGGTCTGGGAGATGCTCCTGATAACAATCGACGGCCAGTTCCGCTGCATAAAGATGCTGGCACGAAAACGGTGGGACATGTCGCTGCCGTAAAATGCTAGGTCAACATCGAGGTTTTTGCGAAAAAAATCCCTTGCGTCATCAGTGAGCAATTCTTTAAGCGCATCATTGACCTCATCCATGGTAAGCACATGGTCGCTTATGCTCTCGACCTTGCCGTTAATGCGCATACAGACTGCGCCTCCTGCGCGGAAAAACATATCCGATGCGCCCTTCTCTACCATTAAATCTAAATAATATTTTATCCCCATAACAGGCCCCTCCTTATTCAACCTATATACTATAGCTTAATTGGAATTCCTGGTAAAGTAAATTATGCGCCGAAGTTCCCGCTCAAGCGCAAGGAGCATTTTTTTCTTACGCCTCCCACCGGAATACCCGCCAAGACGCTTACCTGCTGCAACCACCCGGTGGCAAGGAATAATCAAAGGGTACGGATTACGCTTGAGCGCCTGCCCCACTGCGCGAAAGGCGCCAGGGCTGCCTATTTTTCTGGCAATCCAGGCATACGTACGGACTTCTCCCAATGGTATTGAAAGTGTTGCTTTGTATACCTTGCATTCAAAAAGCGTCATTTCCCTCTTCATCCTTTGCCCTTAACCTTAGCCTCAACCTTTGCCCTTTATCTGCCTATGACTTTTTTCCTTCTTAATATATGGTGGTATGCCACTGCAAACCTGTGCGCTTCATCACGGATCCTGCGGATGAGGTTCAACCCCGGAGTATCTGAAGCAAGCGTAAGAGGTGATTTTTTCCCTTCGCAGTAGATATGTTCCCTGTCTTTGGCAATGCTGATCAGCGGTATGCGAAGACCCAACCCCCTGACTTCCTTTTTGGCCACTGCAAGATGAGACCTGCCCCCGTCGATAAGAATCAGGTCCGGCAGGGCAACGCCTTCCCGGATAAGCCTTGCGTATCTGCGCTGTACCACTTCCCTGGTCATGGCGTAATCGTCAATGCCTTTTACGCGTTTGATGCGGAACCGCCGGTAATTGTTTTTATCCGCAACCCCTCTATAGAAGTACACCATGGAGCCGCAGGCCTCTTTTCCCGAAATATTTGATATATCGAATGCCTCGATGCATAACGGCAACTTTTTTAGACCAAGCAGGTTTTTCAAATCTTCGAGTGATTCATTGCTGCTTGCCTGCGCAGTGCCCTGGCCGATTATGCGTAACGCGCTGATTTGGTCCCGGATCTTTGCCGCCTCTTCAAAACGCGCGTGCGCGGCAGCGCTGTTCATTTTATCTGAAAGCGCGCCCAGCAATGCTTCATACTTTGATTCCAGGAACATCTTGATTTCTTTGACGACTTGCCGGTATTGCGCGGGGCTTATTTTCCCCGCGCAAGGCGCAGGGCAAAGGTGTACCCGGTAAAAAAGACAGGGCTGTTTCGGCATTTTCCTGCAGGAACGAAACCCAAAGACCTTCCGAATGACTTGCAGGGCCTGCCGCAATAACTTGGCACTAGTATAGGGGCCAAAATAAAATGCAGTATCGCCTTTTTTGCGGCTTTTACTACGGCAGATACCTACCAACGGGAATGGTTCGTCGCTAATTTTAATCAGCGGGAAGGACTTGCCGTCTTTTAAACTGATGTTGTAGTACGGTTGGTAATCCTTGATTAATGCCGCCTCTAATAATTGCGCCTGGCTTTCAGAAGAAGTAGTTCTATATTCGATGTCTGCAATCTTGGCGACTAGGCTCTGCGTCTTTGAGGAAAGGAAACGGCTGAAATACGACTGCACTCGTTTTTTAAGGAACTTGGCCTTGCCGATATAGATAATCCTGCCGCCTGTATCCTTAAACAAGTACACTCCGCAGGACTCGGGCAACGAAGAAATTTTATCTTTTAGTTCATTCGCTGACATTTTGGCTGTCTTGTCTTGTTTCTCGCGGGGCGCTCGAAATCAAGCTAAGTCTTTCGCTAGAATACTCCCTCTTAAAGAATTATTGTTACCTTGTGAAACTGATTCTAGATTTTTTTCTGCCTATCTGGCATAAATACCAAAATAATGAATAGTACTATAGGCGTAAAAGAAAAAAGGGGAAATAATACGCCTAAAAGACCAAGCCAGCCAGGGTAACCCTTGCTTTTAGAATAATATACTAATCCAATGATTAACAAAACTGCACTCAAAATACCTAGTGATTGGCTATGCATAAAACCACTTATGATAAATAACGCTATTCCTGACACTCCAAACGCTAGGCTTTTTTGATTCATTTTTTTTATCATATAAAATTCTCCTTGTAAAAATGCGTGTAATGAATCGGCCGGATTTTCGAACGAATGGAGAGTTTAGCCAAAGCAGATTACGCATGCGAGGGAATCCCGGCGGAGCGAAGCGACAACAACGGGACAGCGAGGATGTGTGAGGGCATTTTTGCCAGGGCAAAATGCCCGAGTTCCGCAGCTGCCGAGATTGCGCAAGACCTTTGGCGTCCCCGCGCAAGCGGGGAAAATCGACTCTGAGCGAAAAAAACCGGCAGATTCATTACTTTCTCCTACGCAGCCACTCCCACAGCTCCTTCATCTCCGGCACGCGCAAGAGAACACAAAACGCAATGTATGTAACCACTCCCAGTGAAAGCAAAAAAGCGAGATTGATATATTTATTAAGCGCAGCAAGTTTTTCAGAATATGTAGCAAAATAACACACTAGACCCATACAAAGGCTTGCCAGAAGAATCCGCGTGAATGAAACCAGGATCGGCTGTGCATCAAAAGGAGTAAGCTTCTTGCGCAATATATAAAAAAGCATAAAGAAGGTATTTATGCCCGAAAGTGACGTTGCCAAGGCAAGGCCGGCCAGCTTCAGGGGAAACATAAGGAGTATGTTTAGGACAATATTGACCAGAAACGCAATGCCTGCCACCTTTGTAGGGGTGAGGGTATCTTTAAGCGCAAAAAAACATGATTGGAGGATCTTGGTTGCGCCATACGCACAAAGGCCGATACTATAGAACACCAGCACCGAAGAAGTCGCATTTGTAGAGTACGCATCAAACCTTCCTCCCTGGAACAATGTCGAGACGATCGGGTATGCTAATGCCATAAACCCGATACTTGCCGGCACCATGACAAAAAAAAGGCTGCGCAGCCCGAAAGAAAGCGTCCTTCTTAGATTATCGCATCCTTCCTCTAGTGCCTGGTCCGAGAAAGTAGGCAGTATTGCCTGCGAAAGGGCATTGCTGAAAATGCCGATGGGGAACATAATCAGGCGGTATGCGAAATAGAGAACCGCCACCCCTCCTTCTCCGACGATCCTGGCCAAAGAACCGAATATCGAATCGACAAAATTGTTAAGCTGATAAATCGCCGAACTTCCCAGGCGCGGCAACATAAGCCTTCCTATTTCTTTGGCCGCAGGATGGCGTAGCTTCCTGGGGGCGATAATCCTGAATCCTTTCTTGTACAGGACCGGGATCTGTATCATAAGCTGTAATACGCCTCCTATCAATACGCCCAGGGAAAGCCCGAATATATTTTCGCCAAACAGCAGCGCACATACAATAATCGAAATATTCAATAGGCAGGGGGCAAATGCGGGTACGCTAAAGTGTTTGAGGGTATTCAAAATTGCCATTGCATATGCCGCAAGGCTGATCAGCAGAAGATAGGGAAAGATAATTCGCGTCAACGAAATCGTCGTGGCAAGCTTCTGCGGGTCTGCGATAAAGCCGGGGGCAATTATGCGCACAATAAGGGGGGCTGCCGCTATTCCAATAAGGGTAACCGCTGAGAGCAGTATTAAAAGAAGGTTCAAAACGACATTTGCCAGTTCCCAAAATTCTTCTTTTGAGTGTGTTGCGCGGTATTCGCTAAACACAGGCACAAACGCAGCGTTTGCCGCGCCTTCGGCCACAAGGTCGCGGAAAAGGTTGGGAATTTTAAAAGCGACCACAAAGGCCTGGGCGTATATATACACGCCGAAGAGCCTGGCAATGACGATGTCGCGGATAAAACCCAAAAGCCGGGAGAGAAGCGTTGCGATACCGATAATGCTGGCGGATTTGACCAAAGACGACCTCGATGACACGGCGGGTTTTGAATTATTTATTGACATGGGTATGTAAATATGTTATTAGTATACCTTCAAAAGGAGAAAAGACATATGCCCAGACGCAAAGCTGCAGTAAAAAGAATCCGCGTTGACAAGAAAAAACACCTGCGTAACCTTACAGTAAAGAACGAATTAAAGAAAGCGATAAAAAAATTCCAGAACCTTCTTGTGTCCAAGAACATTGCTGAAGCCAAGACGTTCTTGAAAAAGGTGTTTTCGCTGTTCGATAAGGCGGCAAAGAAACGGGTTATCCATCCTAACACCGCAAGCCGGAAAAAATCACGGCTATCCAAGAGACTTCTTAAGACTACATAAACTCACCACGCATTTCTCAAGGGCAAATGCCGGCTTAAGCCTTCCTGTCTTGATATCGATATCGCAGTGCAAAAGTGCTTTGAGGGTGTTTTTTTTCTGCAAAGGGCTTGCCGCATCCCTTTCCCACGCATAGCGTAAACCGCCTAAGATCTTTTCTGGTTTTTCTCCGCGTTCCAGGAGTTGATTGAGTACCGTGAGGGCAGCAGCGCTGTGTTTCAGTGCAATATGCCTGTGTAAAGAAAAGGCATCTACCTGTTGCTGCTCCTTAAACCGATAGGTGCGTGCATGGCGGGCTATTTGCCGATTGAATTCCTCTTTGGGGTTAAAGGATTCGAAGTCCAAGACCAGTGCGGTCCGCGCCTGGGGTTTCTTTGCGTAGGCCAGAAGAAAATGCTTTACTTCCTCTTTAAGGCGCTCTGTGTCTCTGACCACCACTAAGCGTTTTTGCGATTTTAGGGGTAAGAAAAGCAGCTTTTCCTGCAGGGAATGCAGCGTTACGTCGCGGGCGTAGAGTATGTCTTCATTAAACGCCTGCGTTTCTTTTTTTAAAAACCCTCTCTTGATAGTATCGAGTAATTTCGCCTTGGATAGGCTATCTTGACCTACGAACAGGAATACGGGATTCTCTTGCACTACCATACTTCAACGGTGCGTTCGACAATCCTGCGGCTTAAGTCGCTGAGGGCATCTTTTACGGCGGTGTCTTCTGATTTTGCGGCTATGCCGCGGGTAAAATAGGTGGTATCTCCGGTAAAACCCGTTTCTTCCCACACAACCTTGCGCTCCTTGGTGTCTAAAAGCTTTAAATTCACCACAAGGTTAATGCGGTATTCCTCGACCTCATCGCTATCGGTGTAACGAAGAGGGTCGCGCCTGAACTCAACCAGCTCGCCCGTAAGGACCAAATCCGCCGACTCGGAATCAACAGGCCGAAGGTTACCGTCAATAAGGAATTTATTGATCACGGATTTGGTAATGTCGGTCTCAAGCATGGGCTTATTGATCCTATATTTATTGCCGGCATCGCTTACGTCGGCGATACTTATCTTATTCGAAAAAGGGGGGATATAGATAGTTTTATAGCGGTCCGCAATCAGAGAGCGTGTCGTATAGCCGCATCCCGCTAATGCGAACGCAAGAAACAATACCATAATACTGCGGCATCCCGCCTCTATTACCTTGCCTTTTATCCGAATTTGACCGTATGGGCCTTTCATTTCTTTTTCGCCTCCATAACCTGTAATCTATCAAACGACCGTGCCGCCCAAATACTGTTAGAATGCTTGCTAATCACATCATTGTAATAAATCTTTGCTGCCTCGTAGTCTTTCTGTTTTTCGTAGAAACGGCCGATACCATAACTGCTCTCTGCCTCTTTTTCGCGTAAATCTTCTAGCTGTTTTTCCGCCTCCTGAGTCAGTGCTACGTCGGGATGTTCTTTTATGAATTCCTGAAACTTTTCTTTTGCCTCTTGCGTCGCTCCCTGGTCGTATGCGGGGCTGCGCGATAAGTTTGCCCGGCAGGAGGCGATCTGAAATTTCGCAGCCTCTGCCCATTCGCTGTCCGGGTAATTGGTAACCACTTTGGTAAATGCCTCTTCGGCCTCGTAATAACGCATAAGGCTTTTTAATACTACCCCTAATTTATACTGGGCCTTGGGGGCAAGGGGGCCATAGGTAGAATTCTCTACGACCTTAGAAAATATCTCTATAGCCGGGTTTTCAACAGGGAGCACAACCCCCATCGCCTTTCTTTTCTCTCCGGCCAAAAATGACTCGGCGATCTTATACTCGCGCTCATTAATCTCTGCGATTCTGACTGAGAAAGGGTATTTGTCAATGACCTTCTGGTAGCTCTGGTATGCTTCGTAGAGGTTGCCTTCCGCCTCGTCTATAAGGCCAAGGTAATACTGGCCTTCTGCGGCTTGCGCCGACTTAGGGTAGTTTTTGAGAAGTTTCTTAAATTCGCGCTTTGCCTCTTCGTATTCTTTACCCTCATAAAAACCCTGCGCAAACTCAAGTTGTGCCTTTGGGGTTTCTTTCGCCGCGGTTTTTGGGTTTATCCACTTGCCGGTTTTGGGCGTCCAAATCCAGAATGCATAGGCAGGGCTGGCCACCCACATAAACACTAGTATGGCCACAAGTATAAATGTCCGTTTCATAATAGAGTAACTCTAACATACCAAAAACGCTTTGTCAACACATTCATACCCTTACCGTAAGTATATATACGCCAAGGGTATCTTAATGAACATGGAATTGATTGCCAGCATAAGGCTAATTAATAACTCGCTGGCAAGGCCAAAACTCCGGCCGAGGAAAGGGCACCAGGCGCCAACACCAAGCACTAAAAACCCTGCCGCAGTCGCTAATGATGCCAGGGGGACAATAAAAAGGTTGGCAACTACGGTAATAGGGGAAAAAAGCCTAAAATAGCAGGCGATAAGTCCCATGGTGCCTAGCCAGGCAGAAGCAGATACCAGGCATGCGCGCAGAAAATAACGCAAGGGTCTTGGTTTCACGCACCTGATGCGCAAAAACGAAGACAGGCGGGGATAAAAGTACGCGATCGAAAGAACGCTCGCAAAACTAAGCTGAAAACCAATATCAAATATCTGCCGGGGGTTTATGCTTAAGATAACAATGGCAGCGGCAGCCAAAGAATTGTACACATCCGCCTCCCTGCGGAAAAACCCGGCACACAAAAAAATCGACGCCATCACCGTGGCCCTGACTACAGAAGACGCGCATCCTACAACCATACAATAGAAACACAACGCAGGGATTACGCAAAAAAGCCGTATCCGACGAGGCACCTGCGCGCTCTGCAGGGTTGCGATCAGCACTGCGGTTACAATCCCTACATGAAATCCGCTCACGACTAAAATATGCACGGTGCCTGTTTTAATCATAGCGCGGTTTAGCGCCAGGGGAATAGACCTGCGTTCGCCCAAGACCAAGGCACTCATCACATCCGCAGCAGGCAACGGAATATACCTACACAAGATGCGTGTAAGCCTTGCTCGAAACCTTAACGCAACCCTCTTGAACGAATAACGGGGATTAAGGCCGCGCCTTTTTATGATTGTTGCCTCCGTGCAACGCAGTGCGTGGTCCTGAGGCGTCCGAAATAACCTCAAGTCCTTGCCTTGTGTAATCAAAGAATCGCACGCGCGCCTGACTTTGCCTTTAATGAGTAACGTGTCTGCGTATTCCAATTTTCCTTCGGTGCGCAGGCGCACAAACAAATTACCGCAGCAGCGGTACCAGAATGCATCTTGCTGAATTTCTGTAACGCTCAATACAAAGGAAACCTTGCTTGCGTCCACGTAAGGCTCGCTTGCTACTTGCCCCTTGAAGATATAGTAGCCGTCCGATTGAAACTGTAAGTAACGGCAGAAATGGCGGGAAGAAAGCGTCTGCTGGTCCCTGGCTACTGCGCCAGCGCAAAGAAATACAGCTGCGCAAAGGAAGGCATCACAAAAAGATATTTTTTTCTCTCCCCATAGCAGGGTTACGCATAGTAAGGCTATAGCGGCACTATATGTATAGGCAAAAGGGACGCGCAGACAGGCGCCATAGATAATCCCTGCGCATACTAACACAGCAACTACTACCAGCGGCCTTTTCATCGTTTTTACTCAACCGCTAACTCTTCTTGAAGCTTCTCGAACCTTTTCGGAGTAATGCCCTTGAGGCCGCGGAGCTCTTCAAGGTCCTGAATCCTGCCAATGCGTTGCCTGTATTCGAGTATACGCCTAGCAGTAACATTCCCGATGCCCGGCACTTGCATCAAGGTTCTCATATCAGCCTCATTGATGTCTATCTTCATCTGCCTTTCGCTTACCAATCGGATGCTTCTTGCCGCGGGCACCCTTTTATACAAATAGTCCAACCCGCTCCCCAATAATGCAAGGGCCGCAGCAAATACAATGGCGTTGCGCTCTTTATTGGTAAATATGCCCATCGCCGCCTCCTTCTTTTACTAATAGACGCGACGTACGCACTTATCTCACCTTAGTAGTAACTGTGATTTTTCTATAGCTTTATCCGTTCAAACCGCTATAATAAAGCTAAGGGAGGCCAGATGGAAGAAAGATGCCTAGGGTGCCAACAAGAAACCAAAGACGGGACATACGCGTGTCAGGCATGCATTGCCAAGATCAATGCCGTGCGTAATGAGGTGGAGGTAAAGAAGTGGCTGAAGAAGAACTTTCTCGCTTTTTGGAACAATCACCTGTCAATACTGAGCGTCTTCATCTCAATAATGGCGTTTGTAATGGCCTTTTTGCTTTTTTTAAATTTAAAAATCAACACCCAGTTTCAACTCAACATACTTTCGCATGCACTGACCGGTTTTGTCGTATACTTCCTGGCGTATGCATTGTATATGAGGTATGTGGCCTCTGCGTTTTTCAGGCAACTCGCCAATAAAGGCTATTATTCGCAGAAGTGGCTGGAACGGATTCTGGATATCGATGGCCTGAAAGTACTTCTTGCGTTCTTACTGGCCTACTTGGTGGCGTGGATTGCCCTGATTGCAGCAGTGATGTTTGTAGATAAGGGGTGGAATTTTAAGCTTCCTGTATCGTTATTGGCTGTCCGGCAGGCGGTAGTGGAAGGGTTTATTCTCTCGGGCACGGGCGCAGGCATGGCTTTTTCCCTTTCCCGGTATTTTGCCTGGGTCGAGAAGCTTGAGAAATGAACGTTATGCTACGACAATATTGACGAGTTTTTGAGGAACCACAATGCACTTTTTAACGGCCTTGCCCTGTATCCATGCCTGCAGCCGGGCATCCGCCAAAACCAGTTCTTGCAGCGCTTCCTCTTCTATATCCGCCTGCACCTGGATCCTTGACCGCACTTTTCCGTTTACCTGTATCACTATCGTCACCTGCTCTTCAATAACAAGCTCGGGATCAAAGGCAGGCCATGGTCCTTTTAGGATTGTCTCTTTATTGCCAAGCTGCTGCCAAAGCTCTTCGGAAAAATGGGGAACAAAAGGCGCAAGCATCCGTACCAGGATGCCAAATACTTCTCTGTCCGCGCCCAGCTGATATATCGCGTTTACCAGTTCCATGAGGCTTGCGATCGCGGTATTCAGCTTGAAGGTCTCTATATCCGCAGTGGCTTTTTTAACCGTCTTATGCACAAGCCTGTAGAGCTCTATATCCGCCTTCTCTTTCAGGTTATCCTGAATGCGCCAGACGCGGTTAAGGAATTTAAAAGACCCTTCTAAGCCGCGGTCGTCCCATTCCAGTTCCGCTTCCGGAGGGGCTGCGAACAATATGAATAACCGAAGCGCATCTGCCCCGTATCTGGTAATAATGGAATCGGGGTCTACAATGTTACCTTTTGATTTAGACATCACTTCTCTGTCTTTCAATACCATGCCCTGTGTCAAGAGGCGCTGAAACGGTTCATGGAATTCAGTCAGCCCAATGTCCTTAAAGAACTTGGTAAAGAAACGCGAGTAAAGCAGGTGCAGTATCGCATGTTCGATCCCTCCGATGTATTGGTCCACGGGCATCCAGTGTGCTGCTTCCTGCGTATCGAAAGGCCCTGTGCGAAACTGGGGAGAACAGAACCGCAGGAAATACCATGAAGAATCAAAGAATGTGGCCATAGTATCGGTTTCTCTGCGGGCCTTAGATTTACACTGCGGGCAGGTGGCATTGACGAACGTGTTGGACTTACCTAAAGGGCTTCCTCCCTCTCCGCTAAAAGAAACATCCTGCGGCAACAGGACAGGTAGGTCTGCGTAAGGTACAGGTACAGTGCCGCACTGCGGACAATAGACAACCGGTATTGGCGTGCCCCAATAGCGTTGACGGGAAATGAGCCAATCGCGCAACCGCCAGTGGGTTTGTATCTTGCCGATGCCCTTCTCCTCCATCCAGGCGGCAATCTTCTTCTTTGCTTCCTGATTTGCTAACCCGTCAAAATGGCCTGAATTAACCTGGATACCGTCTCCCTCATACGCCCCAGCCAGCTCAAGAGGATTGCGCATCTTTGATCCGGGCTCTTGTATGACTATGCGCATCGGCAGATTATGTGCTTTCGCGAAAAGAAAATCGCGCTGGTCATGGGTAGGCACCGCCATAATCGCGCCGGTTCCGTATTCCATCAACACGTAATCGGCAATCCAGATCGGTATTTCTTCGTTATTGACCGGGTTAATCGCAAAGCTGCCGGTAAAGACCCCTTCCTTTTGGACGTCAGCCGCACTGCGCGCGGCATTGCTTTCTTTCGCCACTTTATCAATAAAACGCAAGGCTGCTTTTTCCTGGGGCTTTCCCTTAAGCAAGTCTTTGACTAAAGGGTGTTCCGGGGCAAGCACAATATAGGTCGCTCCAAAAATAGTATCGGGCCTGGTAGTAAAAACGCAGATGCGACCAGGGCGCTCTTTAAGCGGAAAATAAATTTCTACGCCTTCGCTTTTGCCGATCCAATTCCTCTGCATGGCAATCACGCGCTCAGGCCAAAGGGTAAGCTGCGCAAGGTCATCGAGAAGCCTTTCTTTATATGCGGTAATCTTTAGGTACCACTGTTCCAGTTCTTTCTGCGCTACTTTGGCTTTACACCGCCAGCAACCTCCGTCAATGACCTCTTCATTGGCTAGGGTCGTTGCGCACGCCGGGCACCAATTTACCAAAGAGGCCTTTTTATACGCCAGGCCTCTTTCTAACATCTTCAGGAATATCCACTGGTTCCACCGGTAATAGCTGCTGTCGCATGTGGAAATTTCCCTGCTCCAGTCATAGGAAAAGCCCATCTTTTTTAGTTCCGCGCGCATCCATTCGATACACTTATGCGTCCATGTATCCGGTTTGGTCTTGTTTTTAATAGCGGCGTTTTCGGCTGGTTGGCCGAATGCGTCAAACCCCATCGGATGCAATACCTCAAACCCCTGCATCCATTTATACCGGCTGCAGACGTCAGCAATGGTGTAATTACGCACATGGCCCATATGGATTTTTCCAGAAGGATAGGGAAACATCTCAAGGCAGTAGAATTTCTTCTTGCCTGCGGCAGCCGCTTCAAATACCTTGTGTTCCTGCCAATATTGCTGCCATTTTTTCTCAATGGTCTTAAAAGGATAACTCATCGTCTTCTTATTTGTTGTGGAGGGGGATCAATGAAATCATGGTCTGAATGCCGCGCAGGATGCTCTCGGGCTTACAGGGCTTAGTCAGGTAATGGTCTGCTTCCATGTTGTAACACTGCTTTACCGAGTCCAGTTCGGTTTTGGCACTGATAATAATAACGGGCCTCCATTTGTCTTTATACTTTTGCCTGATTTCCTGCAACACCTCAAAACCGTTGAGCTTAGGCATAACCAGGTCAAGAAGAACCACATCGGGGTTCTCCTCTTGTACCTTACGCAGGCCCTCTTCTCCGTCAGAGGCGCTAATCACTTCGTAGTCATGGCGCAGGAGAATATTCTTCAAATACTCAATGATCTCTTGATCGTCATCTACAATCAATACTTTGAATGCCATAGAACCCTCTTTGCGTTAGTTGCGCAAGGCCCTGACAACATCAAGGTTCATCTTATCCGCCTCTTGGGTATCCTTAGGCGTCTCTAAGATAAACGGCAGGCTCCTTAACTTCTTGTGATTAATAATCCTTCTCATCCCCTCAACGCCGATATAGCCTTTTCCGATATGCTGATGCCGGTCGTGGCGGCTGCCCAATTTGTCCCGGGCATCATTTAAGTGGATAAGCTTAATCATATCCAGGCCGACATACGAATCTATCTCGCCAAGCATTGCCTCAAGCCCTTCCCTGGTAGCGATATCATACCCGGCCAGGTAAGCGTGAGCCGTATCAAGGCAAAGGCCAAGGCGCTCCTTCTTTTTTATCCCCTCGATAATCATCTTTTGGTGAATGAACTTATAGCCCAGCCATGACCCGGAACCAGAGGTGTTTTCCAATAATATACCCACCTTTGTGGCGCTGGTTTTTTCAATAATACGGTTAAGGGCCCGGACTAACCGGGCAATACCAGCTTCTTCAGAAGTCTTCTTGTGGCTGCCCATATGTGTGACGATATAGTCGGCTTTTAACATGTGTGCTTCAAGGACATCTTCAATATATGCCTCAACGGAAGAGTGATACAACTGCTGGCTCGGAGAAGCCAGGTTGATCAAGTAAGGTATATGGATACACAGGGGCCGTAACTTATATTTTGCCTCCCTGCGGTTAAATTCTTCTATCTCTTGGGATTTTAAAAAATTATCCCTCCACCGTTGAGGATTGCGGGAAAATATCTGCATGGTATTGCAGCCTAATGCATGCGCCCGCTCCGGGGCTTCATGCAAGGCACTGCCAGCAGATATATGAACACCAAGCAACATAATGACTTAAATTATACTCCCCTCAAAGACCAGCGTCAAGCCATAGTCTTTTAAGGATGGAGGGTGGGGGGATTATTTGATGGTGCCGGGGGAGGGAGTTGAACCCTCATGTCCTTTCGGACGCCGGTTTTTGAGACCGGTTCGTCTGCCATTCCGACACCCCGGCAGAAACTTATTGACGCCCCTTATTTTATATTCTAAAATATCTGCGGTCAATAGATAAATCAAGCGCAGGTTCTGGCGTATTGCGCTTGAGGCAAGCGGGTTAAGTAGTATACGTACTTTTCGCTATATAAAAACATGAGGTGCGAAAAGTACAAATTTTTGCGTAGCAAAAATTTGGGGCTGCCCCCTGACAAGGCAGTATCAGTGGGACACGCCCCAAGGTAATGAGCAAAATAAAGCTTGGGGCTGTAGCGCAGTTGGGAGCGCGTTTGACTGGCAGTCAAAAGGTCGAGGGTTCAACTCCCTCCAGCTCCACCATTTTTCGTTCCTCGTTACAAAACCTCTTCTGCGATTTCTTTCAGTGGGAAGTTGAGTTTTTTTCAAGATAGGGCTTGAGGTACTTGTATACGCGTTCGGCGATCAGCGTATATCCTTCTGCATTAGGATGGATGAAGTCGCTTTTTAAGGAAGGGGTAGTAAGGATTCCTGCCATCAGCCTTGGAATAAAGATAGCCTGATATTTCTTGCTCAACCTACTCAACTCTTTGCTACACTCGCCCATCACCATAGCGCTGCTGACATCGGCAATAGCTACCATTGCACCCTCTGCCTGTATTCTCTCAGTCATCTCCTGCACATATGTAACCGTATCTGAAACAGGGATTTTCTTCAAAAAATCATTCCCCCCGAATTCAATAATTACCAAACACGGATCCTTCTTAAGGACATCCGGGACAAGCCGCTTGAGGGCGTCGCGCGATGTCTCTCCGGAATTACCCGCATTAATCACGGGCCTGCCCAAAAGCTTGGCCAATTGTGCGGGATAGTCCTGGCCGGGGCTCACTCCATAACCGGCAGTAATACTGTCGCCAAAGCAGATAATATTTTTTCCTTTTGAGTCGATATTGGCGATTTCTCTCTTCGCACAGCCAGACGACAGAATAACTGCCAGGCTCCCCGTTATTATGGCGACGAACATATTAATTTTCATAACGCATCCTTAATTGGCCGCATGCTGCATCAATATCCTGCCCCCTGGACCTGCGCACCGTTACCGTAACTCCCTTTTTTTCAAGAAACCCCTTGAATTCCTTGACGCTTTCCCGCGAAGGGGCCTTTAGCCTGCCAGCCTCAACCGGATTATAAGGAATTAAATTGACTTTACAATTCAGCGCTTTAAGGAGGGCCACTAACCTTGCCGCATCCTTCAATCCGTTATTAGCCCCATCAACTAAGACATATTCAAACGTTACCTGCCGGTTGGTAGTTTTTACATATTCCTTTATTGCGGAGAAGAGCACATTGAGCGGATATTTTCTGTTCACCGGCATAAGCTTTGACCTTACCGCATCATCTGCAGCATGCAATGATACCGATAGTTCAATCTGTAGGTTCTCCTTTGCAAGCCTCTTGATGCCTTCCGGTATTCCGCAGGTTGAAATGGTAATCCTGCGCGCGCCAATATGCAGCCCGTAATCGGCATTGATGACTCTTGCCGCCTTCAGCACATTATCATAATTATCGAATGGTTCCCCCATCCCCATGAAGACCACATGGGAAAGGAGAAACTTCGGCGCACAGCGTTTCAGATATACCGCTTCATCGAGGATTTGCCCCGAAGAGAGGTTTCGCGTAAGCCCCTTTGACCCACTTGCACAGAACGCACAGGAAAACCCGCACCCTACCTGACAGGAGAGGCAACCGGTTGCCCTTTTCTCCGCGGGGATAAAGGCCGCCTCAATACACTCATTGCCATGCATGGCCAGAAGCAATTTCTTCGTTCCGTCATTAGATTCAATGATCTTGGCAATTTTCATTTCGGAACAACAATAATTATCAATCAATTTCTTTCTTAAAGAAGAGGGAATATTGGTCATATCCTTGAATTCCAGCACGCCCTGTTGGTACATCCAGGAAAATATCTGGCGCGCGTGAAACTGCGGATAACCCCATTGGGCTATCTTTACGCCTAGCTCATCAAGGGTCATATCTTTAATATTCGGCTTCATGCAAAACTCGCGGTTAAAATATTCGTATCTAATCTTATTATATCATAAAACAAAAAACCCGCGCTCCTTTAAAAAGGAAACGCGGGTTTTTATGCGGTTTAAGCCAATTAGAACGTATATTTCAATTGCGTATAGAATTGGCCCTGTTCGCGGTATTGCCCGTTGGAATCAAGCAAGTCCCCATAAAAATAGTGTATGCCGCAGGTAAACCAAAGGTTATCCTTAATTTCATAGGTAACCTTAGGCGATATTCTTCCCTGGTTGTCATCGGTAAAGCTCCACATCACTTCCGGCTTTAAGCGTTCGTTCATAAAATCCGTGGATACTTTCACCGAAAAGATGTTTTCTACCTGGTCGGCAGGACCATACGTAAACGGGTTCATGGGGTATTGCTGTTGGACAGGCCGTGTGTTATCCTTTGCCTTTGCTTCATCCAAGATATACTGCGCAAACTGAAAGCTCAACAGCCAGTTGGTCGCAACATATTTATCCGCGCCGATTAACCAGAACACATTGTCCCAACGCTTGATTTCTTTGGCAGACGCAGTAACAGGATCACCAATATATGTCGGCTCATGTTTATAAAGTGCCAAGTCGCCGCGCAGCGTAATGCCCTGCATGAGGCCGGGGTTCGTGAATGTTTTGTTAAACGAACTCCCGTACATCTGCCAACGTTTAAACGCACGGTCTACCTTAAAGCGGACTCCGCCTAACCCAATTGTGGTGTTGCGTGCAGAATAATAATACCCGTCGAGGAAGTTCAAGGTATAGTCCAGGTCGCCAATGCGGTCTGACCATTGCAGGCCAAAGGTGGAATTCTCAAACTTCTTAGCCGGGAAATAGACATTCTCATCCACGCTGCCGCCTATTCTCTTCATTGATTCTTTCCAGTTGTCGTACCTTGTATAGGCATACGTCGTAAAAGGCGCGCCTATGGGTGCTGAGGTAGACTGCTCGAAATCAGGAATAATGAGAATTTGCAGGTTGGAATTGAGCTTTGGGGCATAATTAACGTTCGCCATCCAAAGAGGAATACGCATATCGACGAAATCCTGCAGCCAGTATTCGCTTAAATCAACGGGATTAACCCTGTCTAATATGGTGATCCCATCCGCCTGGCCCCAGGCTACCTGCTGTTTACCTAACCGCAAAAACCACGCTCCGTTGGTGTAATCGAGGTAACAATCCCGCAGCCAGTCAGTACGCTGGATGTGCCCCATCGCGTCCTGCCCTTTGTCATATTGGCTTCGAAAATCATACATCAGGTCATACCAATATTTTACCTTGGCGAATAACACGATATCCTCTTTTACTTTATATTCACCGGCCACCTCTGCAATATTCTTAAACTTCTGCAGATCACCGTTAAAGTCCTGCAGCCTGATGCCTATTTCATTCTTGAGATACCCGCTAAAATCAAACTGGCCTTCTGCAAACGCAAGGGAGCTTGACAGAAGGAATAGCACCACTAATACACTCTTCTTCATTACCTCCTCCTTTTTTACCATCGAGACTGCATGAGTTTCTGCTCTGTAAACTGGTCTTCCGAAATACCGATGTCAAAGCGGATATCTTCATTAGTAATCACCGTACGATGCCCGGTGCGTAAATCCTTGCCCTCAAGCAATTCCTGGGCAGGATATTCTTTGCCGTTTACGTTATAGGCCTGGAATTTCTTAAATATTGTCTTAAACAGCTTTCCGTTGGGGTCGTACATCTCCTCGTATATTCCGCCGCCGGTTGCCTTATCCACCCAGAGTATCCTCTTGGAGTAATACCACGGCGATCTCTTTGGTTTTGCCTCGATGACAAAACAGGGAGTATCCTGATAATACGTCTTTTTGGTGAAATCGCAGAAGTAGCCTTTAAAATTCTCCTGGCTAAGCACACTATACGTCTCATCTTCGAACCTACGGGTCAAAATATCCTCAATGGTAAAATCTGAGCCCATAAAGGAATCGTCGGCATTCGCGACTGATATTTTTCTGATTTTCTTCAAAGAGGGGATCCACAACCACGAATCCTGCTGTTTCTCGGGGTCCATATACGTCCAGGTCAGCGTTGCCAATCCCTTTACCTGGGCCGGGGCGGTAAACATCACCAGGTCCTTATAGGCGATGTCATCCGACTTCCTCCCGAGGGTAATTCTCAGGCGGGTTGTCTCTCTTTCCCTCACCGAGCCAGACTTATCGATAAAATAGGCCTTTCCGTAAAAAGAGGCATCATGCGCGAATTCCGTGTACTTGACAAAATATTCGATTTTCATGATTTCATCGGCGCTCATGCCTTGCGTGGGCTTGTAGACCTTAAAATATTCCAGGTCTGAAGCCGCCGCCGCATAACCCGCAAGCAGGGCTATGCTTAAGACTGCCACACACAATTTTTTCATGCTCTCCCTCCTTTATTGTCGCAAGAATTTCGGCTTTACCGTCATCAACATCGAAGGTAAAACCAACAACGTCCCTATCGCGTTAAAGAATATAAAGAACCCTAAAAGCGCGCCTAAACGTACCTGCATGAGAATACTTGAGAACATCCATGTGGCAATGCCGAGGGTAAGGGTGAGGCCTGTGAAGAATACGGCCTTGCCCGACGTAGACATTGCCTCCACCAACGCATCCTTTAAAGAACCACCTCCTTCTTTTAAGATTTCTTTTATGCGCGAGACAATATAAATACCGAAATCGTCCCCGAAACCTATGCCCAGCGCAACCATGGGTATCATTTCTGCGGTCAAACCCACTCTTAAGAACCCCAGGATTCCGAATACAAGTAGGGTGCGGAACACAAGCGGTATAATCAGGAGCCATCCCGACACTAATGAACCATACGCAAGGACTAGGCACAAAAACACCAGGAATGATGTCTGTAGGGAATTTACGGTGAGCATGGGTGCGAGAATCTGATTTGCCGCCGCCAGCATCCCCACATTGCCTCCGGCATACTGAAAATCAATTGCTTCATCCTTATGGTAGCGCGTAATCCACTCCTGGGTCTTCTGTATGGCTTGCTGCATGGTATCGGCCTTATGGTCGCGCAGGTCAACCTTTATATTGGCGTATTCATAATTCTGGTTGACTACCGGGTCGAAATCTCCCGGAAATCCGGTAAGCGAGTATAAGAATAAATATTCTGCTATCGTTTTATCATTGTCTGGAATCTTAAACTCTCCCTTGTCCCCCGCAAACATAACCATATTCATGCTCTTGATATATTCAACCAATGACAGTGTTCTGCCGACGCCTTTTACCTCCTTTTCAAGATAGCGCTGTAAACTGTCCATCTCCTTAAGTGCCCTGCTGCGCAAGAACGCATCCTGATGCCTGCCTGCAACAAAAATATAGTAAGGCTCGGCACTGCCGAATTCTTCGCTGATGAACTTTTCCGCCTTGTTATAAGGGCTGTTGGGGAACAAAAGCGACGAACCGGCCCTTTTGTCCCCCACCTGAAGCTGGCTCATCCCGAATAACGCAATGAAGGTCAGTACAAAAAAAGAGGTAATCACCGTCCAGCGCGATTTCTTGTGTATGGCAAGTTTTGCGAAATACGCCAGCATCCTATTAGTCAGGGTGGTTCGTTCTTCTTTGATGACCTCAAGCCGCTTTGGCGGCTTCATGAATGAAAGCAGGTTAGGAACCAACACTACGGTGCTAAAAAATATACTAATAATGCCGAAACCGATTGCGATTGCCAGGCTGCGGACCATGCCCAGCGGAACAAAAAAAAGCGTAAAGGGCCCGATACCATCTGTCAGGAGACCGGTAAATGCGGGGATAAAGAGCGAACGCGTGATTTTTATGGCAACAGCTTTGGAATTGCGTTCGTCCCTACTCATGTGCTCATAATAAAGTTTTATGAATTGTACGGAATGGCTTACCCCCAGCGCAAAGACCAAAAACGGCGCCAATACGGTTGAGGGAGTAAGCTTAAAACCGAAAAATGCAGTAAGGCCCAATCCCCACAACGTAGCCATAGCTGCAGAAGTCAAAGGGAGAATCACCCCCCGCTTTGATTTAAAGGCATTATACAGCGCCCAGGACATGGCAAAAAGTGTCAGGATAAAAAGCTTGGTAATAGTGGGCAGGTAAAAATCAAGCCATCCTTGTAAGACCGGTTGCCCCGAAATATAAATTTCGTGGCCTTCGTCTCCATAGCGTTTCTTTATCCCCTCAAGCAGTGTAAAGATCTCGCGCGAAGAGACGCCGGACTCAAAATCAGCCTGGATGAGGGTAGCCTTGAAATCCTTAGAAACGAGCGGGCCATACACCAAAGGATTGCGCAGGATACGCGCCCTTAATTCTTCAAGGCCCTCTCCTGTTTTGGGAGGGTCGTGCATGAGCCAATCAGTGGTAAACCCTTCTGCGTTGGCCTCGACGTGTTTGACTTTTCTGGCAGAAAGCGAAATGAGCCGTGCGGCATTTATTCCTTCGGTCAGATACAACTCATTGGTAATCCGCCATACCTTGTCCAGTGTGTTGGTATTGAGGATTGTGCCTTTTTTGACCTCGATCGCCAGAGAAACCTGGTTGAGTCCACCGAATATCTCGGTGAGCCGATTCTGGATTTTAAGATATGGGTGCCTTAGGGGGTAAAAATCCCCCAGGTTCGTCTTAAAAGAGAGGTTTCTTGCCTGAAACGCAAAGAAGCCGCTGACGGCAACGCAGAGAACGAGAAACCCATACCTGTATCTGATTAAACCGTGGCTGAACCAGTCAACAAATTTCTTCATCCGATGTAACCTTCTTTTCGCAGCGCCTCTTTATCTATCTTTCCCGACCTGGTCTTAGGAAGAGAATCTCTAAATTCGAAAGAATGGGGAATTTTATAATGCGCAAGCCGTTCCCGGCAGAAGTAGCGCAGGTCTTCTGCGCCTAATGAAGCCCCCTCTTTCGCCACAGTAAAGGCCTTTGGTACTTCACCCCTCAATTCATCTTTAACGCCGATCACCGCAACCTCCCGGACCTCAGGATGAGTAAGAAGCACCTGTTCTACTTCCGGTTCAAAGACGATCTCCCCGCCCACCTTGATCATCTCTTTTTTTCTCCCGGCAATATAAAGAAACCCCTCTTCGTCAAACCTGCCTAAGTCCCCGGTGTGGAACCAGCCATTACGCATAGTCAGCGCGGTTAACTCCGGGTCCTTATAGTA
Source organism: Candidatus Omnitrophota bacterium (assembly GCA_040754255.1). GTDB lineage: Bacteria > Omnitrophota > Gorgyraeia > Gygaellales > Profunditerraquicolaceae > SURF-25. Next base: position 6,181 of record JBFMDA010000004.1, on the reverse strand, counting down.
ACCGTCGGTTACTACCCAGCTTTTTACCACGATCTCGCCTATCTTTCCCCTGGGCACCCGGCAGTCTTGCTCATCAAAGATATCGACCTCAATCCAGGGCGCAGGCCTGCCGATGCTCTCTAGCTTTTGTGAGCCCTTGGGGATAACCACGGTGGGCGCGTTAGTCTCGGTCATTCCCCAGCCATTAATAAAATCTGCCTGGGGGCAATAGCGGTGAAACTTGCGCAACTGCTCCGGTGAACTGGGCGCTCCGAAACAGACCACCCACTGCAGGCTCGATAAATCAAGGTTTTCGAATTCCTTTAGTTGTAAAAGCGCATAATACATCGAAGGGACGATCCAGAAGCAACTGGCGTTATAGCGCTGGACATTTTTAAGAAACTCAAAAGGAATAAACCTTTCGAGCAATACCACCGACGCCCTTAAGTAGATGAGGCTTTGCAGGTATACCAATCCTCCCAGGTGCGAAAGAGGAAGCGCGCATACGGCTGTATCTTTCTCGCCTAAGTCCACGAAATACTTCATTGCCTTTGCAGGCGCGCTTAACTGGAGATAATTTACCAGCACCCCTTTGGGCTTACCGGTAGTCCCGGAGGTATAAAAAATAATCGCGTATTCCTTATCCGGTATCTCAATATTGACGGGCGCAGAATCGCACTGCTGCAAAAGCTGCTGAAACGCAAGAAACGGGGAAACTTCCTCACTGCAAAGGACAATTTTTTCCAGGGTAGGGCATTTTTCTTTGATGGAGGCGAAAGAAATGTTGTGTCTGGGCTTAGCAATTAATATGCGGGCCTGGGAATGAAAGATGCAAGAAACGAGCTCCTCTTCGGTAAGCATGAAATCGAGAGGGACAACAGTTGCGCCAACCGACCATAGGGCTAAATAACTATACACATATTCAATACTATTAGGTAAATAGACAGCAACCTTTTCCTGTCTTTTTAAACCTAACTTATTGCTGAGCGTATTTGCAAGCCGAAAGGAAGAATCCTTCAGTTCCGTAAACGATATGGCTTTATTATTGAAAAACAGGGCTGGTTTTGAGGGGGAGTTTTGCGCTTGCGATATCAGAAGGCCGCCAATATTCATTTGGCAAATAGTAAAATTTTATTAATCAAATTTTATTATATTATAAAACAAGAATTTATGCTGTCAAGGAAATTCTTTGAGAAACTAAACTTATTGAAAATATTAAAGTTGCGTATTTTTGATGCGGTTGGATTATTTGAAAGGCTCTATTATTACCTTAAGGCATTCTTTGGCTTCTGCAACCAAACGAAAACCTAGCGGGGCTTCTGCGAGGCTTAAACGATGAGAGATTAATTCTCTGACGGGTATCCGCCCTGCCCTAAGCAGCTCTATTGCGACATGCGCATCAACAGGGCTATTACCGTAAGAAGATAAGAGGGTAATGCCGTTACGCCAGAATTCATTCAATGCCAGGGGAAATTCTATTCCGGGTTCAGTAGGGGCAAAAAACAAAACTGTCCCGGCCCGCTCAACACTTTTTAATGCCTGGGTAAAGGCAGGGAGTGCGCACGTACAGATGATCACGATGTCAGCAAGCCTATTGTTGTTAACCCGGCGGATCTCAGACGCAAGGTCACTTGTGGCGCTACAGGCAACATCCGCGCCTAATCCTTTGGCCTTTTTTAGGCGCAGCTCGTTGATATCAGTCATGATAATCTTTCCGGCACCTTGGGCCTTTGCCGATAAAAGATGGAGCAGGCCCGAAACACCGCTTCCTAAGATTGAAACGGTTTGGCCGGGCTTTAACCCTGCTAATCGCTGAGCGCGCAGCACGCATGCTAACGGCTCGATAAAAACACCCTCTTCGTAGGAAAGCTCGCCAGGCAGGAGGAATGTCCCCCTATCCACATTAATCGCGGGAACACGGATGTATTCGGAAAAACCGCCTGGGTCGTAATTGGTAGTGCGCAGAGTCTCACAGCAGGTATGGTGGCCGCTCAGGCAATAATAACAGGTGTTGCAAGGGACATGGTGAGATACAAAAACCCGGTCACCGGCCTTAAAGACCTTGACCTCTTTGCCTGCCGCAACAACTTCGCCGCTTATTTCATGACCCAGTACAAGCGGGGCCCTCTTGAGGCGGTACCACTCCATCACATCGCTGCCGCATATCCCGCTGGCCATAACCTTAACCAGCAATTCCTGTGCGCCGGCCTTAGGTGCCGGCATTTCCTGGATACGTACATCCCGATTATTGTAATACATGGCCACACGCATAGTGCCCTACCTTCTCTTTTTTAACTCATTGAACAACTGCTGGGCATCTTTGACGCTCGCTTTTTTGTGCACAATTGCTTCCAGCGCAGCAGCCATAGCAACCGGATAAGGGCTTTGCCATACGTTCCTTCCCAGGTTTATCCCAATTGCGCCCTTTTGCAGGCCGTCATGCACAAACGCAAATACCTCTGCCTCGGTTGCGCATTTCGGGCCGCCTGCGATCACTACCGGTACAGGGCAGCCTGCTACCACTTTTTCAAAACCCTCTTCGCACCAATATGTCTTTACCACTTTTGCGCCTAATTCTGCGGCAATACGGCAGCTTAAGGCAAGGTAGCGCGCATCGCGCTTCTCCATTTCTTTCCCTACTGCGGTCACTGCCATTACCGGGATACCGTAATCCTCGCACTCATTTACTAATTTCGCAAGGTTAAGAAGCGTTTGGTGCTCATAGTCGCTGCCGACAAACACGGAAATCCCCACTGCCTGTGCATTAAGCCGGATAATCTCTTCTAGGGAAGTAGTAATGCCCTCGTTCGCAAGGTCTTTTCCGGCCATGCTTGTCCCGCCGGATACCCTCAAAATAACAGGCTTGCCGCAGGAAGGGGCAACACAAGAGCGTAAAACCCCGCGCGTCACAAACAGCGCGTCGCAATATTGCAATATCGGCTCGATGGTCGAGCCGGGCTTCTCCAGGCAGTGGGTAGGGCCTTGAAAATACCCGTGGTCAATGGGAAGAAAAAAACACCTGCCGTCTGGCCGGATTAATTGATGTAAGCGGTTTTGCATACCCCAATCCATACTGCACCTCCGTTAAGGAAATGAAACCTCTAAAAGTAACGCTTGCCTTAAGGCACAACTGTTTTGTAGCCGGCTACATCCTGTTGACGGCTTCAAGCCTCATCTTAAGGACTGGCAACTCCACCCTCCCGGCAAACTCAACCTTTCCGTTGATAATTACCACCGGGGCCTGTGACGGGCTTAGGCTATACTTGCTTATGTCCCGTAAATGCGGGGTGTGCTTGAATTCATAAGGGATCTTGGTCTTATTCTGCATTTCTATTCCCTTAATAACCTGTGCTATCTTATCGCGCAACTGTTCGCATTTGGGGCAAGGAAGACACATAACCTCTATAGTCTTTATGGACATTGAAACCTCCTTTGTCTTAAGGTTATTTTTACCACAGAAAAGATACTGCGGTCAAGATGAAATTTGCTTTTTAGGTAAGCTCTTCAATGGGCAGTAAAAAAGCCTTGATACCTTCCCGGCCAAGCTGCTTTCTAAGCTCTTTTACACAAGAAAGCATGCGTACGGCTTGTTGCTCAGCGCAGGCGACATAGAGGATATTATTCCTGCCGGGCCATATGTCATTTCCTAGATGCGTGCCCGACGTAGAGCCGCGGCCGAAGACGCCGGTAATTTTAGTATAATTCTTCATGGTACAGCCCTCCAACACCTCCATTACTTCAGCGTCGATTGCCTCATTATATACCAATAATACCATCTTGTTCATGAAAAAGCCTCCTATCCTGCCTTGGCAGCTTTCCTGTGGAAAACTACGTAGATGGTCGGCACAAAAAGCAGCGTAATAAGTGTGGAGACGGTCAATCCTCCGAACATAGTGATCCCTAGCGGCCTCCAGGTCTCTGAGCCTACGCCGCTTGATAAAGCCAAAGGTAACAACCCGGCTAAAGTAGTAATAGTGGTCATCAGCACTGGCCTAAGCCTGTCCCTGCCAGCATTGGTCACCGCCTCGTACATGGTCATTCCGCGGGCACGTAAAATGATAATGTAGCTGATAAGCACAATCGCATTGTTCACCACAATTCCCATCAGCATAATCACCCCCAAATAGCTCACAATATTTAAAGTGGTGCCGGTCAAAAGAAAACCAAGGATTACTCCGATAAAAGTAAAAGGTATCGCAAACATAACGATGAAAGGGTCGAGTAATGATTCGAACTGGGCAGCCATAATCATGTATACCAATGAGACGCCCAGTAACAACAAGAGCCCTAAATCACGGAAAGACTTTCTTTGCTCCTCCGCCTCCCCTCCTATATTAATCATCATATCGGTGGGCAATGCCATACTGCGCAATTCCTTTTGGATGTCTTCGACTACCTTGCCCGAGGAACGCTCATAGGTATTACATTCGATTTTCACCACTCTCTCGCGATTCTGGCGCTCAATTTCCAACGGCCCTACGCCTTCATAAATCCGTGCGACATTAGAAAGCTTAATCTGTTTTTGCGCAGCTGTAGAAATTATAGGAAGATTCTGAATATCCTCTAATGTCTGCCTGGAAGATTCTTCCAAGCGCACATAAATATCGTACGTCTCTCCCTCTTCCCTGTATTTTGTCGCAGTCGAACCTTGAATATACGTTTTTAGGCTATCGGCGATGACCCCCATACTCAAACCCATGCTCCCTGCTTTCTCTCGGTCAATTTCGATTTTTAATTCAGGCCGCCGCAGTTCACGCGATATAGTCACATCGACGGCGCCGGGGATCTTTTCCATAATCCTTTTTATATCCGAGGCAACTTTATCGGTCCCTTCAAAGGAATGCCCTACGATCTCGACTTGCACAGCCTTGCCGCCTAAGCCGGTAATCATGCGGCCAATTGGATTTCCCGTAGTGACATCGATTTTCAAGACTCCAGGGATCTTCTTAATTTTGTCACGGAGATATTGCGCTATTGCCGCCTGAGAGCGCTTCCTTTCTGTTTTTGGCACGAGTTTGGCCCCACCGGTGATAATATTGGTCCCCATAGTCTGGCCATACCCCCTGCTACTGCCCGTGCCTTCTCCGGTTCGGACATAATAAAATCTTGCCTCCGGCACATCGCTCTTCAGTATATCCTCAATTCTATAGGCGACCTTATCGCTCTCTTCCAGTCTTGTCCCTAAAGGAAGGTGGATAGTCAAACGTACGTCTCCCGTATCTTCTTCAGGGATAAATTCATTCCCTACGAAACGCGTCAAAAACAAGGTCGCGATAAAAACTCCCAAAAATCCGATAAGCACTAATTTTTTGTGACGCAAACACCAACCGAGCGTCTTAGAATAAAAGTCCTCCCATGACCTAAACATATGTTCCGAGAAGGTATAAAACTTACCGAACCATTTTGACTTTTGCCCTGGGACATAGACTACCCTCATCCATTGCGAACACAACATCGGGCTGAAGGTAGCTGCGGTAAAAAGAGAGCCTACCAACGTTACCGTTACTATGATCGCCAGCTCCCCGAACATTATGCCGATTACTCCCGGAAGAAAAAGCATAGGCAGGAATACGACTATCGTAGTAAACGTAGAGGCGGCAATGGACAAAAACATCTCCTGAGTGCCGAATATAGCAGCTTCTTGAGGGCGGTTGCCGCGTTCCAGTTTGCGATAGACATTGTCCACAACGACAATGGCGTTATCCACCACCATGCCTGCGGCAATCGCAAGCGACGAAAGACTGATAGTATTGATAGTCCGTCCGCTTAAGAACAAATAAATAAAGGCGATGAGTAGAGAAAAAGGGATAGTCAGGGCAATGATGACGCTAGGCAAAAACATTCTTAGGAAAAACCACACCACAAAAATAACTAATGTAATCCCCGCCCAAACCGAGGATTTAAGAGAGTTCAAAGAATCAATGATGTCCTGGGAATTATCAAATATCGTGTACATTGTGACATCCGTGGGAAGTATGCCCTCAAGTTCCTTTAATTTTGCCTTTATGCGCTGCGCCACCTCCACGGTGTTAGTATCGGTTTGTTTTTGTACCATTAACATCAGCCCGGGGCGCTTGTTAATACGTACGTTCATGGTAATTTCCTTAAAACCATCTTCTACGTTTGCCACATCCTTAAGATATACGAATTTGCCGTCGCGCTTTCCCAGAATCACTAAATTTATCTCTTCCGGAGACGCAAA
>JBFMDA010000003.1:0-54710 GCA_040754255.1 Candidatus Omnitrophota bacterium | reverse complement strand
CAAAAGTAGCCCATAAGAACGGTTTGCCCTTTGTGCTCGATAATACCGTGTCTCCTTATCTGCTCCGTCCTGTGGATTTTGGAGTGGATATTGTGGTGTATTCTGCTACAAAATTTATCGGCGGCCATGGTACTTCAATCGGAGGTATTATTGTAGACTCAGGGAAATTTGACTGGACTAACGGTAAATTCCCCCTGATCGCCGAGCCGGAGCCGAGCTACCACGGCATCAATTTTGTAGAGGCATTAAAGCCGTTAGGAAACCTGGCATACATTATAAAAGCCAGGGTTACATTATTGCGGGATCTTGGGCCTGCGCTCTCTCCGTTTAACGCATTCTTATTCCTGCAGGGCCTTGAAACCATTCATTTGAGAATGCCCAGGCATTCCCAGAATACCCTTGCGGTTGCCCAGTATCTTGAGAAACATCCGCAGGTCTCCTGGGTAAATTACCCTGGGCTTGACTCAAGCCCGGAAAGAGAAAGGGTGAAAAAATACCTGACAAAAGGCGCAGGCGCCATTCTCGGGTTCGGTATCAAGGGCGGGCTTGCGGCGGGGAAGAAGTTTATTGATTCATTACAGTTGATTTCCCATCTTGCCAATGTGGGCGATGCCAAGAGCCTGGCGATTCATCCGGCAACCACCACGCATCAGCAACTTTCAAGCGAAGAGCAGCTTGCAACAGGGGTAACCCCGGATTTTGTGAGGCTCTCGATAGGTATTGAACACATTGATGACATCATTGCGGATATTGAGCAGGCATTGGCGCAAGCCAAGAAAAGTTAAGAGGAGGGGATATGGCACGTATATTTGATGATATCACCAAGACCGTTGGCAATACTCCTTTGGTGCGGTTAAGCCGTATCGGCAAGGGGCTTGAGGCCGAGCTGCTCGCAAAACTCGAATCCTTTAACCCCCTGTCCAGCGTAAAGGACCGTATTGGCGTTGCGATGATTGAAGACGCAGAACGAAGGGGTGTCTTAAAGAAAGGCTCGGTTATTATTGAACCAACCAGCGGTAACACAGGGATTGCGCTTGCGTTTGTTGCGGCAGCCAAAGGGTATAAGCTTGTCCTGACTATGCCTGATACCATGAGCATTGAAAGGAGGCAGTTGCTATCGATATTTGGAGCGGAATTGGTGCTTACTCCCGGCGCTGAAGGCATGAAAGGCGCAGTGAGGCGCGCTGAAGAGCTGGCAAAAGAAACGCCCGATTCCGTAGTCCTGCAGCAATTTAACAACCCTGCTAACCCTCAGATACACCGGCAGACTACGGCTGAAGAAATTTACAACGATACCGACGGCAAAGTAGATATTTTGGTGTCGGGAATAGGCACAGGCGGGACTATTACCGGTGTTGCCGAAGTGATCAAGAAGAGGAAAAAGAGCTTTAAGGCAATTGCCGTTGAGCCGGACGCTTCACCGGTATTATCCGGGGGCCAGCCAGGGCCGCATAAAATCCAGGGAATAGGCGCAGGGTTTATTCCTGAAGTGTTAAACAGAGATATTATTGATGAGGTTATCCGCGTTACCAACGACGATGCAGGAGAGGCCGCAAGGCTCCTGGCAAAACTGGAAGGGATCCTTGCCGGGATTTCAAGCGGGGCAGCCCTGTGGGCAGCGATTGAGGTTGCCAAGAGGCAGGAGAATAAAGGTAAAGTGATAGTAGTGGTATTACCGGACACCGGAGAAAGGTATCTTTCTACTTGGTTATTTCAGGAACATTGATATAAGAAAGTCTTATGGAGAAAAAAAACAGCGTAGGAATTGTTGAAACAAAATATTACACATTTGCCCAGGCAGCCAACCAGCTCGTCTTAGAAAGCGGCGAAAAGCTTGGTCCCGTTACTTTGGCGTATGAAACCTACGGCGAGCTTAATAAAGAAAGAAGTAACGCAGTCCTTTTGCTTCATGCACTCTCCGGAGATGCGCACGCAGCCGGCTTTCATAAAGGCCAACAAAGGCCCGGGTGGTGGGATTCTATGGTCGGGCCGGGCAAGGCATTTGATACGGAAAAATATTTTGTCATCTGTTCAAATATACTGGGGGGATGCCAGGGCTCAACCGGACCGTCAAGCATCAACCCCAAGACAGCGAAACCATACGCGCTTGATTTTCCGCTGGTGAGTATCGCAGATATGGTTGAATGCCAGAGGCACCTCATAGATTACCTGGGAATAAAAAAACTATTGGCGGTAGTAGGCGGCTCGATGGGCGGGATGCAGGCATTGGCATGGTTAGTGAGATACCCGGAAAGGGTGAAAAGCGCGATACCCATCGCTACTGCTGCGAGGCATTCTCCGCAACAGATTGCATTTGATGAAGTCGGCCGTCAGGCAATTATGGCGGATCCACAATGGCACGAGGGGAATTACTACGCAGGCCCTGGTCCTTCAAAAGGGCTGGCAGTAGCCAGGATGGTCGGCCACATTACCTACATGAGCGATACTTCCATGGCCGAAAAATTCGGCAGGCAGAAAAAAGACAGGAGGCAGCCGTTTAAATTCACGGCTGATTTCGAAGTCGAGGGGTATTTACAATACCGGGGAGACAATTTTGTAAAACGCTTTGACGCCAACTCCTACCTCTATATCACTAAGGCTATGGATAATTTTGATGCATCGGACGGAAAGCCGTTGCATGAGGTCTTTAAGAATAGAGAAGTAAAGGTATTGGTGGTCGCTTTCAAGTCTGACTGGCTGTATCCGGCGTACCAGTCTAAAGAGATTGCCAAGGCCTGTAAGCTTGCGGGCCTGCAGGCGACGTATTGTGAAATAAATTCCACGTATGGCCACGATGCATTTTTGCTGGAAGTCAAAGAAGAAACGCATCTTATCAAGCATTTTTTGAAAAAAGTATTCTATGAATACGAGGTGACAGGAACGTATGAGATATGAGACGATTCGCCTAGAACACCGGGTAATCTTGGAATGGGTTGAGCCAAAGAGCTCCGTGCTTGACTTAGGTTGCGGCAGCGGAGAGCTCCTCTACGTTTTAATTAAGGAGAAGCAAGTCCGCGGCCAGGGTATCGAAATTGACGACCAGGCAATTTATGATTGCGTGGCGAAAGGCCTGAACGTATTTCACGGAGATATTGATTCGGGGCTGGCAGAGTATTCCGATAAATCCTTCGACTACGTGGTTTTAAATCAGAGTGTGCAGCAGGTCAAACATCTGAATAACGTTCTCCTTGATTCCTTAAGGGTAGGCAAGAAAGTGATCGTAGGATTCCCGAATTTTGCCTCTTATGCTGCGCGGTTTCAGCTTTTCTTCCATGGGAAAGTTCCGGTCACCGCTTCCCTTCCCTACGCATGGTATGAAACGCCCAATCTGCACTTTTTTAGTATTGCGGATTTTTTAGGCTATTGCCGCACAGCGCAAGTCAAAGTCGAGAAGAGGGCTTACTTGCACACAGAGAAGCAAGTGCGGCTCTGGCCGAATCTCTTCGCTCACACAGCGCTTTTTTTAATTTCAAAATAGACGCATGGCAAAGGCACTGAATACTATCTTGGATGCGATAGGCAAAACGCCGCTGATCCGGCTGAATGCCATAACGAAAAATGTGCGCTCACGGATCTATGTAAAGGCAGAATTTCTTAATCCCGGCGGAAGCGTAAAAGACAGAATAGGCCTGAAGATGATTGAGGCAGCCGAACGGGAAGGAAAACTGAAGCCCGGCGGCACAATCATTGAGGCAACTGCGGGAAATACGGGGGTAGGGCTTGCGTTGGTTGCCGCAGTCAAGGGCTACCGTTGCATATTCGTCATGCCGGATAAGATGAGCCAGGAGAAGGTGAATTTGCTTAAGGCATACGGTGCTGAAGTCGTTATCACGCCTACTGCGGTTGCCCCTGATTCGCCCGAGAGCTATAACGGAGTTGCAGACAGGCTGGCCGAAGAAATCCCTAATGCGTTCAGGCCAAATCAATTTGAAAATCAAAATAACCCCCTGGCGCATTACTTAACTACGGGCCCCGAGATATGGGAAGATTCCAGGGGTGAGGTAGAAGTTTTTGTTGCGGGAATGGGTACCGGTGGCACTATATCGGGAACAGCAAAATATCTTAAGGAAAAGAATCCCGATATCACCATAGTTGGCGCTGATCCGCAAGGCTCGATACTCTCCGGGGATAGCCCTTGCTCTTATAAAGTGGAAGGCATAGGAGAAGATTTTATCCCAAAGACATTTAACCGCCAGATTGTTGATGAAATGGTGCGGGTGAACGACAAAGAATCATTTAATGTTGCCAGGCGCCTTGCCAGAGAAGAAGGCCTGCTGGTGGGCGGTTCGGCCGGAACAGCTGTGGCTGCTGCGTTAAAATATGCCAAGCGTCTTGAAGAGGCAAAATATATCGTAGTGCTCTTGCCCGATACGGGAAGAAACTATATTAATAAAGTATTCTCGGATCGCTGGATGCAGGAGAATGGTTTTTGGGAAGGCAAGCAGTTACGTACAGTGGTCATAAAGGAGGTACTTGCGGGAAAGAAAAGCCTTCCATCTCTGATTTCAGTCTCCCGTCAGGATAAACTTATCCGGGCAGCCTCACTCATTCAGGAATTTAATATTTCGCAGCTGCCGGTTATCAATAATAATGATGTCGTAGGAAGCCTAAATGAAGCATCCCTTATGCAACTTCTGCACGATGGCGTTGAATTTGACAAGCAGGATATAGCGACGGTTATGGGTAAACCTTTACCGTCATTGGATGAGAATACCGATATCTCGGAAGCATACAGAGTGCTTCTCTCCGGGGCAACCGGCATCGTGGTTATGCATGACGGCGTTCCGGCAGGCTTGCTTACCAGAACAGATTTAGTCAGCTATTGGATAACACAAAAAGAAGAGGGGCTCCATGCGTTTTGAGACGAAGGCAATCCATGCCGGCCAGGATCCTGATGCGGCAACCGGGGCAGTGATTGTTCCGGTATATCAGACCTCAACTTTTTTTCAGGAAGCTATCGGTAGGCATAAAGGGTATGAATATTCTCGCACCGCCAATCCTACGCGCACAGCGTTAGAGGCCGCAATCGCTTCCTTGGAGGAAGGGCGGTATGGCTTGGCTTTTTCTTCCGGCGTAGCTGCAACCACCGCGGTCTTTAGTGCATTGCAAACAGGCGACCATGTGATAGTGGGAGACGATATCTATGGAGGTACCTTTAGATTACTCGAAAAGGTCTTCAAAAAATGGGGGCTTTCGGTTAGCTATGCCGATGTCGATACCTTGCATTCCTTCCAGCGCTTGATTAGAAAAAAAACAAGGCTTATCTGGATTGAAACACCCACTAATCCCCTATTGAAAATAATCGATATAAAAAAGCTCTCTTCTGTAGCCCATCGGCATAACGTTACACTGGCAGTTGATAATACCTTTGCCAGTCCCTATTTTCAGAATCCCCTTCTTTTGGGCGCTGACATCGTTGTGCATAGCACGACCAAATACATTGCCGGTCATAGTGACGTGATAGGAGGTGCGGTAGTTACCAATGACGAAGAACTTTGCCGCCAGCTTAAGTTTTATCAGAATGCAGCCGGCGCTGTCCCCGGGATATGGGATAGTTGGTTAGTGCTGCGCGGAATGAAAACACTGGCGGTGAGAATGAAGGTGCATCAAGAGAACGCGGCATATCTTGCCCGTTACTTGAGCCGCCACCCTAAGATTGACCGGGTATATTATCCCGGTGTGCGCGCCAGCCCGGGTTATGCGCTTGCAAAGAAACAGATGCAGGGTTTTGGGGGGATGGTGAGCGTTGAGCTTAAAGGTGGCAGGAAAGAGGTGGAAAGGTTCTTCGCTTCTCTTAAAATTTTTCTTCTGGCAGAAAGCTTGGGAGGGGTAGAATCGCTTATTTGCTACCCGTCGCAGATGACGCATGCGTCTATGTCGCCTGAAGAAAGGCTCAAGAGGGGGATAAAGGACAACCTGGTAAGAATCTCTGTTGGTATCGAAAACAAATTTGATCTAAAGCGCGACCTGCAACAGGCGTTGTCGGCGGTATAGCCGAGAATACGAGAAGGCCCAGTTTTTAACGAGACTAAGGTTTTTAACATTTCCCTTGACATAGGGTAGGGGGGTATGGTATACTCTCTACAAGAGAAGGAGGTCAAAGCCGATGATCCAACCAACTACCCATGAAGAGCAGCTGCAATTCTTAAACAAAATAGAAGGCCAGATCCGTGGTATTGAAAGGATGATCCGGGACAAAAGGTATTGCCCCGACATTATCACGCAGGTCCACTCGATTATCGGGGCGCTTTACCGGGTGGAACATGAGATATTCAAGAAGCATGTCCAGGGTTGCGTGGTGAACGCACTAAAAGGAAAGTCGGAAATAGAAAAGACGAAGAAAATCGATGAAATTGTGGAGCTACTTTCAAGGTTCCGAAAAATTGCTTAAGATGCGTAAGAAAATTTATATTATATGCACGGTCTTTATTTTCTTCTTCAGTTCCGTTGGTGTCTACGCTGAAGGCCTGCTCCCTCTGGAAGGCCTTATCCAGGAAGCAAGCAAGAATAACCCGGAGATCCTCTCGGCCCTGAAGCGCTATGAAGCAGCTAAGGCGCGTATTCCTCAGGCAAAGTCATTAGACGATCCTGTTATTGGGCTAAAGTTTGAAAAGGCAAAAGGAAACCCTCTTAACCTGGATACCACACCAGCCATGGATAGGATGCTTTCTGTTTCCCAAATGCTACCCTGGTTCGGGAAGCTGCCCTTGAAAGGAAAGATTGCCCTGGTTGAATCGCAGATGTTTGCCAGCGAATACAAGAACAAGGAGCTGGAGATTATCAATAAAGTCAAGAATGCGTATTACGATTTATTTATGAATCACAAAGAAATAGAGTTAAAAAAAGAGAGCCTCAGGTTCCTTGAAATCATTGCCAAGGTTGCCGAAGCCAAGTACGTGGTAGGAGAAATTGCCCAGGAAGATATCTTTAAGATAAACCTTGAGATTGCCAAATTCGACACTGATATTATAAACCTCACGCAAGAGAAGCGTGCCAAGGAGACGTATCTCAATAGCATATTAAACAGGGAGCCCGAAAGCCCGTTAGGCACACCTTATTTAGAAGAAGATATAACGCCATTGCGCCTAGACATTGCTTCCCTGTACAAAGCTACCTTGCAGAGCCAGCCGGAATTGCTTATTTTTTCCTATGCGATAGAAAAAAACAAATATGCCAAATCTTTGGCCAAAAAGAGCTTTTTCCCCGATTTAATGGCAGGCATAGCGATGCGCGGCCTTTCGACCGGCAGCATAGGCCCCTGGGACCTAATGCTGTCTTTTACCGCCCCTTTGTGGTTCTGGACCAAGCAGCGTTACGAGGTGAAGGAAGCCATCGCTAACTTAGAAGAAGCGCAGGCAGCGTATCAGTCCATGAAAAACAAGGCACTGGCTGAAACCAAGGATTTAGCCACAAAGGTAGAGATTGCCAGAAAGAAGATAAAATTATATACGAATAATCAAATACCTATATTGGAGAGTTCTATCGAAGCTTCGCTTTCTTCGTATCGCACGGGTAAAGGCGACATAATGATGCTGTTGGATAGCGAAAGGATGTTGGTCGCAACCAGGATGGATTATTATAAGGCGCTGGTTGACTACTATATGAACCTGGCAGATTTAGAAAAGAATATAGGCCGGGATCTAAAAGAGGTGAAAGAATGAAAAAAAATAATATTACCCATACACTCATGCTTGTAGTTATAGTATTATTTGTGAACGCGGCCGCCTCTTTTGCCGAAGAAAAGGGCAAAAAAGTCCTCTACTATCGTAACCCGATGAATCCCAGTATAACCTCTCCGACTTTTATGAAGGATTCCATGGGAATGGATTATATTCCTGTATATGAGGAGACCGCAGAACAATCTTCCCGGGGAGAGGCGTTGGTCAGGATAAGTAAAAGCCAGCAGGAACTAATCGGAGTGAAAACCGAACCCCTCGTATCCAGGCCATTAATGCGCATGATCCGTACGGTGGCAAAGATTGCCTATGATCCTGAGCTATATAAGGCCCAACAGGAATTTATCCAGGCATATAAGACTAGTGAAGCGCTAAAGCCAAGCCAAGACCCCATAATCAGCGAGCGCCTACAAGCCATGGTTATTGCCAGTGTTTTTAAGCTTAAACTCCAAGGGTTAAGCGATGAGCAGATTGAGGAATTAAAAACCAAGACTCAGTCTGAACGCGCGTTATTGCTTTCGGATACCCTAAGTCCATATGTGTGGGCATATTTGACCATATACGAATATGATTTAGGTTCAGTAAAAGTAGGTGATCATGTGGTCTTAATGACAATTGCGTATCCGGCAGATGAATTTAGCGGTACGATTGTAGCTATGGATCCTGTGTTGGATGCGAATACTCGTAGTGTCCGTGCGCGCGTACAAATTAACAATCCGCAAGCTAAATTGAAACCCAATATGTACGCAGATGCCCTTATCCATATTGATTTAGGTAATAATTTAGCTGTTCCCAAAGAATCGGTTTTGGATACGGGATTGAGAAAGATTATCTATGTAGATTTAGGCAAGGGGCAATTTGCCGCGCGGGAAGTAGAATTGGGTCCAGAGGCAGTGACCTTGATTGAAGGCCAGGAGCATAAATTCTTTCCGGTTATTAAAGGCCTTAAGGAAAACGAGATTATAGTAACCAACGGAAACTTCCTGATAGATTCACAGAGCCAGCTTTCAGGAGGAATGTCGGCTTTGTGGGGCAGCGCCACAGAGATTAAACAAGAAGAGGAAGCTCCGGAAGGCGTAAAAACGAAACACGTGCATTGATGCAGCAAAATTAAAAGCAAAATACCATGATCAATAAACTAATTCATTACTGTTTACGGACTCCCTTTGTGGTATTTGTTATTTACATTGCAGTCTTCTTCTGGGGTTTGTGGGCAATAACCAATATCCCGGTTGATGCCATACCGGATATCGGAGAAAAACAGGTAATCGTCTATACGGACTGGCCCGGCCGTTCGGCAAAAGACGTGGAAGACCAAGTTACCTATCCGCTTTCTGTTTCTTTGCGCGGGGTGCCTGGAGTCAAGACAATCCGCGCCTCTTCTGCGTTCGGCTTCTCCGAAGTGTACCTTATTTTTAAAGACAGCGTGGATTATTACTGGGCACGTGCAAGGGTGTTGGAGAAATTAAACCTTGCCTCCGCCAGGCTGCCTACCGGGGTAGTGCCGGTATTAGGCCCCGATGCCACCGGTTTAGGGCAGGTATTTTGGTATACGGTTGAAGGAAAAGGTTACAGCCCGGATACATTAAGAAGCCTGCAGGATTGGTTTATCCGTTATCAACTAAATTCCGTGGAAGGGGTCTCGGAGGTTGCCTCAATCGGCGGTTTCGTCAAGCAGTATCAGATTGACATTGATCCCAATAAGATGCTTGCCTACAACGTACATTTAGGCGAGGTAATGGAGGCAGTTAAAAAGTCCAATATTGATGTGGGTGCTAAGGTTGTAGAGAACAACGCGATGGAGTATATCATCCGGGGCTTAGGCTTTATTAAATCTGTGGAAGATATTGAAAATATCGTGCTGGATGAGTATAACGGCGTGCCGATAACCGTAAAGAGTATTGCCTCGGTGCAGTTAGGTCCGGAGTTCAGGCGCGGCGCGCTGGATAAAGAAGGCCAGGAAGCAGTGGGTGGCGTGGTAGTGATGCGTTATGGGGAAAATGCCATGCAGGTAATCCATCGCGTCAAAGAAGCCATCAAAGAAATAGAAAAAGGCCTGCCAACGGGGGTAAGAATAGTTCCTTTCTACGACCGCACTGAACTCATCCATCGAACCATTGGGACCCTGCGCGAAGCCCTGATATTAGAGCTCATTATTACCATGGCAGTGGTGGTGCCGTTTCTGGCGCATATCTGGGCAGGGATAATGATCTGTATATCCCTGCCATTCTCAGTATTACTGGCTTACATTGCAATGTATTACCTAAAGGTCGATGCTAATATTATGTCTTTATCCGGTATTGCGATTGCTATCGGAACCCTGGTAGACATGGGTATTGTGATGACTGAAAATGCGTACCGGCATCTTATCATTCATGCCGAAGCTATAAAGAAAGGATTAAAGACACGCCTAGATGTAGTATTCGGCGCTGCCAGTGAGGTTGGATCGGCCGTAATAACCGCTATCTTAACTACTGTGGTTTCTTTCCTGGCGGTATTTGCGTTAGAGGCGCAAGAAGGAAAGCTCTTTAGGCCCTTGGCATATACCAAAACCTTTACCCTGCTTGCCTCGGTAGTGGTAGCGTTGACCCTTACCCCTGTCCTTGCCCTTTATTTCTTGAAAGGCAGGCTGCGCCCACCAGAGGAAAATTTTTTGGTAAAGAGACTGCAACATTATTATGAGAAGATTTTACGCTGGTGTTTGAATCATCGGGTAGGTTTTTTGCTTATCCCGGCGACAATACTGATTACGAGTTTAGCGTTTATGTTTCCCAAAGATACCATGTCTATTGTCATTTTTTTAGTGATTGTGATCGGTGTTCTGTTATTTCTCCTTCCTAGGAAGGTAAAGTCATTTATAGCCTTGGCAATAATTACTGCATTCAGCGTGGGTTGGTTTTGGTTCGCCCCGCGCATCGGCCGCGAATTTTTCCCGCCATTTGATGAAGGCTCAATCCTGTTTATGCCGGTAATGCGGCCTTCGGTATCTCTGACTGAGGCAATTCGCGTTATCCAGATTCAGGACAAGATTATCAAGTCTTTTCCCGAAGTAGATATGGTGGTAGGCAAGGTTGGCAGGGCAGAGTCAGCAACCGATCCTGCGCCGGTAGAGATGTTCGAGACCATTATTACCCTAAAGCCAAAAAATCAGTGGCGTAAAGGCATAACCAAAGACAAGCTTATCCGCGAAATGGATGCTGCGTTGCAAATACCAGGGGTATCGAATATCTGGACCCAGCCCATAGTTAACCGCATTGATATGCTGGCAACCGGAATCCGGACCTCTGTGGGTGTAAAGGTCTTTGGCCCGGATTTGCAAAAGATAGAAGAAATTGCTACGGAAGTAGAGAAAGTAGTGGAAACAATTCCGGGGGCAATAGACCTGTATTCCGAGAAAATCGTAGGTAAGCCCTACATTGAATTTAAGATAAAGAGGGAGCAACTTGCCAAATACGGCGTCTCTGTCCGGGAGGTACAGGATGTAATTGAGATGGCAATAGGCGGCGAGAATTTAACTACTACGGTTGAGGGCAGAGAGCGTTATCCTGTACGCGTGCGTTATGCCCGGGAACTGCGCGATAATATCGATGCGCTCCGCCGTGTGCTTATCTCTGTCAAAAGCGGCGCGCAAGTTCCGATCGCGCAATTGGTAGATATATACTTTGTTACCGGTCCCGCAATGATTAACTCCGAGAACGGACTTTTGCGTGCCTATGTGCTGATGAATGTGCGCGGCAGGGATATGGTGGGCTTTGTGGAGGAGGCATCTAAGGTAGTGGCAGAAAAGATCACGCTTCCCCAGGGATATTTTCTACAGTGGTCAGGCCAGTTTGAAAACCAGGTGCGCGCAAAAAAGACAATAGCCGTATTGTTGCCCATAAGCCTGCTGATTAATTTTATGCTCATCTATATGAATTTCCGCTCTATCATAAAGTCCGTCTTTATCTTTACCGCAGTCCCGGTAACCTTAGCAGGCGGAGTTTGGCTTCTGGCCTTCTCCGGGTTTAACTTCTCTGTTGCGGTCTGGGTAGGCTTTATCGCCTTATTCGGGATCGCAGTTGACGACGGGGTACTCATGACTACTTATCTTGATGATGTATTCAGAGAGCGCCGGAATAAGATAAAGACAAAACAGGATATAGCTGAAGCTACGCTCTATGCGGGTTTAGGGCGTATCCGCCCGGCATTTCTCACTACCGTAACTACCATTGTGGCGTTGTTGCCAATACTGTTTTTAAAAGGGACGGGTGCGGAAGTAATGCAGCCGATGGCGATTCCGTCTATCGGCGGAATGATGATTGAGATGATTACCTGGTTTGTGGTACCAGTGCTTTATTCCTGGAGAGAAGAAAAGCGGCTGTTAAGGCAAAAAGTATGAAAGGAGCGAGAAAAATGGTAAAAAGACTATCTATATTTTTGGTCGGAGTAATATTAATTCTTGGAATGACTAATATATCTTTTGCGATGATGTGTGCCGAGCATTCAGTGCATGGTGAGTACGCGCAGGCTGGCCAGCCAAGCGAAGACATGCAGACACAGGAAGCCGACACCAAAACCGCTGCTTCCAAGACAGTTGTCGCAGAGGAGGTCGGTAATACAGTATGTCCGGTCTCTGGGGAGAAGATTGACGAAAAGACGAAAGCAACGTACGAATATGACGGGAAAATCTATAATTTCTGCTGTACTTCCTGCATCGAGGAATTTAAAAAAGACCCTCAAAAGTATATCCAGAAAATAGCACAAGAAAAGCAGGAAAAGGCAGCAGAGGGCGAAAAAGAACAATTGCCCCAGGAACACGAGCATAGCCATATGTAATACTGAATTGGTGCATGGGGTCAAGATGAAAAAAGCGCTATTGTTGGTATTTCTGCTTATAGCGATGGTGATTTCCGGTTGTGCGACAAGCCAGAAAGGTGCAGGCGGCCATTCAAGGTCGCCTCGCCGGGCCTGCCATTAATTGCACCGCTACAGAAAAAAGAGTATACAGAAAGGTGAGTTGCATGCCGAATCTTCTTAAGCCCAAGACAATCTTCCTATCTTTTCTTTGTTTTGCATTCTTTTCTCAAGCCATAACTGGGAAAGAGGTACAATCCGCCGAAGAGGCAATCTATTCTAAGCTGCAATGTTGCACCTGTGATGTTTCTTTCAATACTTGTAATTGTCCCGAAGCCAAAGAGATAAAGATTCTTGTTGATGCGCTTATCGAAACAGGGGTCAGGCACGAGGATATTTTCTATAAAGTCGCAAAGAAATTTTCTCTCGCAACGATAAGGGACGAAAAGGTAAAGGCATTGGTCAAGAGCAGGATGGCCCAGGAGGCGGGCAAGAAACGGCCGCAACTCGTGCTGGAAGCCGCTTCTTTTAACTTCGGCAAGGTGCGCAAGAAACAAGGCGAAATCCGCAAGAGTTTTAAAGTGTATAATAAGGGGAATTCAGATTTGGTGATTACCAATATAAGGGTTTCTTGCAGCTGCGTTGGCGCCTCTTTAAGGGTAGGGAAGGACAAGAGCCCTTATTTTGGTATTGCAGGAGCAGCTTCTGGATGGCAGGCAGTAATTACGCCCGGCAAATCCGGCGTATTGGAGGTTTTATTGGACGTGGCCCATCCCTCAATGACAAAAGGCAGGCAAGTCAGAGATATTTTTATTGCCAGTAACGACCCTCTCTATTCCGAGGTCGCTTTAAGAATAGAAGCGGATGTGCATGACTGATAGAAGAAGTGCGTATCGCGCAATACAGCTTTTCTCCTCATTTTAGCGGAATTATTATACTCCGCTCCAAGCGAGCAGCACGCTGAAGCCTTACGGTTAAAGAACGCTTGCCAGGATACTCAATTGACAGTATACTGATTTCCATGGAAAAGATATTTTCCCTCTCTATTTTCCTATCCTCTTATATATGCTTTGTTTTCTTTCCTAAAAAAAGGACCTTGATTGCCTTAGGGGCGGCCGGGTTACTTTTGCTAAGCAAAACTATTTCTTTGCACGAGGCATTCTTTGCCATAAATTGGAATGTAATGGGTATCTTTGTAGGGACGCTGGTGGTTGCAGACATATTTATGGAGAGCCGAGTACCTGCCTATATTGCGGAGGTTGTGGTAGACCGCGCAAAGAATACTGCGTGGGCGATCCTTGCCATTTGTGCACTCGCAGGTTTTGTATCTGCGTTCGTGGAAAACGTGGCCACGGTATTAATCGTTGCCCCTATTGCGCTTTCGCTCGCAAAAAAGTTAAAGATAAGCCCTGTTAATATGATGATCGCTATTGCCGTATCTAGTAATCTGCAGGGGACCGCTACCCTTATCGGAGATCCTCCAAGCATGCTTTTAGGCGGCTTCGCCAAAATGAATTTTACGGACTTCTTTTTTTATCAGGGCAGGCCAAGCATTTTTTTTGCAGTAGAGCTGGGTGCACTCGTTTCATTCATAGTCCTGTTGTATGTATTCAGAAAGCATAAGGAGAAAATCAGGCTTATCCCCGTCGAAAAAGTGAAGTCTTGGACGCCAACAATTATTCTGGTAAGCCTCATATTGCTGCTTGCGTTTTCATCGTTTCTGGATACGGGTTTTTCTTCTTTGGCAGGAATGCTTTGCATGATATTCGGAATTATTTCGCTTTTCTGGAAAAAATATATAAGCAGGACGCCGCTTTTGGAGGGTATAAGGTCCTTGGACTGGGAGACTACTTTTTTTCTTGTCGGGATATTCATACTCGTCGGCAGTATTACCCTGTCAGGCTGGATCGATTCGATCTCAACCTTCCTCTCCGCGATAATCGGAGGCAACATCTTTCTTGGCTACACGCTTATTGTTTTTATTTCCGTTATCCTTTCTGCGTTTATCGATAACGTCCCGTTCTTGGCGGCTATGCTGCCGGTTGCACTTTCTATGTCCATGAAACTGGGGATCAACCCTTCATTATTCCTTTTCGGGCTGCTTATCGGCGCAAGCCTCGGGGGTAATATTACCCCAATCGGCGCTTCGGCTAATATTGTCGCCTGTGGTTTACTTAAAAAAGAAGGCTACAATGTAAAATTCGGCGATTTCGCCAAGATCGGCCTGCCGTTTACGCTTGCCGCTGTCAGTGCGGCATATTTGTTTGTATGGGTGGTATGGAAGGGCTAGGGGCATGAATACAAAGGCGATAATTCCGGTTATAGGTATGCACTGCGCAAGCTGCGTGGCTACCATCGAGAAGAAATTAATGCGCCTTGATGGCGTCAAAGGCGTAAGCGTAAATTTTAACAACGAAAAGGCTTTTGTCGAATATGACGATGCGAACATCAGCCTGGCACAATTGCATCAGGCGATCAGGGATGCAGGCTATAAGACGCTGAAGCCGAATGAAATTCCTGCGGCGGGGAAAAAGGAAGTTTTGTATCTTAAGGTTATCGGCATGGACAACCCCCATTGCCTCAGTACGGTGAATAGCGCGTTAAAGAGGCTTAAGGGGATACGGAAGCTTGAGCTTTCCATAACTCAAAAAGCAAAAATCCAATACGACAGTTCCGTTATTGCTGCAGAAGGGATCGTGGCTGCGATAAAACAGGCAGGATACGTGGCGGTTGACGAGCGTGATTCGATAGACCTTGAAAAAAGAGCGCGCGCAAGGGAAATAACCGGTTACAGGGTGAGGTTTATCCTCTCTCTTTTGTTTTCGCTGCCGCTTATGTACCTTGCCATGGCGCCGCAGCTTGGATTCCCTGTGCCTGCAATAGCCGCCCCTTATCTTGCCTTAGTCCAATTAGCGCTTGCGACGCCTATTATGATTTTGGGGTATCAATTTTTTCAGAAAGGTATTATTGCGGTGCTCAAGGCAAGGACCGCTACTATGGATACGCTTGTGACGCTGGGAGTAGGGGCTGCGTATCTTTACAGCCTATATGTTTCAATCGCGATATGGTCGGGAATAGGAGGATTGGGCGCGCATAACTTATATTACGAAACTGCCGGGTTTCTTATTACCTTTATTCTGCTTGGTAAATTGCTGGAAGCTATCGCCAAAGGCAAAACTTCCGAGGCCATAAGAAAACTGATGGGCTTACGGCCCAAGACAGCAGTCGTATACAGGGAAGGAGTGGAGAAAGAAGTAGCTATAGAGGATGTCGCGGTAGGAGACGTAATCGTGGTAAAGCCGGGGCAGAGGATTCCTGTTGATGGCATGGTGCTTGACGGGTATTCCAGTGTTGATGAATCGATGGTGACAGGCGAGAGCTTGCCTGTGGAGAAAACGAAAGGCTCATCGGTAGTAGGGGGCACTATCAATAAAACGGGGTCTTTCAGGTTTAAGGCAACCAAAGTCGGTAAAGATACCGCGCTGGCCCAGATCATCCGGCTCATTGAAGAGGCGCAAGGCTCGAAAGCCCCTATACAGGAACTGGCGGATATCGTTTCGGCGTATTTTGTTCCCGCCGTGGTTTTAATTGCCGGGTTTTCGTTCCTGATATGGCTCTTGGCAGGGGAAAGTTTTATTTTTTCACTCACCGTTTTTATCTCTGTCTTGATCATTGCCTGCCCCTGCGCGCTTGGCCTGGCTACCCCGACCGCTATTATGGTAGCTACGGGAATCGCCGCCCAGCACGGCATATTGATAAAAAATGCAAATGCACTACAGTCGACCCACCGCCTGCATGCGTTAGTCTTTGATAAGACAGGGACGCTGACAAAAGGGATCCCTGAATTGACCGACGTGGTCCCCTACGATAAGGACGAGTACGATGTGCTCATGCTTGCTGCTTCCGCAGAGAAGAATTCCGAACATGCCCTTGCCGAGGCAATTGTCAACAACGCGCGGGCTAATAATATCAGGCTTAACACAGCCGAACATTTTCAAGCTATCCCGGGTAAGGGATTGAGCGCGCAGGTAGAAGGCGAATCCGTCCTATTGGGCAACCGCGCCCTCATGGAAGAGAACGCGATTGACATCTCTAAGGCCAAGAGCGCCCTCGCACAATTTGAGAACCAGGGCAAAACTGCGATACTGCTTGCCTATGGGAAAAAATTGGCCGGTGTATTGGCAATAGCCGATACGATTAAAGACCATTCCAGGCAGGCAATTGCCGCCCTGCAGAGGATGGGCAAAGAAATCATAATGATTACGGGAGACAACCATACTACCGCTTTAGCCATTGCCCGCCAGGCAGGAATAGAAAAGGTATTGGCACAGGTGCTGCCCCAGCATAAGGCGGAAGAAATAAGGAAGCTGCAGGCCAAAGGCATAAAGACCGGGATGGTGGGGGATGGGATAAATGATGCTCCGGCATTAGCGCAGGCAGACGTCGGCATTGCCATCGGCACAGGCACCGATATTGCTATTGAGGCGGGGGATATTATTTTAATCAAAAATGACCTGCGGGATGTGGTGGTAGCGCTTGATATTTCACGCTATGCCTTGCGGAAAATAAAACAGAACCTATTTTGGGCATTTTTCTACAATTTAATCGGTATACCTGTTGCCGCGGGGATCCTCTACCCTGTTACCGGCTTCCTGCTTAATCCTATGGTTGCGGGTATTGCCATGGCGTTTAGCTCGGTGTCGGTAGTGTCAAATTCGCTGATGATGAAAAGCTACCGCAAGAGGATTTAGATGATGGAATTTGAGAAGGCAAAGAAAAAGGTAAGCGAAGCCCGCTCAATAGCGATTTCCGGGCATATTAACCCCGACGGAGATTCAATCGGCTCGCTGTTGGCTTTGGGGCTGGCACTTAAGAAATTAGGCAAGAAGGTATATATGGTCAGCGCCGACGGCGTACCGAGGCCTTACAGGAATTTGCCGGGCGCAACGCGCATACGAAAAAAAGTGCCTTTTCCGGTTGACCTGGCGATTACCGTAGATTGCAGCAACAAAGAGATCCTTGGCGATACCTATGCGATGTTCCGTAAATCCAGGGATGTACTTGAAATCGACCACCATGAATTCCGCAGGCCGTTCGGCACTATCCAGATACTCGACCACAAGGCAGCGGCAGTAGGCGAACTGATTTACCTATTGCTAAAAAAATTGCGCATTGGAATCGACGCTCGGATAGGGCAGAATCTTTTGACCTCGTTAGTCGTAGAAACAAATTCTTTCCGCCTGCCCAACGTTCGGGCGTTTACGTTTAGGATGTGCGCGGACCTTATGCAAAGAGGCGTAGATTTTTATAAACTAGTCGATATGGTATATTGGTCGAAGTCTAATGAATCGGCGATCTTGACCGGCATCTGCCTTTCGCGCTGCGTATTCTTAAAACGAGGCAGGCTTGCCTGGTCGATTGTCAAAAGAAGGGATTTCCGCAAGGTAGGAGGCAAAGACGAAGATGTCGACGCTGCTGCCGATGAGATACGCTCCATTAAAGGAGTAAAGATTGCAGTGCTGTTCAGGGAAAAGAACAAAAAGCTGCTGCGGGTGAGCTTGCGGTCAAAAGATAACCTCAATGTGGCTTCTATTGCCGAAACGTTCGGCGGGGGAGGGCATTTTGATGTTGCCGGCTGCTCTATCCCGAATTCCAAGAAGGCAATCAGCAAGTTATTGTCTTTGGCTAAAAAGTCATTGTAAGAGGGATTGACGTTTTCATATATGTAGGTGTATAATAATAAAAAACGGGGAGGTCGTAAGCCGGCCTGAGAGTTCCGTGGGAAACGGATGACCCGAGAACCTGATTCCACCTTCACCCCTTGAATTTAAAGTAAGAAAGACGATGGGTTACGGTGGATCCTCCGAAGCGCACCAGCGCCAGCAGGAGGACTGGATAATACCAGCGTAGGAATAATCTCCCTTTTCTAACCCCTATGGTGGCCATAGGGGTTTTTTGTTACACAACGAAAGGAGGCAAACAATGTTTGCGCGGGTAAGCGAAGCATCTATCAGTAGGGCTATTGTGGATGAATTTTCACAATGGCTTAAAGAGTACCTAGTCTGCGATGTGATTATCGTAGGCGCAGGGCCAAGCGGCCTGATGGCAGCACGAGAATTATCGCATGCCGGGTTAAAAACGCTCATCCTCGAAGGGAATAACTACCTTGGAGGAGGTTTTTGGATCGGCGGTTATCTTATGAATACGCTCACCTTCCGCTCGCCCGGCCAGGAAATACTGGAAGAATTAGGCATACCGTATAAAGAAAAGGATGAGGGTTTGTTTGTCGCTGACGGCCCTTGTGCCTGTGCGAAATTAATCAGCGCTGCCTGCGATGCAGGCGCAAAAGTGCTTAATATGACTAAGTTCGATGATGTGCTGCTGCGCAAAGGCAGGGTGGAAGGTGCGGTAATTAACTGGACCGCTGTTTCAAGCCTACCCCGGCAGATTACCTGCGTTGACCCGATTACGCTGGAATCAAAGATAGTAATTGATGCAACCGGGCATGATGCACAGGTATGCCTTGCGTTACATAAGAGGAAGCTGCTGGAACTGCCGGGCTGTGGGCCGATGGACGTGAATGTGTCGGAAGAGGCGGTCGTTGAAAAGACGGGCTGTATATACCCCGGACTTATTGTCTGCGGAATGGCAGTTTCTTCTGCATACGGGCTGCCGCGTATGGGCCCTACATTTTCTGCAATGCTCTTTTCGGGGAAAAAGGCAGCACAGGCGGCATTAACGGAATGCCGCAGAGTGTTCACGGCGAAAGAAGAAGGCCTACCCTTAGGGAGCGCACGCACATAACCGCAAGGGGCGTAAAAAAAATTTTAAAAAATACTTGACAAATGATACAAATATGGTATCATTATACCCAAAGGAGGGATGACGATGGATATTACGATTAAATACATGCTTCGCCCCGTCGCTCATTGCAAAGAGGGCTGCAGTCGCATGTCCTGGGCACGACGTTAAACTGCCTGTTCCTTTATAACGATATCCCCCCATCCGAAAAACGATGAAATTAATTACCCGCGATACCGATTATGCGATACGCGCCCTTTGTTATATCATGAAAGGCGGCAACAAAGTGGTTTCGTCGGCGGAAATGGTCAGCAAATTACACATACCCCGGCCTTTCCTGCGCAAGATTTTACAGGTACTCAACAAGAAAGGAGTGTTGAGTTCGACTAAGGGGTTAGGAGGAGGGTTTAAGGCGTCTACGCCGCCCGATAAAATTTTTCTTGTCGACCTTATAGAAATATTCCAGGGGCCTTTACGCTTAAACGAGTGCTTGCTGAGGAATATGCTCTGCCCTCACAAGAAAAACTGTTGCTTGAAGAAAAAAATAGATGCCATTGAGCGTTATGTCATTTCGCAGGTCCGTTCAATACGCATCGCCGATTTATTACAAAAGAAGGGTGGGCGCCATGGCTAAAAGAAAGATAATCAAAATTGACGCAAAGAAATGCAACGGCTGTGGCGTATGCATTCCTAATTGTCCCGAGGGCGCCTTGCAGATTATTGACGGCAAGGCCAGGCTCATAAGCGATTTATTCTGTGACGGGCTGGGGGCCTGCATAGGCCATTGCCCGCAGGGCGCAATTACTACAGAGGAGCGGGAAGCCAAGCCCTACGACGAAAGAAAGGTGATGGCCAATATCGTCGCCCAGGGAGAAAATGTCATCAAGGCCCATCTTATGCACCTTAAGGGGCACGGAGAAGAAGGGTTTTTACGGGAGGCGCTTAACTATCTTAAGGAAAAAAACATAGAAGTTTCTCTCTGCGATGACAATACGTCCGGACACCATGCGTTTGGCGGTTGTCCCGGCTCGCGGACAATGGACCTAAGAAATAAAGGGAAAAAAGATGCGGCGAAAGAGAGGGCGGTTTCTGGCGAATCCCAGCTTAACCAATGGCCCGTACAGATTACCCTTCTGCCCTCCTCTGCGCCATATTTTAAAAACGCCGAAATTTTGATTGCGGCTGATTGCGTGCCCTTTGCATACCCGCAGTTTCACGATGACTTGTTGAAGGGCAAAATAGTGCTTGTCGGCTGCCCTAAGCTCGATGATGTCAAGTTCTATGAAGAAAAAATAACGCAGATCCTAAGAGACAATACCATCAAATCCGTCACCTACGCGCACATGGAAGTGCCTTGTTGTTTCGGTTTGATAGGTGCCATAAAGAACGCCCTCAGCGCTTCGGGCAAACAGGTCCCCTTTAAAGAAGTCGTCATAGGCATTCAGGGGGAAAGGTTACAGTAAGGAAGGAGAAACTATGTTTTGTTATCAATGCGAACAGACTGCCGCAGGAAAAGGCTGTACAAAGATCGGGGTATGCGGCAAAGATGAGGACATCCAGAGCCTCCAGGATACCCTTCTTTTCGGCCTGATGGGAATTGCGGCATACGCCTACCATGCCCGGCAGCTGGGAGCCAGTGACGAGGCAGTAGATGCCTTTACCCACGAGGCCTTGTTCAAGAATGTAACGAACGTAAGTTTTGATCTCAACCAGTACCTGCAAATGGTGTTACAATGCGGAGAAATGAACCTGAAAGCTATGGAGCTTCTCGACCGTGCCCACACAGAGAAATTCGGTAAACCGGCCCCCACCGAAGTGAGCACAGGGATTAAGACAGGCCCGGGGATTGTCGTGACAGGCCATGACCTCCTCGATCTTTACGAACTCCTCAAGCAAACGCAGGGCAGAGGGATCAATATTTACACTCACGCAGAGATGCTTCCTGCACACGGGTATCCAGAGCTAAGGAAGTTTGCGCACCTCGCAGGAAATTACGGCGGCGCTTGGCAGGAACAGAGAAAAGAATTTAACGAGTTCAATGGCCCGATCCTTGCCACCACCAACTGCGTGCTGGTGCCTCCGCCACACACGTACCTGAATAGATTGTTTACTGCAGGGGTTGCCGGTATCCCGGGCGCAGCCCATATCCCAAACAGGGATTTCACGCCTCTCATAGAAAAAGCCTTGTCATCGCCGCCTCTTATAGAAAAGAGCGGGGATACGGTCACCACGGGTTTTCATTATAGCGCGGTACTTGGCATCGCAGATAAAATCGTCGATGCGGTCAAAAGGGGCAAGATCAGGCGCTTTTTCTTGATCGGCGGATGCGATGGAGCAAGGCCGGGAAGGAATTACTACACCGAATTTGCAGAATTAGTGCCGAAGGATTGCGTGATCTTGACGCTTGCCTGCGGGAAATATCGTTTTAACAAAATGAAGTTCGGGGCAATCGAGGGTATCCCCAGGCTTATTGACGCAGGGCAATGTAATGATGCATATTCGGCCATACAGATCGCCCTGGCGCTTTCCCGCGCGTTTAAATGCACGGTAAATGAACTGCCGTTGAGCTTTGTCCTTTCCTGGTTTGAGCAAAAAGCCGTCGCGATATTACTGACGCTTTTTCATCTGGGAATAAGGGGTATGTATATTGGGCCGACCCCGCCCGCTTTCTTATCGCAGCACGTATTCGGATTACTGAAAGATACATTTGATGTAAGGCTGATTTCCTCCCCGGCAAAGGACCTAGAGGCTATGCTGGGGGCTACACAGGCGGCAAAGGCCTAAAAAAGCATTGCAATCGCCGGGGATTTGTATCAAGATATATATTAAGCTATGGACCCAAATATTCTGCATAACCTAAGCTATGGGATGTACATCGTCTCTTCGTATAAGGGGAGTGAGCTGAACGGACAAGTTGCGAATACGGTATTTCAGATAACCAGCCAGCCGGTTACCATAGCGATAAGCATAAACAAAAAAAACCTGACCCATGAATTTATCGCAATTTCGCAGAGGTTTACTATCTCCATACTCGCAGAAGACACACCCTTGATCTTTATAGGCAGGTTTGGCTTTAAAACCGGCAGGACAGAAGAGAAATTTCAGAGTGTCAAATACACGACATTAGCGTCAGGGTGCCCTGCGGTGACAGAGAACTGTATCGGCTATCTTGAGGCAAAAGTGGTTGCGTCCTTTGATTGCGGCAGCCATACGGTATTCCTCGGAGAGATGCAGGGCTCAAAAGTCCTGAAAGTAGCCAAGCCGATGACATATGAGTATTACCACCAAGTCAAGCGGGGGACAACTCCTGAAACCGCCCCTACCTATATCAAAGAGGAGGCGTTAAAAAAGCAGGCAAACCCACTGAAGAAATACCGCTGCAGCGTTTGTAACTATGTGTATGATCCTCTTGTCGGGGATCCTGATTCCGGGGTTACTGCAGGTACCCCTTTTGAGCAGATACCCGATACGTGGGTCTGCCCCGTCTGCGGTGCCGGTAAAAAGGATTTTGTGTTTGAGGGATTGTGCATGTAGCATAATTAAGGAAAAAAAAGGAGGTTGCTATGGCTAAAAAGTTAAAAAAGAAAGCAGTGAGGAGAAAGAGCAAAAAACGCTATGCCTGCACTACCTGCGGGTTAGTAGTGAGTGTCGATACTGAATGCGGCTGCCTTGATACCTGCGACATAGTCTGTTGCGGAGAGCAGATGCAGCCTAAATAATAAGAGAAGCACCAAGCCACAAGGAGGAAATCATGGGAAAAGAAGCTAAAAAAATCGCAAATCTCGACCTGAAAGACCTGCTTAATGAATTGAATAAGGCGTATGCCGATGAGTGGCTGGCGCATTATGCCTATCTCTACCTTGCCCGCACCGTAACCGGGGCCGGTTACGAAGATATGGCCGAGATGCTTGAGGAAACCGCTAAACAGGAAGCCGAGCATGCGCAAGAGCTGGCTAACCGTATCCTTGAGCTGGGCGGCACTTTTGTGGAGAGCATCTCTGACCTTGAGAAGAACGCCAATTACCCCTATCCTAAGATCCCCAAGGCCACTGATGATTACGATGCGATTATCAAAACAGTCACTGATGCCGAGGCAGGCGCTATTGATGTCTATAACAGGATTGCCTCAAAGACCCAAGGCAAAGACCATATTACCTATCAGCTCGTCTGCCATATCCTCTCCGAAGAGGCACAGCATGAGGAAACATTTGAGGATTTGAAGTAATTTATGTAGAGAAAGGAAAAAGCGATGCCAGAATTTAAAGAATTATTTCAGGCTGCCGATTGGAAGAAAGAAAAGCACGTCCCTGTCATTGAGGCAGCCGCTAAAATAAAAAAAGGGGACGCGGTTAAGGTAACAGTGAGTGTGGGCAAGGAAATCCCGCACCCCAATACCACCGAGCACCATATCAGATGGATTGAGGTGTATTTTCTTCCCGACGCAGAAAAATTTCCGTATCAGGCTGCAAAGGCAGAATTTGTCGCTCACGGGGAATCAACGCAAGGCCCGAATACCAGCACGGTTCTTACTTTGCCGTCAGTGTCTTTTGAATTCAAGACCGAGAAACCCGGGACCGTATTTGCCGTTTCGTATTGCAATATCCACGGCCTCTGGCAAAATACCCAACGGATAGAAATCGCCTAATACGCGTTACCTATGAAAGAGCTCAACGACGATATAACGCAACTCCTGCGCGATCAGGGAGCGGTCACTGTTTGTACGCTCGATGCCTCAGGCTCGATACACAGCGCCTGCAAGGGGATAGTGGACATTGAAAAGAAAGGCCGTATCTATCTGCTTGACCTTTACCTAAGAAAAACCTTTGCCAACCTCAAGCGCAACCCCTCTATCAGTATTACGGTATGCGATGAGCATCGGTTTGTGGGGTATTGCCTTAAAGGGAAGGCAAAGATACTGAAGAGCCAGGATGCAGGCCCCCACATACTAAAGGCATGGGAAGACAAGATATCTTCCCGGATCTCAAAAAGGATCGTAAAGAACATACGCGGCGAAAAAGGCCATCCCCTGCATCCGGAAGCCATGTTGCCCAGGCCGGAATATATGATTGCGATGGAGGTAGAGGAGATCGTTGACCTTGCGCCGGTACCGATAAAACACAAAACGCTTTAAGGAGGAAGGGATGGAGCAGAAAGTTATTGTGTATAGCACTTCCACATGCCCGTGGTGCATCAGGGTGAAGCAGTTCCTCAAGGATAATAATATCGCCTTTGAAAACTATGATGTGTCTTCTGACCAGGCAAAGGCCGAAGAGATGATTCAGAAATCAGGGCAGATGGGCGTGCCGGTTCTGGATATTGCGGGACAGATAATAATCGGTTTTGATAAAGAAAGAATAACCAAGGCGCTGGGCTTAGCCTCACAGTAGGCAGCGTGTCCGGCAATAGGAAAATCCTTTGTTTTAAGGGCATAAATTTGATATAATTTTTCCTTGGCCTCCTGCTATATCACCGGCAGCAAAAGAGCGGACGTATGAGAACAATCAAAGAAATCAACGAGAAGATAAAAAAGGGCCAGGTAGTCGTTGCGACTGCCGAAGAAATCATAGAACTGGCCGAAAAGAAGGGCATTAAAAAAGCAGCCCAGGAAGTAGATGTGGTGACCACCGGGACGTTCGGCCCCATGTGTTCTTCGGGCGCGTATTTTAATGTCGGCCACTCAAAGCCCCGGGTGAAGCTGGGCGGGGGGATGTGTAAATTTAACGATGTGCCTGCGTATACCGGGTTTGCCGCTGTGGATGTGTATCTGGGCGCGACCGCGCTTCCCGATGACGACCCGCGCAATAAGATCTATCCCGGAGAATTCCGCTATGGAGGAGGGCACGTCATCCAAGAGCTGCTGGAAGGAAAAGATGTGCGGCTTGAAGCTGCTGCCTACGGCACGGATTGCTATCCTCGCAGGAAACTGGAGACATTGGTCAAACTCCAGGATATGAACGAAGCAGTGCTGTTTAATATAAGGAATTGTTACCAGAATTATAACGTTGCGGTTAACCTTTCGGAAAAGATCATTTACACATATATGGGCGTACTCATGCCGCGCCTGGGCAATGCGAATTATTGTTCGGCAGGCCAGTTATCCCCGCTTTTAAAAGACCCTTATTATAAGACGATCGGCATCGGCACTAAGATCTTTTTAGGCGGCGGCATAGGGTATGTCGCATGGCATGGCACACAGCACAACCCTTCGGTAAAGAGAAAACCCAATGGCGTGCCGGCAGCCCCTTCAGGGACATTGGCGGTCATAGGAGATTTAAAACAGATGAAGGCAGAGTGGCTGCGAGGCACCAGCATGGTCGGCTACGGCACAACACTGACCGTCGGGATAGGGGTACCTATCCCCGTCCTGAATGAAGAAATTGCGCAGCAGGTTGCGACCAAAGACGAAGACCTCTATGCGCCTATAGTAGATTACAGCCAGAACTATCCGCAGTGTATACCAGGGGCGCTGGGGGAAGTAAGCTATGCACAGCTAAAGTCCGGAAAGATCAAAGTAGAAGGCAAGGCCGTTCCTACGGGAGCGCTTTCCAGCTATGCGAAGGCAAAAGAGATAGCGGAGGAATTGAAATCCTGGATCCAGAAAAGGGATTTTATTTTGAGTGAGCCTGTTGCGTCATTGCCGGGCGCTGAATCCGGTTATAGTTTTAAGCCCCTGCATGAGAGGCCGGTTACATAGTTTGACAGGAGGGCACGTTGGAAGGCTATAGCAATAAATTAATGGAATATTTTCTGCACCCCCGCAATGTGGGCGAGATCGAGAATCCCAGCGGCAAGGGCCGCGTAGGCAATGTGGTCTGCGGCGATATCATGGAGCTGTATATTAAAGTTGAGGATAATATCATCACGGATGCAAAGTTTAAGACCTTAGGGTGCGGCGCGGCAATAGCGACTTCATCTATCGTGACCGAGATGGTGAAGGGTAAAACCCTTGACGAGGCGCTTAAGGTTTCCAATAAAGCGGTGGTCGAGGCGCTGGGGGGCCTGCCGCAGCATAAGCTTCATTGTTCCGTATTGGCAGAGCAGGCCTTGAAGGCAGCCATAGAGGATTATAAAACGAAACAGGCAGGGAGCTAAGGCCTAGATGATTTCCAAGCGCATAGTGTTGCACTTCCCGCAGCGTATCGCAGAAAAGCCGATCGTATATAAATTAGTCAAGGAATACGACCTGACCTTCAATATCCTGAAGGCCTATGTGACTCCTCAGGAAGAAGGCCTGATGGTAATGGAATTGAGCGGAAAGCAGGAGAATTTCAAAAAAGGCATCGAGTATCTGCAGGCCTCCGGGGTCAAGATCCAGCCTTTAAGCGAAGACGTGATCCGTAATGAAGCCAAGTGCACGGATTGCGGGGTGTGCGTGCCTGTATGCCCTACGCAGGCGCTGGTCGTTGATCCCCTTACCCGTAAGGTGCACTTTTACGATAACAAATGCGTTGCCTGTGAATTGTGCGTCAAGATCTGCCCCACTAAGGCAATGGAGATCCATTTTTGATATGGAAGACCTAAAAGTTTACCTTGATTATGCGGCAACCACACCGACTGACCCGGCAGTCATTGCGGCTATGCAGCCGTATTTCTTCGACGTCTTCGGAAACCCTTCAAGCATCCATTCGTTCGGGCAGGCAGCCAAGAAAGGGATCGAAGACGCCCGGCAGGCACTCGCTTCGTTTTTAGGGGCAAAGCCCTCTGAAATCATCTTTACCTCCGGAGGCTCCGAGTCGAACAATATGAGCCTTTTTGGCGTCGTATCCGCAAACGAAAAAAAAGGAAACCATATTATTATTACTGCCATCGAGCACCATGCCCTCCTTGAGCCGGCCAAATTCCTCCAGAAGCAGGGCGTTAAGGTAACGTACGTCAAGGTAAGTAAGGAAGGCCTGGTTGACCCGTCTGATATCAAAAAGGCGATCACTTCAAAGACCATTCTTATTTCGGTGATGCACGCCAATAATGAAATCGGCACCATCCAGCCTATCGCCGAGATAGGCAGCATTGCCAGGGAGAAGGGGGTTTATTTTCACAGCGACGCAGTCCAGACCGTAGGCCACATTCCGGTTAAGGTCGATGAGCTCAATGTTGACCTGTTGTCGCTCTCCGCGCATAAGTTTTACGGGCCTAAGGGAGTGGGTGCCTTGTATGTCAGAAAAGGAACGCGAGTAGGTACTTACTTGCACGGCGGCGATCAGGAGAACGGCAGGCGTGCCTCTACCCATAATACGCCTGGTATTGTGGGCCTTGGCAAGGCAATAGAATTGTGCCAGCAACAAATGGATGCGGAAGCAAAGCTGCAGATGCAACTGCGCGACACCCTCATCAAAGAAATCCCTGGGAAGGTGCCAGAGGTGGTGCTCAACGGCCATCCGACGCAAAGGCTCCCCAATAACGTTAATTTTTCCATACGCTATATTGAAGGCGAATCCTTGCTTCTTAATCTGGATATGCTGGGCATTGCTGCCTCGACCGGCTCGGCATGCACATCAACGTCGCTTGAGCCTTCGCATGTGCTTTTGGCTATCGGGCTGCCGCACGAGCTCGCCCACGGTTCTTTAAGGCTGACATTGGGGCGCTGGAGTAAGAAATCGGACATAGAACAGCTTTTGCGCTACCTTCCTGAAATCGTCAAAAAACTACGTGCCATGTCCCCTCTCTACCATAAGAAATAATGCGCAGAAATAAAACAGATTCGCCCGCACTCCCTGCGTTAGGCAAAATCACTCCTGAGTTTTTCACTAAAATCATTTATCCCCGGCTTGGCGCCAAAGACCGTTCAGTGCTGGTTGAACCGCAGCACGGGGTTGATTTTGGGGTGATTGAACTGGGTAAAGAGGTAGTGGTGCTATCCACCGACCCTTTTTATATCGCCCGGGACTTAGGGATCGAAAAGGCCGCATGGTTTGCGGTCCACATCATTGCCAGCGACGTCGCAGTGAGCGGCATCCGGCCGAGATTCTTATCGGTCGACCTTAACCTCCCCCCGGAAATCACCGAGCAGGAATTAATACGGTTATGGAGCGTCGTGCACAGCGAGTGCCGCGCGCTGGGTATCAATGTAGTCACCGGTCATACTGCCCGGTATGCCGGCTGTAACTACCCCATGGTGGGGGGCGCTACCATGATCGGTGTCGGCGCAAGAAAAGAATTAATCATCCCCCATGCCCGGCCAGGAGACCTCATCGTGATCTCAAAAGGCCCGGCTATTGAAACCACCGGGCTTATGGCTGCATATTTCCCCCGGTTCCTTAGAAGCCGTTACGGTAGCTCTTTCGTGAAGGATGCGCAGGATGTCTATTATCAGATGTCTACTGTCAAAGACGCCCAGATTGCTGCTTCCGTAGGGGGCGTGCAGGCAATGCATGATGCGACCGAATGCGGCATATTGGGCGGTTTATACGAAATGGCCGTGCATTGCCGTGTAGGTATGCGCGTCTATTTAGACAGTATAGTTATCCAGGAGGCAGTGCGCAAAACCTGCGCGTGTTTTGATATCGACCTTTTTCGCGCAATCAGCGAGGGCACCTTGCTTGCAATAGTTAAAAAACAGCGCGCGCATGCAGTGGTAAAGGCGCTAAAGGCACACGCCATACCTGCCAGTATTGCCGGTGAAATAGTCCCTCGCAAAGAAGGGATCTATACGCATGAGGGCGGGCGTAAAAAGAAATTGGTCCATCCGCGCATAGACCCGTTCTGGCAGAAATTCGAAGAATACCTCAAGAAAACCAATGCAGGATAAAATCATCGCGTTTTTAAAAGAAAGACAAGGCTATGTGTCGGGAGACCAGCTTGCCCACAGGCTTAAGGTCAGCAGGCAGGCGCTCTGGAAGCACGTGCAGGAGTTGCGGGATGCCGGATACGAAATTGTGGCGGTCCCCCATCTAGGGTATCAGCTCGTTTCTGTACCTGACAGGCTTTTCCCGCCAGAGGTAAGCGTTGGCCTGCGCACGCGCTGCATCGGCAAAAAGATATATTATTTTGATAAACTTTCTTCAACCATGGATAAGGCCATGCAGCTGGGTTTTGAGGGTGCCCCGGAAGGCACCGTAGTCATCGCCGAATCGCAGAGCGGCGGCAGGGGAAGGATGGGGCGGGCCTGGGCTTCTCCGAAATATAAAGGCATATACCTTTCTTTGATTATCAAGCCCAACATCATCCCCTCGCAAACCCCGCTCTTAACGCTTATGACTGCCGTATGCGTATGCGAAGCAATAAAACACACAACCGGCCTGGGGGCACAAATCAAATGGCCTAATGATATCCTTCTCTCGCACCGTAAAGTCTCAGGCATCTTAACCGAATTGAAGGCAGAGCTCGATGCGGTATCGTTTGTCCTTATCGGGATAGGCGTAAATGTCAACAGCGACAAGAGCGCATTGCCTGAAGGCGCTACCTCGTTGAAAGAGCAGCTTAAAACCGCTGTCAGCCGCCTGGCACTGCTTACATGCCTCCTGGAAAGCTTTGAGGAGCACTATTTCCTTTTTAAAAAAGAAGGCCCGGACCCGATTCTTGCGCGCTGGCGTGCGTATGCGCTCACCATAGGAAAAAGGGTAAAAGTCGTGTATCAAAAAAGGCACATCGAAGGAGAGGCGCTCGATATTGATAGCGACGGAGGCCTCCTGATCCGTAACGACGCAGGGCTCATAGACAAAGTGACCGCGGGTGACCTGATACATTGCCGTTAGTACCTAATGTAAACTTATAAATTTTATCTGGTTGACAATTAGCCCGGCATTGCATATAATAAATGCCGGGTATTTTTTTAATCAAAAAGCCTCTCTCGCATGCGTTACCACATACAGAAGAGACTTACTTTTTTCCTTGCGTTTGCGTGTTTCTTGCCCCGCATTGCCTTTGCCGATGACTCCTATACCCTTGAGAAAATCGTCATAACCCCCAGGCAGGATATGTTTGATGCATTTTTCCCCGCATCCCGGAAGAATACGGTTGATGCCGCTATGGCGGGCCCTGCGCACGGAGGTTATTTTACGGAATTACTGAACAGGATAGAAGGCCTGGATGTGCGCAGCCGCGGCACATACGGCATCCAGTCAGACATATCGTTAAGAGGCTCTACCTATGAGCAGGCAGGGATACTCATTGACGGCCTGCGTGTCAACGACCCCCAGACCGGCCATTTTAATCTGGACCTGCCCCTTACCGCCTTTGACGTTGAAAAGGTAGAGGTGCATAAGGATGCAAGCTCTTCTCTTTATGGTACCGGGGCATTGGCAGGAAGCATCAATTTCGTCACCAAGAAGCCGGTTAAAAAAGAATCGCATCTTGCTGCGACGTTCGGAGAGCATGCGCTCTTCGGTCAGGCATTTTCGTTATCGTATCCTAGCGATGGTTTTTCCGGCAGGCTCTCCTTTGATCATTCGGTTTCAAGCGGCTCAAGGCCTAATACCGATTTCAAGAATTCCATTGCCTCGCTCTACGCTGTCAAGGAATGGGATGGGTTTACCCAGGACCTCCTCTTGGGTTACCAAAAAAAAGATTTTGGCGCTGACAGCTTCTATTCTAACCTGTTCCCCGAAGAAGAAGAACACACCGAAACCGTGTTCCTGCGTTCCGGCCTGGATAACCAGCTGTATTCGGGGCAATTGCACAATAGTATATTTTTAAGAAAACACCGCGACAAGTTTATCTTAAGGAGAAATAGCCCTACCTCGGTCAATTATCACACGACCTATGTCTATGGCCTAAATTCTAGATACGCGGTTGCCGTACCTTTCGGCGACCTGCTCTTTGGCGGCGACATAGGCAGGGATGAAATATACTCGACAAACTTAGGCAAGCACGCCCGCCTGTTCAATGCCGGCCTTGTAGGCATCCATTCCGGCATACACGACGCATTAGATATGCACGCAACCGTGCGGCTGGATCATTATCAACAATGGCCGCAGCAGCCGTCATATAACCTCGGGTTTGGGTATTGGGCGGCCAAACACAGGGCATTGGTGAAAGGCGAAGTAAGCAGGGGCTTTAGGATTCCCACGTTCACCGAACTCTATTATTCCGATGCCGCAAATAAAGGGAATGCAGATTTAAAGGCAGAGAAGTCGGATAATTTTTCTTTGGGGGTCGGCTGGTATGATGCGCCTTTTGAAGTTGAGCTTAACGGATTCGTAAGGAATGGCCGTAATCTCATCGATTGGACGCGCGCTACTTCTTCGCAAGCCTGGCAGGCGACAAACCTGGGTAAGGCACAGTTTAGGGGCGCAGAGCTTGGATGTACGCTAAAGCCTTCTTTGCGGTATATGGGGACAAGGTTAGAGGAGGTTACGGTATCTTTTGCATTTCAGGAAGCGCGCCATAAGGCGGCTGGTTTTCAGTCGAAATACGCCCTCGATATCGCGAAACAGCAATGGCTCTTAGGCATACGCCAGCGCATCTGCGGCTTAGACCTGCGTTGGCAGCTCTCGTATATAGAACGTAAGTTTGGCGAGACATATTTCGTAGGGGATGCCTATGTGTCAAAGAAGATAACCCGCAACGGCTTTACCTTAGAGCCTTTTTTGGCCGTTGAGAATTTTTCCGATACCGACTATTCAGAAGTCGCAGGGGTCTTGCAGCCGGCACGGTGGATAAAATGGGGCCTGCGCTGCGATTGGTAGGGCAGGAAAAAATGTTGAGTTTTGCGTTTTTCAGGATATAATACATTGCGTAACGCGCTACACACTTCTTAAAAAAAAGGAGCCGCTGTGTTTTTTCATACGGTATTATTCGAAATCAAGCCACGCGAGGTCCTGGATTACCGCAGGGACAGCAAGATGTGGGCACGCCATGCAAAACAGGCGAAAGGCTTTATCAACTATTTCACCATGAAAAGGAGCGATGCCAGCAACCAGTATGCCTCCGTATACCAATGGAGGACCAAAAAAGACCATGAGCGGTTCATGCAGAAATTGCATGACTGGCTGGTCTCTCAATCCAAGGCCAAGGTAAAGGTGCTTGGTTATTATCAGCTGCAGACTATTGACCGGGTGCGTAACGGCAGCGCCTGACCAATCCCCGTATCCCTGATTTAGCGCCCCCCTCCCTTTTTAAAATATCAAATTATGTTATAATGAGGCATTATGAAAAAACGTGTTGTGGTGGCAATGAGCGGAGGGGTTGATTCTTCGGTAGCTGCTGCGTTACTGGTAACGCAGGGATACGAGGTTATCGGCATTACCATGTGCTTCAACATCGCTGATTCTGCAAGGGAAAAACCGTCTTGTTGCGGGCTGCAGGGGATAGAAGACGCACGCAGGGTCGCGCATGCCTTAGGCATAAGGCATTATGTATTGAATTTTAAAGCCGCCTTGCAGGATAAGGTCATAGACGATTTTTGCAACGAGTACCTCCGCGGCAGGACCCCTAACCCTTGCATACGCTGCAACCAATACCTTAAATTCGGAGCGCTTTTAAAGAAAGCCGTATCCTTAGGCGCTGCGTTCCTTGCAACAGGCCATTATGCGCGCATACAAAAGAGCCGAAGCAGCACATCACACAGATACGGGTATCTGCTTAAAAAAGCAAAGGACCTGCGCAAAGACCAATCCTATTTCCTCTATCGCCTGGACCAGCAGCAGCTTTCAAGGCTGCTCTTTCCTTTGGGCGGCTATACCAAGGAAAAAGCGCGCGCACTCGCTAAAGGCTACGGGCTTAGCGTTGCAGGCAAGCGTGCGAGCCAGGAAATATGCTTTCTTCCCGATGATGATTACCGCGCATTTTTAAGGCACCGCGCCGCCGCCAGGATTAAGCCGGGGCCTATTATGGATACGGCGGGCAATATGCTCGGCCTCCATAAGGGGATTGCGTTATATACTATCGGGCAGCGCCAGGGCCTTGGCATTGCTGCAGGGTACCCGCTTTATGTCACTGCGTTAGAGCCGGCCACAAATACGGTGGTGGTCGGCAGGAAAGAAGAAGCCTTCCGCAAGGCCTGCGTGCTTAAAGACGTGCATTGTATCGGCACGCCGCTGAAAAATAAGATTGTGGTAAGGGTGAGGATACGCTATAATCACAAAGAGGAGCCGGCCACTGTGACTCAAAGAAACGGAAAGGCAGAGGTCGTATTCAAGAAGCCTCAGTTTGCCATCACGCCCGGCCAGTCCGCGGTATTTTACGATAAAGATACGGTGATAGGCGGCGGTATCATCCAGGAGGCAATTGCATAATGATAATGAGCAGTATGCCGTTTGCGAGGCTTGAAGAAAAGATAAGGCTGCTGAAAAAACAACGCAAGGCAGTGATACTCGTCCATAATTACCAGCTGCCCGAAGTCCAGGATGTCGCTGACTTCAGGGGCGATTCGCTGGAGCTTAGCCGTATGGCCGCAAAGACCGACGCAAAGGTGATTGTGTTTTGCGGCGTCCATTTTATGGCTGAGACCGCCTCGATCCTCTGCCCGGACAAACAGGTGATTATGCCGGATATACATTCCGGCTGCCCTATGGCCGGCATGATTACCGCATCAGAGCTAAAGAAATTAAAAAAAGACCACCCTGACGCAATCGCGGTAGGCTATGTGAATACCTCAGCCGAGGTCAAGGCGGAGCTCGATGTGTGCTGCACCTCGACCAATGCCGTTTCGGTCGTAAACGCAATCATGCGGGATTACGAGACCGGCGGCAAGAGGTTCGGAAAGAAAAAAGAGATTATTTTTGTCCCCGATAAATACCTTGCCGATTATGTGTCCCGGCGCACAGGCAAAAAGCTCATTGCCTGGAACGGGTTCTGCCCCACCCACGTGAAAATACTGCCGGAAGACGTAAAAAGGGAAAAGCGTTTCCACTCTAAAGCAAAAGTCATGGTGCATCCGGAATGCCTTCCTTCGGTAGTGGACATGGCTGATGCAGTGCTTTCCACCAGCCAGATGGTGAAGTTCGCCAAAGAAAGCGATGCCAGGGAATTCATGGTGGGCACGGAAGTAGGTTTGATATACCGCCTCAAGCAGGATAACCCGGGGAAAGAGTTTTATCCGCTTTCCGAGAGGGCTATCTGCCCCAACATGAAGAGGACCACCCAGGAGAAGATACTCTGGGCCCTGGAGGAATTAAAGACCGAGGTAAGGGTATCTGAAGGGATACGCCGTAAAGCCAAGAAGGCGATAGACGCAATGCTTTCCATTATCTAAAAATGGTCAAACTCTCACCCAGCAGCCTTAACCTTTTTCTTGATTGCCCGCGCTGCTTCTGGCTTTACGTGAACAAGGGCATCAAAAGGCCCGGCCCGCCGGTAGCTACCATTACTTCGGGGCTTGACCGTGTAGTCAAAGAATACTTTAACCTCTTCCGCAACACACAGGGCCTGCCGCCTTTCCTTGAAGGCAGGGTGCCCGGGAAATTAATGGCAAAGCTTCCTTACAGGGGGTGGTTTGAATTTACCGACGAGGCAAACGACGCGAAACTCGGAGGCTACCTCGATGAATGCATAGAAGTGGAACATAACGTCTATGCGGCATTAGACCACAAAACGAGAGGGTCTGTGCCGGATGCCGTCCATGAGGCATACCAGCTCCAGATGGATGTGTATACGTTTTTATTAGAAAAGAACCAATTGCCCACGCATAAGAAGGCGTACCTGGTGTACTATATCCCGCAGAAAATGCTCCCCAAGGGGGGATTCCAATTTGAAACATCCGTAAAGGAAATTACGACAGACCCTAGCCGCGCCGAAGAGGTATTCCGCAGGGCGGTAGCATTATTGCGCGGTCCTGTGCCGGCAGCCGGGGATGAGTGCGAATTTTGTAAATGGGCGCTTACTACAGTTGGCGATGAACATACCGGTAGCATACGAAGATAAGTGGCTTATGATTATGGATAAGCCGTCCGGCCTCTTAGTGATCCCTACGCCCAGGAACGAAACGCGCACGTTAACGAGCATACTCAACAGCGACGCAAAGGCCAAAGGCCTGGCATACCGGCTGCACCCGTGCCACCGGCTTGACCGGGACACCTCGGGGTTGGTGATATATGCGAAAGGGAAATCCCTCCAGCAAGCGATGATGCGCATGTTCAAGGAGAAGAAAATCAAAAAGACCTACCTGGGTTTTGTACAGGGGGCATTGGTTAAGGCAGGCGGCCGCATCAGTCATCCTATCGACTCCCAGCCGTCATTAACCGAATATAACACGATTAAGGCATACAAGGATTTCACGGTCGTTAAGATTATGCCGGAAA
This sequence comes from Candidatus Omnitrophota bacterium, assembly GCA_040754255.1. GTDB lineage: Bacteria > Omnitrophota > Gorgyraeia > Gygaellales > Profunditerraquicolaceae > SURF-25. The sequence continues at coordinate 19,225 of JBFMDA010000003.1, read as the reverse complement.
CCGGCAGGAAGAACCAGATCAGGATACATTTTAAACGCATCGGCCATCCGCTGGTGGGGGAGCGCAGGTTTGCGTTCAGGAAAGACTTTGCCATAAAAGCCAAGAGGCTCTGCCTGCATGCGCAGCAGCTTGAATTCCGTCACCCGGTAACCGGCCAAGAGGTACGCGTCGAGTCTGCGCTGCCGGAATATTTTAAGTTATTTTTGCAGCAACATAATGCTCCATATGAAGCCAAAGATTAGAGAATGGATTCTGTTGATTGGTATTGCCCTTATTGCCTTTCAGGTGTGGTTGGCGCTTGGCTACCCCGAGTTTGCGTTTGTGGATTTGTCGGTAGACAGAAAGAAGGCTATCGAAAAAGCGCAGGCCTACCTCCTCCAGCGCGCAGTCAATCCCGCCGGGTATACCAAGGCAGTGACCTTTCTGACCGATGACTGGTCTGACAGGTATTTACAGAAGACCGTCGGCTTTAAGGGAGAGAAGGAATTTATCCAAAGGCACGGCTTCGAGCTATTTTCCTGGAAGGTGCGTTTCTTTAAAGAGCTCTCCAAGGAAGAATATACCGTTGCAGTCAGCCCCAAAACAGGCGCAATCATAGGCTTTAAGCATTTGATAGAAGACACAGAGCCCAGGCCTGCGCTTGATAAGGCTATGGCGCTTGCCAGGGCAAAGGAATTCTTGCGCGATACCCAGGGCCTTGACTTGCAAGAGTATGATTTCCATGCCGAGGGCGTGCAGAAATACGACAACCGCACTGACTACAGTTTCAGCTGGGAAAAGAAGGGGGTCTACATCCCCTGGAAGAAGAACGAAGGGTATGCAAAACTTTTGACCGGGGCGACTATTTCCGGCAACGAGGTGCGCGAATACTACATACGCGTGCTAGACATCCCGGAGAAGTTCCACCGTTATATAGAAAACCAGATGACTTCCGGGGAATACCTTTCTACTATTGCGTTTATCGCCCTTTTGGTATTGCTGGCATGGTCGATTTATTTTGTAGTCAAGAGGCAGCATACCTTTGTGATACGCGCCTGCCGGAGACTGTATTTCGGCCTCATTATATTTTTGGTAGCCATAAACCTTGTCTATGTGGTGAACAACATGCAGGGTATTATCATGGGGTATGGCACTACCTCGCGTATGTCCGCATACCTTGGGCTTTATCTCTTGAGGTTATGCGTGAATATCATATTCGTCAGCATTGCCTTTGTGATGCCCGGCCTGGCAGGGGAGTCTATCCGCAGCGAAGTGCTGCCTGAAAAACCCCACGCATCGTTTCTGCACTACCTCCGTTCCGGCTGGCTTAATCGTTCGCTGAGCCGTTCTGTCTTCCTGGGCTATCTTGTATTTTTTGCGATGCTCGGGTTGCAGGCAGGCATCTTTCACATAGGGCAGCGCTATCTGGGCGTCTGGAAGGAATGGCTGATGCTTAGCCAGCTCTCTTCCTCGTATGTGCCGTTTGTGAGCGCGTTTGTCGTCGGTGCAACCGCCAGCCTTAACGAAGAGGTGATATTCAGGCTATTCGGCGTAAGCTGGGCAACGAAATACTTTAAGCGCCTCGCCTTAGGCGTGTTCTTCAGTGCGCTCTTGTGGGGCATGGGCCATGCGCGATACGCGATATTTCCGACGTGGTTCAGGAGCGTTGAGGTTACGCTGCTGGGTTGTTTCCTCGGCTTCATATTCATACGCTATGGCCTGATCGCGGTGCTTATTGCGCACTATCTCTTTGACGTGTTCTGGGGCTCGGCTGCATACATATTCGGGCATAGCAGCCTTTTCTTGTTTAGCGGTTCTCTTTTTATTTTCGTATTGCCCTTGGGGGTCGCAGCCGCTGCCTACATCCTCAATAAGAATGAGAAGGAAAACGATATCGTGCTTGCCTTGACCTCAACGCAACACTACAACTTAAAGATCCTCAAGGCCTTTTTAGAAACAAGGAAGTCGCAAGGCGCCGACACAGGGCTGCTTAAAAAAGAGTTACTTGCGCATAACTGGGACCCCCTGTTGATTGATTTGGGCATCAAAGAAGTCTTTGGCCCCTAAAAAAGGTAATCGCCATGTTGCTACAGTATATCGTATTGGGAGTTGTGCAGGGGATTACTGAATTTCTTCCGGTGAGCAGCTCTGCGCACTTGGTAATACTGCAGAAACTTTTCAGGATGCAGGATATCGCCCTGGTAAACGCGGTCGTCCTGCATCTGGGTACTATTGCTGCGCTGTGCGTATTTTTTTCTAAGGACATACTGCTGGCCATGCGCCAGAGGCAGACTATCCTCTTGATACTTATTGTGACTGCGGTTACCGGTATCATAGGGGTTGCCGGAAGGCACCAGTTCGAGGCGCTATTTGCGTCGCCGCGCCTGGCTGCGCTGGCGCTGATTGTAACGGGCACCATCCTTATCCTTTCGAAATATGTGAGCGGCGGCACACGGCCGTCGCTGCGCATAAAGGATGCCCTCATTCTGGGATTCGCGCAAGGCTGCGCGATCATCCCGGGCATTTCGCGTTCCGGGATTACCATCTCTACGCTTTTATTCCGTAAGATAAGCAGGGAGGTGAGTTTTAAATTTTCCTTTATCGCTTCTATCCCGGCTATCCTGGGAGCAGCGGCCTTGGAGGCAAAAGAGGTACAGGGCGCTATACAGGGGGCCATAGTATACCATACAGCCGGTTTTGCTTTTAGTTTTCTCGCCGGCCTCGTTGCGCTCTGGTTCTTGAAGAAAAGCATCACTACGTCGAAATTCCATTTATTCGGCTATTATTGTTTTGTCGTCGCGATAGTTACCTTATTATATTTACGATGAGTATTGCGGTTGTAGGCACAGTAGCGTTGGATACGGTCAAGACGCCTCACGGCAGGCGGGTGCAGATGCTGGGCGGCTCTGCCGTGCATTTTGCGATGGCTGCCAGGCTTTTTACCCGCGTTAACCTGGTGGCGGTCGTAGGGCGCGATTTCCCCTCAAGGCATATTGCGTTCCTTACGCGTAAAGGCATCAAACTCGCTTCTCTCTTAGTTGACAAAGGTAAGACCTTTCAGTGGAGCGGAGAATACAAGGGCGACCTTAATACCGCAATCACCCTGCGCACCGAATTGGGCGTGCTTTTGAAATTCAGGCCGTTGTTGAGCGAAGCAGAGAGAAGGCTTGAATACCTTTTCCTGGCAAATATCGACCCTGATATACAACGGCGCGTATTGGAGAGTATGCATGCGCCGAAGCTGATTGCCCTGGACAGCATGAATTACTGGATACACCACAAGAAAAAGTCCTTGCTGAAGCTTTTAGGGAGAGTAGATATGTACGTTGCCAACGACCAGGAAGCAAGGCTGCTTTCAGGCGAATACAACCTCATTAAAGCTGCGGCAGCCTTGGAAAGGCTCGGCCCGGCTATGGTGCTTATAAAAAAAGGCGAACATGGAGTCTTGCTGCATAGCAAAAAATTTGTGTTTTCGATTCCTGCGTATCCTACCGCTAACGTGGTTGACCCCACGGGCGCCGGGGATACCTTTGCCGGAGGCTTTATGGGCAGCCTTGCGCAACACAATACAATCAACCGGGAAACGTTAAAGCGCGCAATAGCCTGCGGAGCAGTTGCCGCGTCTTTTAACGTGGAAGGGTTCGGCCTTGAAAAGACCGCCCGCCTTAGCCGCCATGACCTGCAGCGAAGGCTTGCGCATTTCAGGCAGATTGCCGCATTTTGATTTCTTTTTAGAAACCTAAGGAGGAAAAAGAGGACATGCTTGAAGAAAAAATAACCCGGGATTACCAGGAGGCAATGAAGCGCAAAGATACGATTGCCTCTTCAACGCTCAGTTTTTTACGCGCCCAGCTGATGAACTACGCCATAGAAAAGAAAAAGAAGAATTGCGACGATAACGACTGCCTCGCGGTAATCAAAAAGCTCATAAAACAGCACCAGGATTCCATCGAGCAGTTTACCAAGGGCGAAAGGCTTGACCTTGCGGAAAAAGAGAAAAAAGAGCTCGAAGTGCTTAAAGGCTACGTGCCACACACGCTCCCGCCCGAAGAGCTCAAGAAAATAATCGAACAGGCGGTCGCCTCAACGGGCGCGCAGGATATGAAAGACATGGGCAAGGTAATGAAAGAGGTCCTGGCACAGGCAGGAGCCGGCGCAGACGCAAAATTGGCGAGCGATTTAGTGAAAGAGCGCTTGAACAAGAAAGTGCAATAATTTATTTGATTTTTTCCGATTTTATTCTATAGTTATCGTAATATGCGTGCACAACAGCACGTGCAAGAAAGGAGGTGAAACAATGAAGCGCAATACAACCGTATTTATTATAGGAATATGCGCGGTAATGGTGTGCGTGTATGGCTGTACCAAGAAACAGCAGCCGCTTGAAGCAATGCAGCAGCCTATGTCGCCTGAGGAACTCAACAGGCTTGCTATGGAAAGCCAGAATATCACCATACCCGCGGTGAATGAAACCTTATCCAGGCCTGTGGCTTTGCCGGTGAAAAATATTTCTGAACCCTTGCCGCCTGCAGGGCCGTATAAGCCTACCAATGAGGATATTCAGACAGCCTTGAAGAATGCCGGATACTATACGGGCTCAATTGACGGCAAGATCGGCCCTAAGAGTAAGCAGGCGATCATGGCATTCCAGAAGGCGAACAGCCTGACGCCTGACGGGAAAGTGGGGCCTAAGACGTGGTCCCTATTACGCACACATCTTTCCCCTGTCCCCGCAGCAGTGCCCCAGGAAGCTCCCGCAGGCAGGAAGAAAAGATAGCGCGCTATTGAAAAACATGCCCGCCTGTGGCATACTTTAAGTACCGATAAAGGCAAACCCCGGGAAACCGGGGGACGCAAAGCCACAGGCCTACCCCCGGCGGCAGGCGCCGGAAATGGCAGCTGGGTTGCAGGAACAGATGGCACACATGTTGGCCGTCGCCTTTATCGGCTTTTTTTATAAGAGATCCCAACAAAGTGTTGGGATTTCTTATTTTTATAGTATAATAAATAGCAACTATGCGGGAATTTCCCAAAGAGTTTTTCTGGGGTTCAGCTACCTCAGCGTATCAGGTTGAGGGCAATAATTCCAATTGCGACTGGTGGGAATGGGAGCAACAAGGGCTGCTGCCCTACCATTCCGGCCAGGCCTGCCGGCACTATCAGCTCTATACGCAGGATTTCGATTTAGCCGCGCAGCTCAATCATAATGCCCACCGTTTTTCCGTCGAATGGAGCCGCATCCAGCCTCAACAAGATGCATTCAGCGCGCAGGAAATCCAGCATTACCGCGATGTGGCAACAGCCCTCAAATCACGCGGCTTAGAGCCGGTGGTCACGCTGCATCACTTTACCAACCCATTATGGTTTATGAAAGCCGGCGGATGGCTTAGCCGCAGCTCGCCTTCGTATTTTTTAGAATTTACCAGGAACATCGTTGAGGCATTGTGCGACCAGGTAAACCTCTGGGTCACCATCAATGAGCCGATGGTCTATGTCTACCATGCCTATCTGCTCGGCGCATGGCCTCCGCAGCAAAAATCATTCATTGCTACGCGCAAGGCGATAGAGAACCTCATGCGCGCGCATCTGCAGGCATATGAGTGTATCCACCGGATTTACGCAGAAAAAAAACTGCCTCCTCCCCGGGTAAGCATTGCCAAGAATATGCAGGCCTTTGTGGCATGCCAGCCCGGCCTTAGGAATTCATTCGCAGCGAAAACCCGCAACCGCATCTTTAATTTCGAGTTCATCGAAAAGCTCACGGCAAAGAAGGCGCTCGATTTCATAGGTATTAACTATTATACGCGCAGCCTTGTAGAGGTAAAGGGATGGGGCTTGAGGCATTTATTTCTCGATGTGTGCACGGATAACCACAGCCAGCTTAAAAAAAACTCCCTTGGCTGGGATATTTATCCGGCAGGTCTCTATGAAGTCCTGTTAAGCCTGAAGAAATATGGAAAGCCCGTCTTTATCCTGGAAAACGGAATATGCACGGATGACGACGCCTTACGGAGCGCCTATATACGTGAACATTTAAAAAGCGTCTTAGATGCGATACAGGACGGGATTGACGTGAACGGCTACCTGTATTGGTCGCTGCTTGATAATTTCGAGTGGGATAAAGGGTTTGCGCCCCGCTTCGGCTTAATAGAAGTTGATTACCAGACATTTAGCCGCAAGGTACGCGAGAGCGCCAGGCAATTTGCGGGAATATGCAGCAGGGGGGCACTGGCATAATGGAGCTGCTAAAGGTAGGGCTCGTACTTAACGAAATCCCTCTTTTTTCCGGGCTTTCGCGCAAAGAGCGGGCATTTGTCGAACAGCGGTCCCGGATCATTGAGTATAAGAAGAATGAGATTATTTATGAGGAGAACTCTTCTCCCAGCGCGTTTTATTGTATCGTCTCAGGCAGGGCGGTGGTGTTCCGTAAAGACAGGCACGGCAAGGAGAATGTCCTTGAGTACCTCCACCGCGGCAAATACTTCGGCATCATTTCCCTGTTGACCGCAGAACCGCATTCCGTGACTGCCAGGGCACTCAATGATTCCCTGATCCTGGTGATTAAAAAAGAAGACTTTGATGTAATCTTACAAAAGATCCCGGCGCTGGCCATTGACTTGAGCAAGACCTTATGCCGCCGGCTCAAGCGTAAAGATATCCACGAGAAAACGATTTTTGAGAGCACTATTATTTCGGTGTTCAGTTCCTATGCGAAAGCGGGCAAGAGCGTCTATGCGCTCAACCTGGCCTTAAGCCTGGGCAAGGAAACCCGTAAGACAGCGATACTCCTGGATATATTTGCCAAGGATAAAATACCCACGATCCCCAAGAAGCTTGCCCTGCAAAAAGACTACCGCGTATTTGACCTTTCTTTCCCGCGGGCAGAAGTATCATCCATCAAGGAATTTATCATACAAGACGTGCATGGCATTGATGCGGTATTTTTGGCATACCGGCAGAACGAAAGCGATTGTTTCAGGCGCATACTGGATATTGTCAGCCTCCTGGTCAACGACTACCACTACATCATCCTTGACCTTCCTTCGGGCATCGAGCAGCAGATGGTCGCAATATTGAATCAGTCAGACCTCATCCATATCTTAAGCAGCCCTACCGGTTTTGACCTGAAACGCACGCGCTCGCTCATCGACAGCCTAAAAAACGAATACCATTTCCCCGCGGCAAAAATCAGGGTTATCATCAACGAGTATAAATTCTCGGATTTAACGCCCCAGGAAAGGAGCAAAACCCTTAATCAGGCGATCTTTGCCACATTGCCCAAGATAGAGGCCGGGTTAAGCGAAAGGCTGGTGCTGGAAAGCCCGGATTCAAAATACGCCAGGGCAATACGCAGGATAGCCAGGCAGGACGGGGATTGCCTTGTCGGCCTGGTGCTGGGCGTGGGCGTGGGGTATGGGTTCTGCCACATCGGGGTGCTTAAGGTCATTGAGGAAGAGCATATGCCCATAGACATAATCTGCGGCGCCAGCATAGGCGCGATTATCGCCAGTTTCTGGGCATTAGGCGTACCTTCGGCCGAAATCCTGCGTATTACCCAGGAACTGAAGACCTCAAGGGGGATCTGGGGTTTTATGGACCTTACCTTTCCCTTCTTAGGCTTCATCAAGGGCAATAAGCTTTACAATTTCCTGAAAAAACATTTTGGGGAAAAGACATTTTACGATACCAAGATCCCGCTTAAGATTATTGCCAGCGATGTGAAGCGCAAAGAGCCGCGCGTGCTGGAAAAGGGTTTATTGGTCGATGCCATTATGGCAAGCTGCACTATGCCCGGGGTCTTTAAGCCCTTTAAATTCAAGGAAGAGCTGCTTTTTGACGGAGGCGTTACCAACCCCCTGCCTACAGAGCCGCTTTTTGAGATGGGTGTAAAGAAAATAATCGCAGTCAACGTTACACCGTCAAGAGAGGATATCGTCAGGCAATACGAGAGGCTCAAGGAGGACATTATAGTCGATGAGAAGGACAAGAAAAAGGACTGGCTTGGCGTGCGCAGCCACTTCTTGAATAAGTTCAAGACCAATATTCTGGATATAATCTTCAGCAGTTTTGAAATCATGCAGTCTGAAGTTGCCAAGCAGGAAAGCCAGCTTGCCGATATCGTATTGCATCCTAGCACGCTTGGCCTGCACTGGCTTGAATTAGATAAGGCAGCCCTGTTCGCCGCAAGGGGCGAAGAGGAGATGCGCAGGAATCTCGACAAGGTATGGCAGCTTATCAAGGAATAAAAGGAGGGGTTATGGTGCGGTATGCGTTTTTTACATGTGTGTTGGCAGCAGCCATACTAAGCGGCTGTGCAGGCGTCAAGGAAGGGGCAAAGGGGTTCCTGGGTATTTCAACCAGGGAGCTTGAAAGGGGCCGCAAAGATGCGGTTAGCAAGGCATTCCAATGCGCGCCATCTGACTGTTACGATACAATCCTTACAACCCTTAAAGAAATAGGCGCGTATGTGTATGCCAAGGATAGCAATAAAAAAATGGTTGCGGTATATGTTTCCCAGACGGACACCACGCCGGTAGGGATATTCCTGACAGAGGAAAATAAGGCAGCTGTGCGCATAGAGGTTTCTTCGCCCAACAGCTATGCAAAAGAATTCATTGCAGGCAAGGTATTCATAGCGTTAGAGAAGCGCTGCGTGAGCACGCCGGTTAAATAAATGGGCAGGGTGCGCACTTTGACTTCGGCGGCCGCAAAAGCGCTTGACCGCTTGGCTATAGAACGGTTCAGCATTCCGGTAGTATTGCTGATGGAAAATGCAGGCTCTGCAGTCGCACAGGAAGCAGTAAAAAAGGCTGCAGGGGATATGCGCATTGCACTTTTCTGCGGGAAAGGCAATAACGGAGGCGATGGTTTTGCGGCAGCCCGCCACCTTGCCGCCGCAGGCTTTAAGCCTTTGGTATTTCTGGCAGGAAAAAAACGCGAAGTAACGCATGAGGCCAGGGTCAATCTCGATATCCTTTGTAAACTGAAACAGCCGGTCATTGAAATAAGCAGCCGTAACCTTGCGTTAGCCAAGAAACGTATGTTAGGCTGCCGGCTTATTATCGACGCGCTTTTAGGCGTTGGGGCAAAAGGAGAAGTGAGGGGGATATATAAAGATTTAATCGGAATAATCAACGCAGCAAAGGCGCATGTTATTTCCGTTGATATCCCTTCCGGCCTGGATGCAACAAGCGGCAAAATACTTGGTAGTTGCGTAAAGGCAGATACTACTGTTACCTTTATCGCCAGAAAGCGCGGCATGAATGTCGCAGATGGGCCTAGTTGCTGCGGGAAGGTACTAGTGAAACATTTAGGCGTACCATTATGACCGTGCCTTCTGTTGCGCGCGCCAAGAGGGCATACGATTAACTGTTGAAAATCGAAAAAATCCCCGTTATAATAAATTTCAAATAGCCTATTACAACGGCCTATGAATCAACTGAAGAAGCGGGATAGCTGGGGTTCGCGTTTAGGGGTGATCATGGCTGTGGCAGGCTCTGCCATAGGCCTGGGCAATTTCCTGCGCTTTCCGGCAAAAGCAGCGTCAAACGGCGGGGGCGCTTTTATGATCCCCTATTTTATATCCCTATTACTCCTGGGTATCCCGCTGATGTGGATAGAATGGACCCTAGGCCGTTTCGGAGGCGGCTTTGAGCACGGCACTGCCCCGGGCATATTCCATAATATCTGGCGCAAAAACCGTTTTATCAAATACTTCGGGGTAATCGGGATATTCGGCCCCTTAGTCATTTTTATCTATTATACCTATATCGAATCATGGACGCTGGCGTATAGCTTTTTTTCGCTCATGGGCAAGTACGCGCATGTGGCGAATGAGTCAGGGATGAAGAGCTTCCTGCACGGCTTTCAGGGGCTGGAACACAACCAATACTTTAACGGCATTGGCTGGGCATACCTGTTTTTTGCCTTTACCTTCCTTATCAATATCGTCGTAATTTACCACGGGATAAAAGGCGGCATAGAAAAATTCTGCAAATGGGCAATGCCCCTGCTTTTTTGCTGCGCTGCGGTTTTGCTGGTTCGGGTCTTTACCCTGGGAACACCCGATGCGGCAAGGCCTGACTGGAATATTGCCAACGGGCTCGGCTTCTTATGGAACCCGGATTTCCAGGCCTTAAAATCTGCCAAGGTCTGGCTTGAAGCAGCAGGCCAGGTATTCTTTACCTTAAGCGTGGGTATCGGCGTTATCCTGACGTATGCCAGCTACTTATCTAAAGGCGACGATGTCGTGTTGTCAGGATTAAGCGCGGCAAGCACCAATGAACTGGCAGAAGTCATTTTAGGCGGCAGCATCATCATACCTGCAGCTTTCATATTTTTCGGGCCTACAGAGATGCAGGCTATTGCGAATTCAGGCGTATTTAACCTCGGTTTTGTCACTATGCCCCTTGTGTTGAGCAAGCTGCCGTTTGTGGCGCTGTTCGGGTTCCTCTGGTTTTTCCTTCTGTTTTTGGCCGGGGTCACCTCGTCGGTATCGCTGGCACAGCCGGCAATCGCATTCCTGGAAGACGAATTCAATATTGACCGCAGGAAAGCAGTCTGGATTTTCGGCATTGTCGCCTTTATCCTCTGCCAGCCGGCAATATTCTTCCTCAAACACGGGGTAGTGGATGAGCTTGATTTCTGGGGAGGGACCTTTTTCCTGGTAGTGTTTGCCACGATTGAAACAATCCTTTTTGCCTGGGTCTTCGGGATGGAGAAGGCATGGGACGAAATTCATAAGGGCGCGGATATGCGCATCCCCAGGATTTATAAATTCATCATCAAGTATATTACGCCGGCATTTTTGTTCATTATCCTGGGGATGTGGTTCTGGCAGCAGTGGCTTTCGATTATCCTGATGAAGAACGTATCTATGCAGGATAAGCCTTTTATCTTAGGCACGCGGCTTGTGCTCCTGGTGGTTTTTATCGTGCTGGGGGTGCTGGTTAGGATTGCCTGGAAAAAGCGAAAGAAAAAAACGGTGAATGAAGATGACGTATAACGGGCTATTATTCCTCATTGTGTCCTGGAGTATTATATTGACAGTGAGCATTTTTTGTTTTATAAAAGTATTCTCGCGCAAGGAGCTTAAATGAAAAGGATAGCTGGGTTTTGTATCCTGGTATTGTGGTTGGTAAGCGTACATTCAGGCTGCTCTCCGTTACTGCTTGGCGTTGCAGCAGGCGGGGCAGGCGTATACGCAGTAAGCAGGGATACGATTCAGGGAGACACCGATAAGCCCTACAACGGCCTTTTTAGCGCGGCAACGGAAATAAGCAGGAACCGCGGGACGGTGACGCAGGAAGATTATGCATCCGGCACTATCGAAGCACAGGTGGATGCAAGCCGCGTCTGGATCAGGCTGGTAAAGCTTACCCGCACCACTACCCGTATCCGGGTTTCCAGCCGCAAGCACCATTTTCCCAATCTTGCCCTGGCACAGGAATTGTTTACCAGGATTCTTGAAACCGCGCAGTGATTTTTGGTTGTAGGGCGGGTTATTCTGTTGTATAATGGCGCGTTTACGCAATACGCAATACTCTCTACGCAATACGAAAAGAAGTATCCTTACGAAGTAAGCTAACGCCGAGGTAGCTCAGTGGTAGAGCGCGGCCCTGAAAAGGCCGGCGTGGGGGGTCCGATTCCCTCCCTCGGCACCATAATTTTACTTCACGTGCCGACTCCGAACTCCGTTAGGATTTCGGAGCTAGAAAGTTCGGAGCTAGGCATAAATTGCCCTAGTTTAGTTCCGGCAATTTACACCCCAGCTATGTTTTTTATAGCTGGGGTGCTAAAATTCCCCCAGCATCTTTTTGCAAGGAATTTTACTCCGAACGCCCGCCCATTGTAAAGTAGAAGCGTTCGGAGCTAAATAATCAGGAAGTTATACCCCCCCCAGAGGAGTTAAAAACTCCTCTTTTTTATTTCTAGTTAGATTTCCCCTTTGCCCTCGTCTATTATTGTAGAAGGGAGGGCTAAAAGATGTCAAATGCAGTTCCCGCAGAAGTAATCGTCTCAAAGATTTTAATTATTAGAGGCAAAAGAGTAATGCTGGATAAGGATTTGGCCCTACTTTATGAGGTAAAGACAAAACGATTAAATGAACAGGTGGCAAGGAACAGAAAAAGGTTTCCTGAGGATTTTATGTTTCAGCTCACAGAAGAAGAAGCTGATTTTTTGAGGTCGCAAATTGCGACCTCAAAACGCGGAGGTAGAAGATACCCTCCTTTTGTCTTTACCCAAGAAGGCGTAGCTATGCTCTCAAGCGTATTAAATAGTGAACGCGCAATTATGGTAAATATACAGGTTATGCGCGCCTTTACCCAATTAAGGCGTATGCTTTTGACCAATAGTGGCCTTCGCCGCAAAATTGAAGCAATGGAGAAGAAATACGATAAACAGTTTGCGATAGTGTTCCAGGCAATTAAACAGCTATTAGAGCCAGCAGTAAAGCCTAAGCCTCCGATTGGATTTCGCATGTAAGGATAGCTTTAGAAAAGAAGAGGTGGCCGCAAATTGCGACCAGTTTAACCCCTTAAACATTCCACGAAAAAACAGTTAAATTCTGCTAGAAGACTTACAGTTAGCGCATTGTGAGCACTACGCAATATTCGGATGTGAATTGATAGTTGCCCTTTCTTAATCATTCACCATTTTGATAAGCAAGTGGTATAATTAAACCAAAAGGATAAATGATAATGCAAAAACCAGTCTGTGTATTTATTGTAGGTAATGGATTTTCTCAAGGCTTCGGTTTTCCCAGTTCTTTAGAGCTTTGGGATATCTGTCTTAGTGCTCGTCATCCCGTACCGCAATATTTTAATCAATGCTTAAAGAAATATCCCATTTCTTATTTTCGCAATAATAATATTAGGGATATTGAATTATTACTTTCTATATGGTCTGCTTATATAGATAATTACCAAGATTTAATACCAAACTTTAATAATCAAAATTCAGGTAGAGGTTATTATGAGGCTTACTTGGATAATCTATGTGGTCATTTATTAGAACTAGGAAATAAAGCTAGTCGGGATAAGAGGTACCACGATTTTAAAAAATGGTTAAGCGGAAAAATGTCTCAATTCGAAATCAGATTTATCACTTTAAATTATGATTTGGTATTAGAAAAAATGATTTCAGAAATTGGGAAAAATGTTGTTTATTTAGGAAGTGTTGTAGACGCGAGCGGTGTCTTTATCCGAAAGCTCCATGGTTCTGCTAATTGGCTGAAAGCCAATGTGCCAAATATGAATATGGCAAATGATTGGAAGCCGCATGTTATTTGGAAAAATGGAAATAGTCAAGAATATGTCTATAGTTTTAATAACTATTCGTCGGTTCCTCACATTGCTTTCCGTTCGCCGCCAGTTATTATTCCTCCCTTAATCCAAAAAAACTATAAAGGAATATTTGCTGAGTTAGTGAGATTAGCAAAGGCGGACTTGAAAATAGCAAAATTTGTATTTGTGGTCGGTTATTCTTTACCAGCAGCCGACATCTTTATTAGGGAACTTCTAAAAGATTATTCTCAATCCATACCTGCTAGAGGCACGAAATTCGTATATATTAACTCAAACCAAGATCATTGTGCTGAGGCTAAAAAATCAATAGGAGGATCGAATAGATTGATATGTATTAACGAAGCTTGGAATACTGTTATTTTTGATACCTTGATATGATTATGTCTAAGTTAGATTTCCCATTTCTCACACCTGTTAACTCCTTTAATGTGCTCTTACCATTTTGAAGTAGTAGTGGTATAGTATTTAGCAAATGAGCGAAAAGACAATAAAAGACTTAGATATTAATAGGATAGAAGAAAAGCATCTAATAATACTGGAGAAAGACTTTATTCTTTATAGAAGAACAGCTAAAAACCCCTTAGCATTTCAGCACAGCAGCACAACTTTTACGACAGCCGCACCAATCGAGAAACAAGGATTTTATCTTACTTATCATCCTACCGCTGCTTCTTATGCAACCACTAGAATGCATACAGTTTTTAAAGAAACCGAGGATTATGTGGGCAACGTGAGGCTTTATCAACTAAAAGTTATTCACAAAATTGCAAGGATTTTAGATTTAAATCAAGTTTGTAATGAACAAGGTATCGAGAGAGATTACTTAAGACCCGATCAGTATTTTAGAACAGAAAAAGAGCAAAGCGACTTTGAGCATGAGCTTTACCGTCTATATATGAAAGAGCTAAATAATAAGAAGATATACGGCGTCAAATTCAAGAGCAGAAAGGACCCGGAGGGAGATTGTATTGTTTTTTATGATAATTTACCACACCGTTCTATAATTAAAAAGCAATTATGTAATAATACAGAAAAGACTCTGATTAAAATATTAAATTTAACTAATAAAGTTAGTTTTCTTCATGCTAAATTACAAAAATTATTTTCAAAAATGATGTTTTTTTTAAATGGATATACGATTAGCGAGTATGTGTTTTGTGAAGATATAACTGATAATGTAGTAAAAGTTGATGGTACAAATCAAGAATTGTTAAAGAAGATCAATAAACATCCAATCTTTCTATAAAAAACAATCCTATCCTTCCAGTCATTTTTGATGCACTAAAAATCCCATTAGATTTCCCTTCTTCTCATATCTATGATAGCAGAAGGGGGGGGCTCCTTTTGTCCCCTCCCCCCAACAAAAAAGCCGCTGTCTCTTAATAAGTTACAACGGCTTTTTTTATTTTTTTAGGTTATATTATGCTGCTGCCTGGGCTTTGCTGACGTTGGTTGCCTGTTCGCCTTTAGGGCCCTGGGTCACCTCAAATTCGACCTCATCGCCTTCCTGCAGGCTTTTATACCCGTCTCCTTTAATTGCGCTGTAGTGTACAAAAATGTCCTTGCCTTCTTGAGAGGTTATAAAACCATACCCCTTCTGGTTGCTGAACCATTTTACTTTGCCTCGTGCCATTTGTTACTTTTCACCCCCTTCCACTCGTTAACAAAAAAACCGTAAAGCGCTTTAGTGACATTGCTTTACGGTTAATTCTGGGTTTCTTTCCACATCTACTAACTTCTTAACTATTTCATTAATACTACCACTTTTTCCGGTTTTGTCAATATATTTTTTTAAGGGCCTATCTATTTTATTTGCAGAATGCCTGTTTTTTTGTTATAATATGAGCCCTACAAAGGAGAATGCCTTGATTGAGAGATATAGCTTGCCGCAGATGGCTGCCATCTGGCAGGACGCAAACAAATTTAAGGTAATGCTTTCAATCGAGCTGCTTGTGGCTGAAGCGCAGGCAACGCAAGGCAGCATCCCTCACTCGGCACTTACGCGCATCAAGAAAAAGGCAAAATACAGCCTCTCCCGTATCAGGCAAATCGAAGAGAAGACACAACATGATGTGGTGGCATTCGTATCCTGCGTAGGCCAAAATCTTGGGGCAGACGCAAAATACCTGCATATGGGGCTGACTTCTTCTGACCTCCTGGATACCACCCTTGGTGTCCAACTGGTTGAGGCCTCAACAATACTACGGCAGGATTTAAAGAAGCTTGCCAGTGTGCTTGCCAAAAAGGCAAAGCTGCATAAGGACACTGTCTGCATCGGCCGCACGCACGGGGTGCACGCAGAGCCGACCACATTCGGCTTAAAGTTAGCGCTTTGGTACGACGAGACTGTGCGCAATCTTGCGCGCCTGCAGGAAGCTGAAGCCAATGTTGCAACCGGCAAGATATCAGGCGCAGTAGGCACCTACTCCAATATTAGTCCCGCAGTCGAAGCGTATGTGTGCAGGAAGCTTGGGCTCAAGCCCGCTGCCATCTCTACCCAGGTCATTCAGCGCGATGTGTATGCCCAATACCTTACCACCCTTGCCATTATCGGCTCGTCATTGGAAAAATTTGCCACTGAAATAAGGCATTTGCAGAGGACAGAGGTTTTAGAGGCGGAAGAGCCGTTCGGCAAGGGCCAGAAAGGCTCATCAGCCATGCCGCATAAAAGAAACCCGGTTATCTGCGAGCGTATCTGCGGGCTTGCCCGCTTATTGCGCGGCCATGCAGTGGCGGCAATGGAAAATATTACCTTATGGCATGAGCGCGATATCAGCCATTCCAGCGTAGAGCGCATTATCATACCGGATGCAACGCTTGCCCTTGACTATATGCTGCACAAATGTATTGAAGTAATGGAAGGGCTGTTAGTGTATCCGGAGCATATGATGGCCAACCTTATCAAGACCAAAGGCCTTATTTTCTCGCAGCGCGTGCTTTTAGCACTCATGGATAAGGGGCTTGGCCGGATGAAGGCGTATGACCTGGTCCAGAGGTGCGCGATGAAGACCTGGCGCGGCCATCGCACGTTTAAAGAGGAGCTCTTAGCAGATAAGGAAGTCTCAAAAGTGCTTGGCGCAAAGGAGCTTGAGAGGCTTTTTGACCTCAATTATTATTTACGCAACATAAGCGCCATTTTTAGAAGGCTGAAGCTATAATCCCTCACGATGTTTGTCATTCTATCCTTTACCATACTTGGGTTCCTTTCCGGTTTAGCCTGGGTGATGTACAAACGTAAACTTAAGCCCGGGAAACTGCTGGCTGTGACGTTTCTAGGGATTTTGGCGTTGGGGGTAAAGAAAATATTACAAGAGTATTTTAGGCATACAGGAAAAGGAGGCAGGAGATGGGGATTCTAATTATACTTGTGCTCGGATTTATGGTAGGGGTGATTTTTGTGCAGACTTCAAGGACAGGCTCCATAAAGCCCGTAGTTATCACTACCATCATAGGCCTGGTAGCAGGGCTTCTTTTTGCTGCGGTAAGGATAGTGCCTGCAGGATACGTCGGCGTGGTAGACTTCTTCGGCCGGGTTTCACCCAATTACCTGCGCAGCGGCATCAACCTCGTCAATCCCCTGGCAAAAGTTATCCCCCTTTCCATCAGGACCCTGGAGGCCCTGGAGCTTATGCCAGTTCCTTCCAAAGAGGGGTTGACCATCAATTTGGATATCTCCATCCTCTACCGGCTTGACCCTAACAAGGCCGTAGAGATATATAAAACAGTCGGGCCATTCTATAGGGATGTAATCGTTGCCCCGACGTTTCGCTCTGCGGCACGAGGGGTTACTGTTTCTTATGAGGCCAAGGCGTTATATACTTCCGAAAGAGAGATGCTTGCCCAGGCAGTTTTCAAGGACCTGCAGAAAATGCTTGCTGACAGGGGAATTGTCCTTGAGCGCGTCCTGTTAAGAGGCATTCAGCTTCCTCCCACAGTGAGCCAGGCGATTGAGCAGAAACTGAAAGCCGAGCAGGAAGCAGAACGGATGAAATTTATCTTACAGAGGGAGAACCTTGAAGCGGAGAGAAAACGCGTTGAGGCCGGAGGCATCCGCGATGCGCAGACAATCATTGACCAGAGCCTTACTGCGCGGTATCTTCAATACCTCTGGATCAACACCCTGAACCAGAACCCTAACGTCATTTATGTTGCCACAGAAGCGAATATGCCGATGTTCCGGGCGGTAAACCCTGACGAGGAGAATTTGCGTAAAAAGCCACTTCTTATCAAACAGTAACGATACAAAAGCCGGTCTGCATAAAAAGAGGCGCTTCCCGCCGCTTAGGTTTGAGGAGTTTCTATGTTCTGGGTCATCGAGGTAAAGGACAAGCCCGGCATCTTTGATGCCATCGGAGAGGGCGTTAAAAAAGATGTCCATGATTTAGGCGTCAAACCAGTCAGTTCCGTAGGCTTCAGCCAAATATATATCATAGAAGGCAACCTGCTTGAGGAAGAAATACGCAGGATCAGCGAGCGCCTGCTCGTCGACCCCATTGTCCAGGAGTATGCCATCAATGATTTTGAATCCCCGCACCTAAAAGGCACCAGCCGCTTTGTCATCTACGTCGCCTATAACCCCGGCGTGATGGACCCGGTTGAAGAATCGGCGATGAAGGGGATTGCCGACTTAAGGATCTCGCGCGTGCGCAGTGTCAGGACCGCAAAAAAATATTGCATCGAAGGAAAGCTTACCGACCAGCAGCTTAAAGTCATCTCCGAGAAATTGCTCTGCAATAAATTAATCCAGCATATCGTCAAAAACCCCGCTGCATTCTTAAGCCACGAAAACCCCAGGGCGCCCGATAAAAATGAGGCAGGTGTCTTAACGGTTGACCTCTTGAAAGCATCGGATACGAAATTAAAACGGATAAGCAGCCAGGGCCAGCTGTTCTTGAGCCTCCAGGAAATGAAACAGATCAAGCATTATTTTCAGGGGCTTAAGCGCAACCCCACTGACTGCGAACTGGAGACCATTGCGCAAACCTGGTCAGAGCACTGCCAGCACAAGACCTTCCGGGGCAAGATCAAATATTACGAAAATCATTCCCGGCCCGTAATGATCAATAACCTGCTTAAGGCAACCATCATGCGGGTAACCAGGGAATTAAACAAAAGCTGGTGTATCTCGGTATTCCAGGATAATGCCGGCATCATAAAATTTGACGAAAAACACAATATCTGTTTTAAGGTAGAAACGCATAACCATCCTTCTGCGCTTGAGCCCTTTGGCGGGGCAAATACCGGGGTGGGCGGAGTAATCAGGGACTGCCTGGGCACAGGGCTTGGGGCCAAGCCTGTCTGCAATACCGACATCTTCTGTTTCGCGCCCTTTGATTACCCCATGCATAAGCTGCCCGCAGGCACCCTGCATCCCAAGCGCATTTTAAAAGGCGTGGTTTCAGGGGTGCGCGATTACGGCAACAAAATGGGCATACCGACAATAAACGGCGCGATATTGTTCCACGAGCAGTTTATCGGCAACCCGCTTGTCTATTGCGGCACTGCCGGAATCTTACCCAAGGAAAAATCGTTTAAAGAGCCGCTTAAGGGGGATGCGATTGTTTTGGTAGGCGGGGCAACCGGCAGGGACGGCATACACGGGGCAACATTCTCTTCGGGGGAATTGACGCATAAGTCGGAGATTGTTTCCAGCGGCTCTGTGCAGATCGGCAACCCCATAGAAGAAAAAAAGATATTGGATACTATCATCAAGGCGCGCGACCTCAACCTGTATAATGCCATTACCGACTGCGGCGCAGGCGGGTTATCATCCGCCGTAGGAGAAATGGGCAAGGATCTGGGGGCAAAGGTTGAACTGTGCAAGGTGCCGTTAAAGTACAGGGGCCTTACGTACACAGAGATCTGGATTTCCGAATCCCAGGAGCGGATGGTGCTCTCCGTGCCCCAGGATAAACTTATCGCACTACTTGAGGTCTTCA
>JBFMDA010000002.1:0-61274 GCA_040754255.1 Candidatus Omnitrophota bacterium | reverse complement strand
TACCTGGATAAGGTTTCGATTAGAGACGCGATGGATAAAATTTTCAAAGCCAATAACCTGGAGTACGATTTCGACCGCGACTCCAATATTTTCATTGTGCGTAATTCCGGGAGGCCTCCCGTGCTGACGGTTACGAAAGTCTTCCGCCTAAAATACGGGACTGTGACAAGTGCGAATTTGACACGGGAAAGAAAAATTATTAAAAAGTATGTAGAACCGACATTAGCGGATACTCAGCAGGGCGGCGGAGGCGGGGATGACAGCGCAGACGCAAAAGGAGGCACTGAAGTGCCGTCAGGAATTGTTGCGTCTGTAGCCGCAATGTTAACCCAATACGGTAAGATTACCGAAGACAGCGTAACCAACAGCATCATAGTTACGGATGTCCCGGCGAATATGCCTGTTATTGAAAAGCTCATTGCGGCATTGGATGTGCCCCGCACGCAGATTGTTATGGATGTCGAAATGTTAGATGTAAGCAGAGATACCGTTGATAATCTGGGCATACAATACGGCTCAAGCCCTTTTACGTTAATATTACCGGGCGGTTTTATGCGTAGAGGGGCTAGATTTTTTCTTGGAGACGTCACCTATAAAGGAGCAACAGGCGTTACAAGCTCAACAGCCGGTTCTCTTGTGTTAGGGGAGACGTACGGAGAAGTCATTAATTTTTTAAGGACACAGACAGACACCAAATATTTAGCACGGCCAAGAATTTTGACGCTTGATAATGAAACAGCAGAGATAAAAATCGCAACTAATGAAGCAGTGGGGATTAAGACTACCACTACCTCAGCAGAGGGCTCTGCCAGTACGAGCATAGAAGCAGAAAGAGCGGAAACAGGGGTAAGTTTAAGGGTAACTCCGCAAGTGAATTCTGATACCGGTGAAATAACTATGCTTATTATCCCTTCTGTATCCGAAGCAAAAGCAGGGGGGACTTTTAGCAGTACTACTTTTAAAGACCCTGAAATCCGTATTACCAAGTCTATTGTGAGAGTCAATGACGGCGATACCGTTGTGTTAGGCGGTTTGATCCGCAATGAACTTAACGAAGTGGATACAAAGCTACCGTTGCTTGGGGATATTCCCGTGTTAGGGGCCTTGTTCAGGCATAAAAATAAAAGCAAGGATAAAGAGCGGGAGCTGCTTGTGTTTATCACTCCTCGTATAATCAAGAATGATTCAAAAATGCTAGCTCAGATAAATACAAAATACCCGTCTCCTCACCGCGAACAAAAGAGTGCGTCCGCGTTTGACCGGCAGCGCAGAATTTCCGGGGCTTTAAATGAGATAGAAAAAGAGGGAAAGTAATGGCGAGAGAAAAATACCTTCGATTAGGAGAACTTCTTATTAAAGAAGGGCTCCTTAAAGAAGACGACCTCAATAAGGCTATTTCGCTCCAGAAACAGGAGGGGGGCAGGCTGGGCGAAGTTTTGGTAAAGATGGGTGTTTTGCGCGAAGATCAAATCGTAGCAGCCCTGGGTAAACAATTAGGCATTCCCTATTTTTCTTTAGGCACAGGCATGCTTAAGCCTGCGGTTGACCAGGGTCTAGATAAATTAGTATCAAATGAGTTTGCCATGAAGAATATGGTGCTGCCGCTTTCGCGGACCTTGCGGTCGCTGACCGTCGCTATGATCGATCCACTTGACCTTATTTTGATAGATAGCTTAAAAAAGTTGACTGGTTGCGAGATAAACCCGGTTATTGTCACAAGGTCCGATATCAGCAAGGCGATAGAGGAATTTTACGGCAAATCAGGGATTTTTAAGGAGGCGGTCGAGGCTTCCTATGACATTACTGCATCAGCTGTGATTGATGACGTAGAGGCCGCAGAAGAAGAGTTAAGCCTTGATAAGCTGATTGCCCGCGCAGAAGAAGCCCCGGTTGTACGGTTAGTAGATTTAATTATCCATCAGGCAATCAGCGAACGTGCTTCCGATATCCACATTGAGCCATTTAAAGAGAAAATCTCGTTACGGTACCGTATTGACGGCAGGCTCTATGAGATTCCGCCTCCGGCAAGGCACCTGCACCTTGCCATTATTTCCCGCGTTAAAATATTATCCAAGCTGGATATTGCGGAAAAGAGGCTTCCGCAGGACGGCTCATTCGTCGTAAAAATTGAAAACCGGCCTATAGACATCCGTGTTTCTTTAATCCCTACAATATACGGGGAAAAGGTGGTATTAAGGCTTCTTGACAGGACGCAGGTAGTTCTTGACCTGAACCTTTTGGGATTTGACCCCGGCCAAAATGCCCTTATTCGTAAGGCCATTCATTCCCCGTACGGGCTTTTATTCCTGACCGGGCCGACAGGGTGCGGTAAAACCACTACCCTTTATGCGATCTTGAGCGAAATCAGGAGCCCGACAACCAATATAGTCACCATTGAGGACCCCGTTGAATATAAGCTTGATGGCATTAATCAGGTACAGATAAAGCCGGAGATCGGGCTCACCTTTGCTTCGGCATTACGGAGTTTTTTAAGGCAAGACCCGGATATTATGCTCGTCGGCGAGGTGAGAGACCTGGAAACTGCCCAGATTTGTATACGTTCGGCTTTAACCGGCCATTTGGTGTTAAGCACCCTGCATACTAATGACGCTCCTTCTGCGGTAAGCAGGCTAATCGATATAGGCGTTGAGTCATACCTGATTACTCCTTCTTTAATCTGCGTAGTGGCGCAGAGATTGTTGCGCAAGCTATGCGTTCATTGTAAGGAGGCGTATGAGCCTACCCCCGAACAGCTCAAAGGCATTAATATCAAAGCCGATCTGCTTTATAAGCCTAAGGGTTGCGCTAAATGCAACCAGATTGGGTTCAGGGGAAGGGCCTGTATCGCAGAAGTCATGGTTTTGAATAATCAGCTCAGAGAATTGATTAATGAAAAGGCGTCATTCCAGCAAATACGCGAAGTTGCCATGGCATCGGGCATGCAGACACTCTATGAGTCTGCCCTGAAAAAAGTCGAAGACGGAACGACTTCGCTCGAAGAAGCCCTTGCGGTAACCCTAGGTAACGAATAATGCCAAAATTCCAGTTTAACTGCCGGGATAGGCAGGGAAAGGTCATCACCGGGCAGGAAGATGCTGCCAGCTCTGAGGACCTCTTGAACAGGCTTCAGGCCAGGGACCTTATCGTAGTCAGCATCTCTCAAGAAGGCGCGTCAGAGCAAAAGCAGGAATCACCCGGCCAGGCTATCAAATCTTCCTCAAGAAGAAAGAGATACCGTATTGTCAGCGGAGACCTCGTACTTTTCTGCCGGCAGCTTGCAACATTGCTGGGCGCGGGAGTCACGATCTTGCGAAGCCTTGATATCATTTCAAAGCAGGTCGCCAGCACAAAATTTTATAATGTAATCCAGGACCTTGAGAAAAACATGGAGCAGGGCTTAAGCCTCCACGACGCCATGGCAAAGCACCCGAAGGTATTTTCAGAGCTTTGGGTCAATTTGGTAGAGAGCGGGGAGGCGTCGGGAAATCTCGCCATTATTCTTGACCGCCTTGCGACATACCTGGAAAGAAACGCAGAATTCAAGAAAAAACTGATTTCAGCACTCTCATATCCTGCTATCCTTTTTATCGTCGGTATAAGCGCAATGCTTTTTATGACTATCAAGATTATTCCTACGTTCGGTGAGCTTTTTAAGAGTTTTAACGTCGAGCTGCCCGTACTGACCAAGGTGCTTATGGATATTAGTACGGTAATCCGCAAGTATGGGGTATTTTTGTTCGGCGGCGCAGCCGCCTTATTTTATATGTTTAAAAAATTCGTTTCAACGAAAGATGGCAGGCGTATGATAGAGCGCCTGCAGTTTAAGCTGCCCATTTTTGGCGAGTTGTTCCGTGCACTGGTGGTTGAGAGGTTTTCTTCAGAGTTGTCCACTCTCATCGAAAGCGGCGTGCCTATCTTGTATTCGCTTGAAATAGCGGAACAGAGCGTAGGCAATTTAGTCGTTGCTGATATTATACATGATGTCAAGGAAAGCGTGCGTGACGGAAGGCCCTTGAGCCTGCCTCTTGAGAAAAGCGGTTTTTTTGAGCCGATGGTGGTACAGATGGTTACCATTGGAGAAGAAGTAGGCGAACTCTCTCCTATGCTTAAGAAAGTGAACGCGTATTATCAATCTTATGTGGAAAACTTTCTTGCCAGGCTCACCGCGATGTTTGAGCCGATAATGCTCATATTTATGGGGCTTGTTATCGGGGTCATGGTCATAGGCATGTTCTTACCGATATTCCAGATTGCCAAGTTGGGCTAAAAAAACGTTGACATTGTTTTCTTTAAAGTTTATACTTTTAGTAGGATGAAAGGAGGTGAGAGGCCTTTAAAAAACGGTTTTTTATTATCTATAATCAATAAAGGAGGTTAGAATGAAAAAAGGTTTTACATTGATGGAGTTAATCATTGTAATCATCATTTTGGGCGTTTTGGCAACCATCGGGTTTACGCAATATCAGAGAGTGGTTGAAAAAGGAAGGACTTCTGAAGCCAAGACCGTATTGGGGCAGTTGCGTACTGCACAGGAAGCGTATCGCTTGGAGCATGACAGTTATACTCCCGCTATAGATGAACTAGGCGTGTCAGCTCCTGTCGCATGCGTTCCCACGCATTACTTTCAATATCGAGTTGATGCTGCAGGTCCGGCTAACTTCCTGGTGACTGCTGAAAGGTGTATTGGCGGTGGAAAGACGCCTCAGTCAACCCTGAACTATCTTATTAGCCTAGATGAAACCGGAGCATTTACCGGAGAACCAGGATACATTTAAGCGAGGCTGTGTATATGCACACAAAACGCAAAAGAAGCTTTACACTAATGGAATTAGCGATCGTAATAGTAATAATTGGGGCACTTGCTGCAATTGGCTATCCCGGTTATACCAAGCTTAGAGAGACAACGTATCAAAAGGAAGCAGTTGCCAATATCCGGCTTATTTCAGCAGCAGAGCGTTCATACGGCATGGAGCTGGCAACCTATTTTACCGCTGACGCAGTCACTGATATCAATAACGGACTGCACCTGTCCCTTAATGAAAAAAACTGGGATTACAGAATTCAAACCGGGGCAGGTACGTATACCGTTACTGCGGTCAGAAATTGCACAGGCAGGCCTTACTGCGCGTGTACATATACATTTACCCAGAGTTCTTCAGAACCCACATCTTCTGGATGCAACGCATTCTAATGGATCCCATTTAAAACCTTAACGCCCGCTCATATGAGCGGGCGTTCTTTTTTACGGCAATGCAAAAAAAAGGCGTTACATTAATCGAGATTATAGTAGCTACGCTGTTGTTTTCCGTTATTATGTTCGGTATGGTCAATTTATACCTCACCGCCAAAAGATACGTGCTGCATAGCCGATATAAAAATACCGGAGGGCAGCTGGGGAAGTTTTTCCTTGACCCTCTCCAGATGGATGTACGCAATGACCAGTGGGGCACGAATTGCCTAAGTGGCGGTGCCGGCTGCCCGGTGAATCAGACTATTTATCATGTAAATTATATCCCAAACTATACGATTAATAATGTTGCCGCTACCGATTTAAGAAGGGTAATTCTGACCATAAACTGGAGTGAGCAAAATTAGAACCAACGCATTCACCTTAGTTGAGCTGTTATTGGCGCTGGCCTTGGCAGGGGTGGTAATACTTGGTTTTACCAGCCTTGATACATTTGGCAGGTTCCAGGTTATGACCACTGACAGGCTGGCAAAGGCACAGAACGAATTAACATTAGTCGCCGACCATATGAGCAAGCAGGTTTCAAAGGGGATAGGTAATGAGGTCCTGTTTGGCATTCGCACGGTCGCAAGAAGCGACCCCATTATTCCTTATACGGCGCTGCGAGTATATGCCGATATGAATAATAACGGCGTCAGGGATGATGTATGGATCGCTTACCGCTGGAGGGACTCTGGCGCAGATGCCTATCAGGTACAGTACTGTTCGCAGTGCCAGAATGTAAATTGCAATAATTGTAATACCGGCTGGCAGATTATAAGCGGCAATGTTTCTTTTTTTCAACCTACGTATTTTAGCGGAGATAACTTCGCAGAGGTTACCGTTGAGGCGTGCTGGGATCCCGCCAATGCCACCTATCCCTGCGGTGAACCGCGGAATCCCAGGGCCGAAGCAACCTTCGATATTAAAATGCCCTCTGTTTCGCTCAATTAGTATTTTCTTGCGCAAACCCAAATACATGTTAGAATAAGAGAACCATGAAAAAGTCGTTATTGGTTCTTATTCTTTGCCTTATCCTTGTTTTGGGAATTAATATCTATTTCCGCGCTTTTCCCGTTTATTTTCCCCAATTCCTGCAGTTAGCCAGGCAGAATATCGATCAAAAAATACACGAGTCAGCCCGCTTTCAAATCGAATCTGCCTATCCTTCTATGTCCCCGTATGCAAAGGAGCGGGCAGTAAGGCATCTGGCCGCTTCAATTAAGGAAAAAGACAAAACCAAATACAGACTTCAGGTCAACAATGAGTATGAAAAACTAAAAGCGCCATTTCAGGATCGTTTCGGGCAGACCTATCTTATGGAGCTGGACTGCTGGCATTGGGCGCGCTACGTGGGTAATATAGAAGCGCACGGCTTTCCGGGGGATACGCTGCGCAACGGAGTACAATGGGACCAGTACATGCTGGCGCCTTACGGGGAGAAGGTTGCCTGGAACCAGTTCCTGTTTTATTTTTCCTCTTTTCTTTATAAAGCATTTTGCGTAGTTATTCCCGTCGCTCTTAACACCTTCTTGTTTTATCTTCCTTTATTATTCGTGTTTTTTCTGCTTGTCGCTGTGTATTTTTTCTGCGCGTTGCACTTTGGCCCTGTTGCAGCTGTCTTAAGCACTTTGTTTATCGGCCTTGCCCCCATATTCCTTCCGCGCAGCTGCGTAGGCTGGTTCGATATGGATGTGTTAAGCCTCTTGTTTCCTTTTCTTATTACCTGGACATACCTTTCTTGGTACAACGTTAGTTCTATCAGACAAAAGGTAATAAGGGCCTTTTGTGTCTTTCTTCTAGTTGGATTGTTCGCTTTTACCTGGCATCACTGGTGGTTCATTGTAGGGATTCTCATAGGGTACGAATGCGTCTCTATACTGCATTTATTCTTCGCGTTCCTTCAATACGGCCGCAAGGACACGCAACTCCTGAAAACACACGCCTGGACTGCATTCGGTTTTTTCATTATAAGCCTTTTCTGGACATTTCTCTTTGTCGGCCCAGATACATTTGCTATTTTAATATCTCAACTTAGGAGCGCGATACGATTAAACCAGCCTGTGTTATACAGCATCTGGCCAAATGTATTTTTTACCGTTCAGGAGCTCGGGCGGTCAAATTTGAACTTAGTGGCAAGCCTTATCGGCGACAAGCTTTTGTTTCTATTTTCGCTCATAAGCATGCTCGTCTTGTTTTTGCTCACCCGGATACGCAAGAGCAGCCATTTCGAAAAGGAATTTATCTTGGTTATGGTCATTTGGTTTTTCAGTATGTTTATTGCCTGTTTTAAAGGGATACGCTTTATTATGTTTTTGATTATCCCGCTTGGCATCTCCTTTGGCTGGTTCTTGCAGTATGCAATCGAATATTTTGAAGATACATTGAGGAGGGTAATTGTCCTGTTACTGAGCTTTGTATTCGTTTTTTCTATAGTTGACAGGGCCTTTACTACCTCAAGGCACCTTTATCCCCTTATAAATGACAATTGGTACAATCTTCTGATCGCGATAAAAGAAAAAACTCCTCCGCGCGCAGTACTTAATAGCTGGTGGGATTTTGGGGATTGGTTTAAAGCAATTGGTGACAGGCCCGTGATCTTTGACGGCCAGAGTCAGAATACACCCCAGGCATACTGGATGGCAAGAATCCTTCTTGAAAACGACGAAGAGCGCGCTATTGCGATGTTACGCATGTTGAATGCGTCCGGTAACCGTTCTTTCGACTTGATAGATGCGCATTTACATAACCCATTAGCGTCAATTATGCTGCTTGAGAAGGTGCTTTTTAACCCTCAAGGAGCCCAGGCCGAGCTCCTAAGGGTAATGCCCGAAAAAGAAGCCGCAAAGGTGTTAGGCCTTGTCTTTGGGATTCCTCAGGAGCCCGCATATTTTATCGTTGACCCCACGATGCCCGATAAAATATACGCGATATCGTTTATGGGTAACTGGGATTTTGTGAAATCGTACGTCGTGCAAAAATACGGACAGAAGGGAAGCAAGCGAATAGCCGGGGACTTGATTGCCATGGGGGTAGACAGGAATAAGGCACAACAGTACTATCAGGAAGTAACAATTGTGCCGAGGCAATACCTCGATGATTGGATTTCCAAGAGGGTACGATTTTATGGCGCTCTCGTAAAGGGTGAAGTAAAAGACGGGATGGTGTTATTTGAAAACTCTGTGGTATATAACCCGGTAAAAAAGACTGCCTATTTGTTTTATAACAACGGCTATAAGGTCCCCCGCAGCCTGTTTTTGTTTGAAAACGGCATCCTGCAGGAGTATGAATTTAAAAACAACGAACTCGGGTTTTCAGTGCTTATCATTAAAGACGAAGAAGGGTACTCTGCAATCGGGCTTGACCGCCAGTTAGGCAAGAGTCTATTCGTGCGGCTTTATTTTCTTCAAGGGCGAGGGTTGAAGCATTTTAAGCCATTTCTTTCCCAAAACGACACTGGCGGTCATATACGCGTATTTACACTGGAGTGGAATTAACTATGCCTGAACAGTTGGAGGTTTCTGTAGTATTGCCCTGCTTGAACGAAGAAGAAGCGATAGGCATCTGCATCAAGAAGATCACAGAGGTCTTCAATACGCATGGTATCCGCGGAGAAATCATCGTGGCGGATAACGGCTCTACGGACAACTCAAGGGAGATCGCCGTTACGCTGGGCGCTAAGGTCTTTACCGAACAGCAGCGCGGCTACGGTGCTGCGTATTTAAGGGGGCTCAAAGAGGCCCAAGGCAAGTTTATCGTTATCGGAGACAGCGACAACAGCTATGATTTTTATGAAATACCCAAGTTCCTTGAGCCGTTAAAAAAAGGGTATGATTTTGTGCTTGGTTCGCGTTTTAAGGGAAAAATCAAGAAAGGCGCAATGCCGTGGATGAACCGCTATATCGGTAACCCCATACTCTCCGGTATGTGCCGCCTTTTCTTTAAGACCAGATTATCGGATATCCACTGCGGTATGCGCTCTTTTACCAAAGAGGCTTTTGAGAAAATGAAGCTGAGAGCAACCGGCATGGAATTTGCGACCGAGATGGTTTTTTCTGCGCTTATGAATAACCTTAAGATTTACGAAATACCCATCGAGTATTTTCCCAGGCACGGCGCATCAAAATTGAGCCCGCTCTACGACGCCTGGCGCCATATCCGTTTCATGCTGCTGTATTGCCCGTTTTGGCTCTATTTTATACCTGGCGTGTTCGGATTCTTGTTCGGCTTGGCTGTGTTGTGTATCTTACTACCTGGGCCGGTCTTGTTCCTTGGCCACAACTGGGATATGCATTTCATGATTTTTTCAAGCGTATTAAGCATCCTTTCGTATCAAATCCTTAATCTGGGCATTTATGCGCATACCTTTGCGATAAACCAAAAACTTATCCGCCTGGATAAGTTTTTTGTATTCTTCCAGCGTTCTTTTAACCTTGAGCGGGGGCTCTTGCTCGGCTTTGTCCTCTTTGCGGCAGGTCTGGCAATAAACGCACTTATCTTTATTGAATGGTTTAATAATAATTTCGGCGCCCTTTACAGGATACGCGAGTCTATTCTGGCGATGACCCTGCTGGTAATCGGCATCCAAACTATTTTTTCGTCCTTCTTCATCAGCCTCCTTTCCCTTAAAACAAAATGAAATTATCCGTCGTTATCCCTGTACACAACGAAGAGCAATGTATAGAAAAGGTGTCCTTAGAGCTGGTTGACTTGTTGGTTGAAAAGAATATTCCGCACGAGCTTTTGCTTGTCAATGATAATTCAACTGACAGAAGTCCGGAAATTTTACATCGGCTTGGTAAGGCGCATGCGACCATTAGGGGCATTGATTCTTCCTCGCCAAAAGGCTTTGGCAAGGCGATCCGGACAGGCCTTGACAATTTTTCCGGAGATGCAGTGGTCATTTGTATGGGGGATGGCTCTGACAGCCCGCAGGACGTGGTTATGTATTACGAAAAGCTTGCGCAAGGGTATGACTGCGTATTCGGCTCGCGTTTTATTAAAGGAAGCAGGGTGGCAGGGTATCCTTTCGTAAAACTTTTGTTGAACCGGGCGGGAAACGCATTCATCCAACTTTTGTTTATGATAAAGTACAATGACGTTTCAAACGCCTTTAAGGGATACCGCAGGGAAGTGATTGCCGCCTGTAGGCCTTTTGTATCGCAGTATTTCAATATAACCGTAGAGATCCCCCTTAAGGCGATAGTGAGAGGCTTTCGGTATGCGGTAGTGCCCATCAGTTGGTACGGCAGGGATAGCGGCGTCAGTAAGTACCGCATAAAGGAACTGAGCCGGAAATACTTTTTTTCGATACTCTTTGTCTGGCTTGAAAGGTTTCTATTAAAGGAAGAAATCCGTAAATAGTCTTTGCGATAACCCCTCACGGAATTACCCAGATAATTACGTGCCGTGCTCCAATTACACCATGAATAAGAAAATTGCGTTACTGTGGTTATTGTTGATTGTCGCGCTGGGGTTGGCGCTAAGGTCCTATAATCTTAATTTCCCCTCTATAGGGTATCATAACATGAAAGAGAACGAATACCTGAGTATGGCGGAGGAGATGGAGAGGACTAAGGACTTTCTTACGCGCAGGGTTTATTTTTACAATGCCTTTGAAGATACCCCCACGATGGACCTATACCCGCAGCCGCCGCTCATTGCCTATCAGACATTGCTTTCCTGGAAGCTATTCGGCAGGCAGATGTGGCCGCCGAGGATGAGCAACGTAGTATTCGGATTGATGAGTATCATAGTGGTTTATTCCTTGTGTAAATTGTTGTTTCAAGACGAGCGGCTGGCGCTGGCAGGTTCTTTTCTATGCGCGATTATGCCCCTTGCGATTTATTTTTCCAGGAACCTGCAGCCTGAAAGCCCGGCTTTCTTTTTTATGCTACTTGGAAATTATTTTTATTTAAAATACTGTATGCGGCTGCGCAATCGCTATCTTATAATGGGCGGAATGTCTTTTTTCTTCGCCTGGCTCTATAAACAAAGTTTTCTGATCGGAATTCTGCCTTTGCTGTTTTGTTTCCCGTATAAGGTTTTCTTAAAAGACCTGGGTAAGGCCCTAAGAACAATTGTTTCCTTCGTTTCTCCTTACGCGTTGATTGCATTGGTTTTCATTTGGCTTAAATGGTCGGGACAGTGGGTATTTGATACTCATGAGACCGTTTCCAGGATTGACGTATTAAGGATTTTCTCTCCATACTACTGGCGTGAATACGGATCCACGATATGGGAGAATATCAACCTAAGTTTTACCCTAATGTTTATTATACTTTCATTTTTCGGCGTAGGCGTTGTTATTTTAAAAGAAAAAGGTATTTTACGGAAATATGTATTCGGCTGGCTGTTGGGCGCGTGTGTGTATTGCCTTGTTTTTTCGGATTATATCAACCAGCATTCATACTATCAAATGCCTTTTTTAGCAGTCGTCTGCATTGCCAGCGTATATGCGATTAATTACCTGACTAAGATGCTGAAGCGCGTTTTAAAAGCGGTGAATTTGGGTATTGTTGTGGCGTCCGTTACTGCCGTGGCAATTCCGCTCATCGCATTTTCTCTGACATCGTTTTACCGCACGGTGGTTTTCGGTGCAGATGTTGCCGGAGAAACCCTAGAAGGCTTGACGTCACCCGAGGAGAAGATTTTTCTGTTTACCTATTCTCAGGGCTATGCCGTAGCCAGGTATGCGCACCGCTACGCGGGATGGCCCGGGACGCTGGGTGAATTACAGAGAATAAAGGAAAAGTATAAGGTAAGGTATTTTTGCATATATACCTATCCGCTGCCTTTGCAGAAAGTATTAAGCGATGACCCGAGGTTGTACCGCTATGTGGTTGAAAATTTTCATCCCGTGGAATTCGGGATGCTGGGGGACAGGAGTTTGATCTATGTTGTTTTAAAAGAGGGTAAGAAAATAAACTTCAAGGATTTCTTTACCGGTAGCCTTTTTTTGAAGTTGGCCAGGGTGTATCCGGTCCCTTGGGCGCAAGTGCCGGTGTATCAGGTACGGAAGCATATACAAATCGACTAACTGTTTTAAGAATATGAAAATATTTTTGATTAACGAGCCGTTCGTAAAAGACTTTTGCCGCACGCAACGCTGGGCAGCCAGGACCAGGGGCAGGGTATTGCGTGCGCCGGACTGGCTGGCATATGCGACTTCCGTATTGGAAAGGGCGGGCCATACGGCATTATTATACGACTTTGTAGCTGATAATAAGACCAAGGCAGACTTGAGGAACCTCATCAGGAAAGAAAAGCCCGACCTCGTCGTTTTAGATTCAACCACCCCTTCCGTATATTCGGATATTGAATGCGCGCGCATAGTAAAAGATGAATCAAATGCCGCGGTAGTGATGGTGGGGCCTCATGCATCAGCGCTTCCCGAAGAAACCCTTACCTGCGCCAACGGAGCTGTCGATGTCATTTGCCTGGGGGAATATGATTATACGGTAAGGGAGGTGGCTAAGAATCTTAATGGCCTCAATGCGGTCAAGGGGATTGTGTATTATGATGAGGGAAAGCCTGTTCGAACGCAGGCAAGGGAACTGATCGAAAACCTTGACGATTTACCGTTCCCTGCATGGCACCAGTTGGATTTAATGAAGTATTTTGACGGGGGCAAGCTGTACCCGTACATAGATGTCATTTCAGGGAGGGGCTGCCCCAACCGGTGCAGTTTCTGCCTTTGGCCTCAGGTGATGCACGGCACAAGGTACAGGCTGCGTTCGCCGAAAAATGTTGTTGATGAGATCCAGCATGACATCGGCCTTTGCCCGGCTGTTGCCAGGACAGGCGAATTTTTTTTTGAAGACGATACGTTTACAGTGCATAAAGACCGGGCAATCCAGATCTGCGAAGAAATAATGCGGCGCAATCTAAAAATAACATTTTCCGTAAACGCCAGAGTTGATAATGCGGACCCTGAAATGTTTGCGGTCATGAAACGGGCCGGCTGCAGGGAGTTGCTTGTCGGGTTTGAGTCAGGCAACCAGCAGATGCTGGATAAGATGAATAAACATATCAGCCTTGCGCAATCGCGCCTTTTCATGGAGAATGCAAAAAAGGCGGGGCTGCAGGTCCATGGCTGTTTCGTAATCGGCCTTGTCGGCGAAACGAAGGAAACAGCCCGGCAAACTATTAATTTTGCACTCAGCCTCGGCTTGACTACTGTTCAGTTCTCAGGCGCAGTCCCTTTTCCCGGGACAGAACTATTCGACGTCTGCAAGCAGCAGGGGTGGCTGAAGACCGAAACGTGGTCTGACTGGCTGTATGCCGGAGAGCAGGCGGGGATTGTCGAGTATCCCACAATAAGCCAGAAGGAAATAAACTATTTCGTCGATTCAGGGCTTAAGCGGTTTTACTTAAGGCCAGGCTATATGTTAAAATTCATTTTTCACTCCCGTTCCTTAGCCGATCTTTACCGTAAGGTAAGGGGTGCCTGGAACTTTTTTTCCTACCTTTTTTCTAAATGAACGAACCTTTTATAAGTATTATAGTCGCCTCAAGAAACAACGCGGGTACAATTGTAAAATGCATGCGCTCGCTTTTATCCGTTGACTACGCTACCTATGAAATACTTATTGTCAATGATGGCTCTACTGATACGACTAACGAATTGCTGTTGCAATTTGGACAGCGGGTGAAGATTATTGAAAACGAACGTTCCCTGGGGCCGGCACAGGCAAGAAATATTGCAGCGCAGCACGCTAAAGGCCAATACGTTGCGTTTACCGACGCCGATTGTATTGTAGATACATACTGGCTAAAAGAATTACTGCGGGGATTTGGGGTATTTCCCGAAGTGGTGTCTTGCGGAGGCGCACAGCTTCTACCTGAAGACGCAACAATCTTTGAAAAAAAGGTATTTGTATTGATGAAAAAGGCAGGTTTCATTACCGAATATATCAAAAGCCATGGCGCAGACAGTATCACTGAAGTGAGGCATAACGCTTCCTGTAACGTGATGTATCGCAGGGACGATTTCTTAAAGATAGGGGGGTTCCTTACGGGGCTCTGGCCCGGAGAAGATGTCGAGCTCGATTATCGATTACGGAAGGCCGGAAAGAAAATAGTATATAACCCTAAAGCGGTAGTCCTGCATTACCGGCCCCGGGATGCATCAGCCTTTTTAAAGATGATGCTAAGATACGGCTGGGCCCAGGGAGTGCTCGTGCGCAAATACGGTTTTTTTAGAAAAATACATTTTCTGCCTATCCTATCGGGTTTTTTGTTCGGTGTTTTTATTATTCTGATTTTAAATTTCTCCTTCACGTGGCCATTGTTTCTCGCTGTATTCTTTGCCTTCTTGGCATATGCAAGGTTTGATTTTGAATTAGTATTGCTTTCTGTACTCGGATTCACGTGTTGGCACTTTGGATTTTTAAAGTCTTTGTTTCTGAATGGGAAACGAAACCAGTTACTACAAAATACTGCGCATTAAATGAAAATTCTAATAGTTAACCGCTTTATGGGGATATACGGAGGCGCGGAAACCGTCATTAAGGAGTTCGCCTCATGCTTGAATACCAGGGGAATTAGAAACCTTGTAGTGACACTCAATATCTCAGAGGAGGTCAAAAGGCTTTGTGCCGGTATAGACATAAAGGTTCCCGAGCGGTATTTTCCTTACGCGTATAGAAGCACTGGCCTGATATCCAGTTTGGGCATTATCCGCGAGATTGTAGCTTTAAGAGCGCTAGTAAAAAAATACTATTCCGATTTTGATGTAATCAATGTGCATAATTTTCCTGCAAATTGGGTTGCTTGGGGATTAAGGAAGCCGGTGGTCTGGATGTGCAATGAGGCACCTGATTTTTATAATAATCCCAATCTTTCGTTTTTCTTAAGGGCGTTGAGGAGAATCGGGTTGGCTTGCGATAAATTCATCGTCAATCATTCCATTGATACAATTTGCGTAGCCGACGAATTAAACGCCCATCGAGTCAAAATAAGATATGGGCGCGAAAGCACAATAATACCTTACGGCATCGATCATGAAAATTTTGTCAAAAATGACTTAGATGTATCGAAAATACGCAAAGAATTCGGTATTCCGGAAGAATGTTTTGTCCTCCTTCAGGTAGGTGTAATTTCTCCTCAAAAAAATCAGCTTGAAAGTCTGAAGGCATTAAATGTCTTGGTTGGCCAAAAGATAAATGCCAGGCTTTTATTGGTAGGGGATGGCGGGGCGTCTTACAAAAATGTTTTAAATGAGTATATTTGTCGCAATAATTTGTCCGATTCAGTTATATTTACGGGGCATTTTAGCAGATCCAGAACTATGGAATTATATATGATGGCGGATCTTTGCCTCTTTCCGGTAAAGGATCAAGGCGGATGGCTTGCGCCTTTTGAGGCCTTGTCGTTAGGAAAGCCGGTCATTGTTTCTGAAACTATGGGTGCCTCTTGTCTGATCAAGAAACATAACCTAGGTATAGTCGAGAGCGATTTTAGCAGTGCGGTTTTGGATTTTATGCATAACCGGAATAAATGGGAGAATATCGCAGCAGGCGCGTCCATATGGGTAAAAAGCAATCTGACCTGGAAAAGGTTTACTTCACAGTTGGAAGAAGTGTGCAGACATTCAATACGTAGGCTATGAGGTTATCGTGAGCCACAAATTAGCAATTATCAATCCAAGAACTAGTACAGCGATCGAATCAACCGAGCCTTTGAACATAATGATTCTAGGTACATATTTAAAAAACGCCGGTATTCAAGTGAAGATAATTGACGAAGTTGCTGGTGATGACGTGGTAAAAGAAACCAAAGAGTTTTCCCCTGATTTAGTAGGTTTTACTTCAACCACTTGCTCTTACCCAAGGGCTGCGCAGTTAATGAAGACGATAAAAAACTTAGGATACACAACAATCATTGGTGGAGTACATGCTTCTGCTTTGCCTGAAAGCGTGTTGAACGAAGGATTCGATATGGTTGTGGTTGGAGAAGGGGAAAAGACACTGTTAAAAATTGTTTCTGAAGAAAGACAGAAAGGAATATTCCGCACGGAAAAAGCTGATATCCTTAAGGCAGAAGAAATACCGCTTCCGGATAGGACCCTTGTGAATATGGAATTCTATATTCGCGTAAAAGATAGGACTCCGCATGACCCCAATCTTGACTTCGTTCCGATCGGAGCGAAGATGGCGACTATGCTTTCTTCGCGCGGTTGCCCCTTTAATTGTATTTTTTGCCATAATACCTGGCGCGGGATCCCCGTAAGGTTCTTGCGCCCGGAGGTAATGATCGAAGAAATCGAAAGGCTTATTTCTCATTACGGTATTCGTTATATATGGTTTCTCGATGACGAATTTTTTTTAAATAAGTCGAGGGCTAGTTCTTTTTGCGAGCAATTGATAAGAAAAAGAATTAAGATCCACTGGGCTACTTCAGTGCGCCCTGACAGCCTAGATGAAGGTTTGGTTTCGATTGCCGCCCTCGCTGGCTGTAAAAGGTTGGCCTTTGGGTTTGAAAGCGGAAGTCAGCGGATACTTGATGTTTTGAACAAGCGATCTAATGTTGAGGAAAATTTAGCCATTGCGAGCCTATGCCATAAATATAATATAGAGGTCTCTGGCCTTATTATGGTAGGCAATCCAACAGAAACCAAGTACGATATAAAATTAACCAGAGATTTCATTAAAAAATCGAAGCCGGACAGCCTTTGTATTAGCGTTTTGACTCCTTTTCCTGGTACGCGATTATGGGAATGGTGCAGAGAACAGGGGTATCTTCCTGACGCTCGAAGGATTGACTTCTCCAATTTTTATTATACGTATGCTACAATTCAAATCCCGGCTACCTTTTCGACTAAAGAAGTAGAAAGAATAAAAAGAAACATGTTAATTGAGGCATACTTATTTAACCAAAAAATGAGAAAAAGGTTCATTTTAAAAATGTTTAAGCATCCCATAGCCATGCTATGGAAAATTTTGGGTTATTTTTACGCAAACAAAAACCAATAACGTCTAAAATACAAAGCCGTTACAAAAGCCCCATGAAATACAAATTTGCAATTGTAAATCCTAAGGCAAGAAATGTTCTTCTGACCGAACCTTTAAATATAATTATTTTAGCCACGTATTTAAAGGAATTCGGAATTTCAGTAAAGATCATTGATGAAGTAGCTGGAGATGACGTAATGAGCGCAATTGAAAGTTTTAAGCCAGATCTAGTAGGTTTTACCGCAACTACTTGTGCCTATCCGAGAGCCTTGCAATTGCTAAAAACAGTAAAATCAATGGGCTATTTGACTATAATCGGCGGCGTCCACGCATCCACTTTGCCTGAAAAGGCTATCGAAGATGGCTTTGATATGGTGTTGGTCGGTGAAGGCGAAAAAACGCTCCTCAGTATTATTACCAAAGGCGAAAAAAAAGGAATATTCAAGGCTACTAGACAAGATATATTAAAAAACGAAGAAATTTGTTTACCAGACAGAAAATTAATAAATATGAATTTTTATCTCAACTCAAAGAATAGATTGGCTTACGATGCCAATCTTGAATTTGTCCCCTATGGCCAACGTATGGCAAGCATGCTGACATCGCGCGGCTGTCCGTTTAGCTGCATTTTCTGCCATAATACCTGGCGCGGGACCCCGATTAGGGTTTTAAGCCCCGAGGCAATTATTAGCGAGATAGAAGAGTTGATGCGCGAACACGGCGTAAGATATTTTTTGTTTCTTGACGACGATTTTTTTCAAATCAAAAGCAGAGTAGTCAAGTTTTGTGAATTGCTTTTAGGCGGGAATATAAAGATTAATTGGGCAACCGCAGCCAGAGCAGATAGCCTTGACGATGAAGTATTGCGTATTTCTTCGCGCGCGGGATGTCGAAGGCTTTCTTTTGGTTTTGAAAGCGGCAGCCAAAGGATACTGGATGTTTTGAATAAAAAAACTAGCGTAGAAAAAAATTTTATTGCTGCCAAGCTATGCAACAAATATAATATAGGGGTGTTGGGGCTTTTTATGATCGGCAATCCTACCGAAACCAAGGCCGACATTCAACTAACCTGGAAATTTATTAAAAGCACCCCATTGGATAGCGTTGCCATTAGCACTACTACGCCTTTCCCAGGGACGCAATTGTGGAAATGGTGCCAGGATAAGGGTTATATACATCAAGATTTAGATTTTTCGGATTTTTATTTTACTTTTGCGCCGATTCAAATGCCGGAGACTTTCACGCCAGCTGAGATTCTTAGAATAAAGCGCCGATTGATTGCCAAAATATATTTGTTTTTACCGAAGATTAGAATGAAATTTATTATTAATTTCCTAAGAAACCCGTTAGTTATGTTTCAAAGAATTTCAAATTACGTTCCTTTTATGAGCAATAAAGATTAAAACGGTATATTAAAGGAGATGGTATGAAAATTTTAGTTACGGGTGGTTGCGGATTCATCGGATCTTGGACATGCGAATATTACGCAAAAAACGGCCATAAGGTAATTTCATACGATAATATGACTAAAAATGAACTTATGCGTACAGGATATAATATTGAGAGGGCCCGTGATTATAATTGGAATTTTCTAAAAGGCCTTGGCGTGAAGATGGTAAAAGCCGATATCCGCAACGGCCTGGAATTATTGGAGTATGCAAGCGGTTGCGATTTTATTGTTCATACTGCAGCCCAACCGGCAGTGACGATATCTATAGAAGACCCCGTTCTTGATATATCGACCAACGTGGTAGGGACAGTTAACGTCTTGGAGGCAGCGCGTCGTTTTAAGATTCCCGTTGTATCATGCGCGACCATTCACGTGTATGGTAACAGGATAAATTCCGAGCTTACAGAAGGGAAAAACCGGTATATCCGCAGGCCCGTTGGTATTGATGAATCTTATCCTGCGCTGACAGGGCTGTTGACTCCTTTGCACGCCTCTAAGTCGTCGGCTGATACGTATGTGCGAGCCTACATCGATACTTATAAGGTTAATGCGGCAAGTTTTAGGCTCACAGGGCTATATGGGCCTCGGCAGCTTGGCGGCGAAGATCATGGATGGGTAGCTAATTTTTGTATCAGGGCCCTGATGGGCTTGCCTATAACTATATTCGGGACGGGAAAACAAGTCCGGGATATACTTTTCTGCGAAGATTTAGTGATGGCTTTTGAAAGTTTCAGACGCAAACCTAAGTCCGGAATATATAATATTGGCGGGGGAAAAGAAAATATTATTTCGCTTATAGAGAGCATCGGTGTAATTTCCGAGATTACCGCTAAAAAATTGGATTTGCGGTTTGCCGATGCGCGTTTTGGAGATTTAAAATATTTTGTCTGTAATATAACAAAAGCAAAAAAACATCTTGCATGGTCGCCAAAGGTGCGTCCGGCCGAAGGCATTAAAAGGCTTATCGAGTGGATACGGCAAAATCAGGATTTGTTTAAATAGAATTGATAGGAGTCATTAATGAAAGCGTTGATTCTAGCAGCCGGAAGGGGAAAACGTTTAGACGAAGTTTCGCTAGGCATAAACAAGTGTATGCTTAAAGTTCAGGGCAAATATATTATTGCCCATAGTCTTGATTGCGTGGCAACATTGCCAGAAATCGAACAGGTTATTATCGTTGTGGGTTACCACGCGCAAGATATTATGCGGGAGTTCGGCAGCTTATATCGCGGGAAAAATATTAGTTATGTTCGCCAGCAAGAACAACAAGGTTTGGTCGACGCCATCGAGTGTGCGCGCGTCGAAGTAGGCGCAAGTGATTTCATGCTTATGCTAGGGGATGAGCTGATGTTAAATCCTCATCACCCTGAATTCATTAAAGAGTTTTTGGGAACCGGCGTGTTTGCCTTGTGCGGAACGGTAAAAGTCTCAGACACCAACTTAATTAAAAAGACCTATGCCGTTATCCAAAACGAGGATCGACGGATATTCCGCTTGATTGAAAAACCGAATTATTTCTTTAACAATTTGATGGGTACGGGCAACTGCTTATTTAAAAATAAAATATTCGATTATATTGCTAAAACCCCTATTAACCAAAAAAGGCACGAAAAAGAACTGCCCGATCTAATTCAGTGCGCTATAGATGAAGGCGAGATTGTTAGGACATTCTCGATATGCGAAGAGTATATTAATGTTAATTCCGAGGAAGAGTTGCGTAAGGCTAATAGCTATTTTGCTCATCTATAATTTTAAAAAATGGACATTCGCAGATTAAGATTTATATCAATGTTTCTTTCCAGGATGCGCAACATCCTGTATCTTTTGTGTAAAGGCAAATTTCGTAATGCCTATTCCTATTTATGGAGCTCGGTTTTTACCCGCGATTCTGGAATCGCGCTTTTTGACCCTATCTGGAGGCTTTTCCCTTTCCTAACTCCTTATCCCGAAGCCATAGAGATTGAGCCTACCACCCGATGCCATTTGCTGTGTAACATTTGCGAACATACCTATTGGCAGGAAACACCAAAAGATTTGAGTTTTGAGGATTTCAAGAAGATTATTAACCAATTCCCTCGGCTCAAATGGATAGGGACTACGGGAATTGGTTCCAGTTTTTTGAACAAAGACTTTCTTAAAATGCTGGGTTGTTTGAAAGAAAAGGGAGTTTATATTGAGATGTTCGATACCTTCGATTTGATTACTCCTGATTTATCCGAAAATCTCATTAACCTTTCAGTTGATAAAGTTTGGCTTTCTTGCGAAGCTTCTACTAAAAAGACTTATGAGAAGATCAGGGTAGGGGCGAGCTTTGAAAAAACCATGACTAATGTCCGGGCTTTTCTTGCGCTTAAAAAGGAACGCAGGGCCTTATTGCCCGAACTTTGGTTTCATTTTATTATTAATAGTTATAATTTCATGGAGATGGCTGATTTTGTAGATATGGTGGCCGGGCTCGTTAAGGGCGTTCCCAATGCGGCAACATTAATTTTCTACTCTAATCTAATGGAATTTAAAGAAGTTATGCCTTATAAAGTATGGAATATCCCCGAA
Source organism: Candidatus Omnitrophota bacterium (assembly GCA_040754255.1). Classification (GTDB taxonomy): domain Bacteria; phylum Omnitrophota; class Gorgyraeia; order Gygaellales; family Profunditerraquicolaceae; genus SURF-25. The sequence goes on along the minus strand of JBFMDA010000002.1, from coordinate 40,090 downwards.
GATATCCGTAGGGAGGTTTATAAAAGAGCGCACCGGCACGGTATTTATATTAACTGGAACGAGAATATAACCCGTTTGGATCCCCCGTGTAAATGTACTAAATGGAACGAGCCTTTTATACTATCCAGCGGGCATTTGCAGCCATGCTGCGTCATTAATGAAGCAAACGAGCGGCAATTTCAAAGGGATAACGCATTCTTGAATGTACTGGAAGGTAATTTTTACGAATTTTGGCATTCAGAAAAATTCAAAGAGTTCATAAAGTTATTGCGCCAGAATAAATTCCCTAAGGTTTGTAAGAATTGCAAAGTTTATAAAATTCCAGAATGTAAATAGGCGGGGATGGGGGCTGTAGCTCAGCTGGAGTCCCGCGCATAGCGCGGGATAAATCAAACGCTCCCTTTGCATGGTATAAATCGAGGGCACAAAAGTTAGAGGCAGCGTTTGATTTAAGAGCATCTGTTTTTAGTTTAAAATGCGCTTGAAGTGCCCGGACCGAGCAGGACGGTAGAACCAAAAAATATGGGGCGATAGTTCAGTTGGGAGAACGCTACATTCGCATTGTAGAGGTCGCGGGTTCAAATCCCGCTCGCTCCACCATTTTTTTTCTGACAAAGAAAAAAATGGTGGATGCCACTGCGAACGTTGCGTTGCGGCAAGCAACGCAGTGAGCAGGGGCGCCACCACACGGTTAGGCACTCCGCTCGCTATCCGCCTTGTCGGCGGATCACGCTCGCTTGAGTGCCACCAAAAATTTACTTGTCGTAAATTTTTGGTGGATGCCACTGCGAACGTCGCGTTGCAGTCCCGACTCATATGCATTCGCCGGGATGATTTACCGACACTAGATACGAGAGTAAATCAACAAGCACAGCAGCGAGCGCGGCGACACCATGAGATTTATAGCTATATGAAATCAAAAGTTTTTTTCTTTTATTTAATAGCTTCTTTGTCCTTCGTGAACTTTTTGTTCCCTCAGCAAGCCTACCCGCAAGAAAATCCCAAAGAAGCGCTGTATTACCGCACACTCGACAACAATTCTGTTAATTGCCAGTTATGCCCTCGCAGATGTATTATTCCTCAGGGCAAAAGAGGGTTTTGCGGTGTGCGCGAAAACCGAGAAGGAACCCTGTATGCACTATCTTATGGAAAGCTCGTTGCTATTCACATCGACCCAATAGAAAAGAAGCCATTATTTCATTTTTTGCCCGGCTCGCAGGCCTTTTCAATCGCTACAGCCGGCTGTAATTTACGGTGTAAGTTCTGCCAAAATTGGGCGATTTCCCAAAAGAGAACAGAAGATCTGGCCTATGAATATCTTGAGCCCGCCGCCCTTATCGAGCGTGCAAAAAAGTCCGGCGCTGAAACTATCGCTTTTACGTATACCGAACCCGTCATCTTCTATGAATATATGCTTGAAGTTGCTAAGCTGGCAAAGGCCGCAAAGATAAAGACCGTTATGCATTCAAACGGGTACGTGAATGAAGAGCCGCTTAAGGAATTAGCCAAATACCTTGACGCAGCTAATATCGATTTAAAGGGGTTTTCCGACGAATATTACGCAAAACTGGCAGAGGGGACCTTAGAGCCGGTGTTGCGTACTTTAAAAGTTTTAAAAGAAGGGGGAGTGCATCTTGAGATAACCAATCTAATCCTGCCGGGTTTTAATGATGATGAGGCTACGATACGCCGGATGTGTATTTGGATAAGAAAGAACCTCGGCTTAGATACGCCGCTGCATTTTTCCCGTTTTTTCCCTACGTATAAACTTGTGGCGCTGATACCCACGCCGGTAGAAGCCCTTAAGAGGGCAAAAGCAATTGCGGAAGAGGAAGGTCTGCGATACGTCTATATCGGTAATCTTGCCGGTAATCCGGCAGAGAATACTATTTGTCCCGCGTGCAAAAAAATCATAATACGGCGCAGCGGATACACGGTTTTAGAAAATAATTTAAAAGAGGGTAAGTGCAGTTTCTGCGGGCAGGAGATCAAAGGTGTGTGGCGTTAGTATGCGGCTCAAGGGGATAGCAATTTTTGCATTATGCGCCTTTTTTTTGGGGATTCCTTATGCGTGCGTGTATGCCGAGGATATCAAAGAGCCTTCTGTCTCAGGGCAATTTTATCCAAGCAATCCAACCGTTCTTAAAGAGCAACTGGATAGTTTCATCAAAAAGGCAGACCCGAAGGAAGCAAGTGGTAGGATTTTTGCGCTGGTGTGCCCTCATGCAGGATACCAGTTTTGCGGTCCCGCTGCTGCTTTTGGCTATAGCCTGATAAAGGGTAAGCCTTACAAGACAGTGGTGGTGATTGGGCCAAGCCATCATTATGCATTTTCCGGTATTTCCGTTTATCCGAAGGGAAAATTTCGTACTCCTCTGGGCGATATCGAGATAGACGAAGAGTTTGTTTCGAAATTGCTCAATAAGGAACCGGCTGTTACCTTTGATGCGCTTGCATTTGCCAAGGAACATTCTATTGAAGTACAACTTCCTTTTTTACAGGCAGCGCTCTCTGATTTTAAGCTTGTTCCGGTAGTAATGGGTAATTGCAGCTTTTCTGAATGCCAAAAATTAGCTGTGCTGCTTAAGTCAGCGATCGGCATAAGAAAAGACGTGCTCGTAGTGGCTTCAACCGATTTCTACCACGGGTATGACTTTCGCGAGGCTAAAACGATAGATATGACAACGGTCTCTTATATTGAACGCATGGACTCAAGTGGCCTCTTTTCTGCTTTACAAGAGGGGAAGGCGCAGCTCTGTGGCGGGTTTCCCGTGGTGACTACGTTATTATTATCTAAGGCCTTCATGTGCAATAAAGTAACGCCGCTACGTTGTACTAACTCTGCTGAAGTAACCAATAGAATGCAAACAGGGACTTGGACTGTAGGGTATGGGAGTCTGGCGGTTTACGAAGAGAAAGGAGCTGTTTCTATGTTGAGCCAATCACAAAAAAAAGAATTACTCTTGATTGCGCGGGATTCAATAAAGACTCATTTGGAAAGCGGGAAAAAATTGGCAGTTCAGACAAAAGACCCGGCGCTTCTTGAAGTTCTGGGGGCTTTTGTCACGTTGCACGAGCACGGGCATCTACGCGGATGCATCGGTAGCCTCACCGGGAGACAGCCTTTGTATCTAACTATTAGGGATATGGCTGTTGAAGCAGCAGTCAGAGACCCGCGCTTTACTCCGCTTGAACCGGAAGAACTCAGCAATATAGATATCGAGATCTCCGTGCTGTCTCCTATGAAGCGCGTTGATTCACCGGACGAAATTAAACTCGGTGAACACGGGGTATTGGTGCGCAGAGGTTTTAACAGCGGCGTATTCCTTCCGCAGGTTGCAACCGAAACCGGCTGGACAAAGGAGGAGTTCCTCGATAATTTGTGTATGCATAAAGCCGGTTTGGACCCGAAAGCCTGGAAAGATAAAGCCACGGAATTGTACGTATTCACCGCCGACGTATTTTCCGAAAAGGACACAAAGGCTGATGAATAACCGGGTAATTGTAGAGCTATTTTTGTCAGGAATTCTCCTTGGGGCAGGCCCTTGCCTTTTGAGTTGCGGGCCAATACTACTTTCTTACATTGCAGGCACTAAAAAGACTGTACCTCAAGGGCTATTTGCGTATGTAGTATTTTCCTGCACACGGATAGTTACGTACTTCATCATAAGCGCCTTCTTCTTTTTGATAGGTAGGCTTTTGGTCGAGTCAGCGTTGTGGGGTATGTCGCGTTATCTATTAATGGCCTTAGGAAGCGTATTGTTACTACTTGGGATTATTGTTTTCTTTGACATACGCGGGACAAAGAACCGCTGGTGCTCGTTCCTTTCAAGGCACATTATCGAGCGCGATAAAAAAAGCCTCATTGCGCTCGGGTTATTTGCCGGCCTGATTCCCTGCGGCCCTTTTTTGGTAATTTTATCATATATCGGTCTTATCTCAAGCACCCTGGCATCAAGTGTGGCGTACAGTTTTGTATTTGGGCTTGGAACATTCCTCTCCCCCTTAATACTTTTGGTTGTTTTCGCAGGATTGCTTCCTAAACTTCAGGCGAATTATCAGGGATATTACCGTTTTTCAAGGCTTGTTTCCGCAGGGATCCTTGTCTGGCTGGGTTTGAAATTCTTTGCGTCAGGGTTGCGTCCATAGGAGAATAATGCACAGTTTTTTTTGCCCTTCCCGCAATATATCAAAAAAGAAAGCCGTAATCACGGATGCAAGCCAACTTCATCATATGCGTAACGTCTTGCGGCTTAAGGAGCATGAAACCGTTCTTATTAACGACGAAAAGCAAAACAGATACAAGGCGGCAATAAATAAGGTTTCTCCGTCACTAATTGATTTAATTATCATTGAGAAACTCCTTTCCGGCGACACGGTGGATTCGGCTGTCACTATTGCCTGCGCTATTCCGAAAGGCCCCAGAATGGACGCTATTGTTGATTCACTGGTGCAATTGGGGGTATCAAGGATAGTTCCTTTGCTCACAGAGCGAGTCATTGTAAAATTAGACGAGAAAAAGAAAATGTCCAGAGTCCAGCGCTGGAGAAAAATAGCAACGCAAGCGTGCCAGCAATCCAAAAGGAGTTCTGCGGTAGTTATCGATTCGGTAAAAGATCTAAAATATTTCCTTGAAGAGTCGCAATCTTTTGATTTGCGCCTCATGCCTACATTAGGTGAGAATAACGCTTCAGTTCGTGAAATAGTAAAAAAGCGCACCTTCAAGGACGCAGTAATATTAATCGGCCCGGAAGGGGATTTTACGCCTTCAGAAATAGCCTTAGCACAATCTTTCGGTTTTATACCTGTATCTTTGGGAAAGCTTGTCTTACGCGTAGATACCGCTGCTATTGCCATTGCCGCTTATTTAAGGTTTTCCTGCCTCCAACATGCCAACAGTTAAATTCCTTACACTCGGTTGTAAAGTGAACCAATACGAAACCCAGGCGCTTAGGGAGCAATTCATTAGGGAAGGGTTTATCGAAAAAAGGGGAAAAGAGCCCGCGGATTTTTACGTAATCAACACCTGCACGGTTACGGGTAAGGCCGACAGAGAATCTCTTTATCTGATTCGGCGTTCTCATAGAGAAAATCCGTTCGGTAAAATTGTAGTTACCGGTTGTCTGGCAGAATTAGATAAGGATGTGATTTTAGGTATCCCCGGAGTTTCGCTTATACAGAAAAACAGTGAGAAGGACTTTACCGTAAGTGAGGTTGTAGGCAAGTTGGTTAATTCCAACCGGCGGGAAGGGCAAAATAAATTTACAAAACACCAACCATATGCCATTTCGCATTTTGAAGGCCGAAGCCGTGCCTTTTTGAAAATTCAAGACGGGTGTAATAACCGGTGCGCCTATTGCAAGGTCCCGTTAGTGAGGGGCAATTCAAAGAGCAGGCCGCTAAGAGATATTATTGAAGAGGCGCAACGCTTAGTAAAAAATGGATTCAAAGAAATAGTGCTGACTGGCATTTGCCTGGGTTCATACGGTAAAGATCTTAACCCACGCAAGAGCCTCATTCAGGTAATATCAAAACTTGAAAAAATGCTCGGGTTATACAGGATACGCTTAAGTTCAATAGAGGCACGGGATATCAATGATGCGCTTATCCGGTATATGAGAAATTCTAAAAGATTATGCCGCCATCTGCACATTCCTTTTCAGAGCGGCGACGACGCGGTCTTGGAATCGATGAAGCGTAACTATACGCACAAGTATTACGTGTCTCTTGCGCAAAGACTAAAGAAGCAGGTGACGGATATCGCTATTACCACCGATATTATTGTCGGATTCCCCGGGGAAACCGAAAGCGCTTTTAATAATACTCTTCGTTTAATAAAAGAAATATTGCCTCTTAAGGTCCACATTTTTCCTTATAGCGACAGGAAGGGTACTTTTGCCTGCCGTATGCAGGAAAAAATTCAACAAAAAACAATACTGGAGCGCAAAAACCGCCTTTTTAAGGTTAGCGAATCCTGTGCCCTTGAGTTTAAGAAACAGTTTATCGGCAAGTCAATGGAGGCCCTGATTGATTCAAATGAGAGGTTGCAAAATTGCCTTTGGACAGGGTATACAAGTAATTATATTAGGGTTGCGGTAAAGTCAAAAACCGACCTTATGAATGCATTTATCTCATTGAGCCTTAAAAGAATAGATAAAAATTTTATTTTCTCAAAATTAACTTGACGGGTCATTTTTTTTAAATTATACTTTAATTAAGACGGAGGCAAAGCATGGTAAAGGGGGCTGAAACAACTACAATAGGGGTAGTGATTTTAGTGTTTCTTCTGGCAAGCTTTGCTTTTTTGTATGCCCAGACAGAAGAAAAGATTTCCGTTGTTACATACTATCCCTCTCCCTACGGAAGCTATCGGGAATTAGAATGGGGTAATGCTACTACCGGATGCGGCGGGCTGGTAAATTCGAATGGGTCTTCCGTAACGCTAGGCGGAAGTTTTGCTGCTGCTACTCCATGGGTAGAGTTTGACAGAGGCGGTGGTTGTACTCCCAGGGCAAGAATTATATTAATAAACGATAATACGCTTAGGCTAGACAACGCTGGCAGCGGCAATATTAACGTGATTATAAATGGTACTTTAACCGTAACCGGAGGCATAAACGCCTCAGCTTGTTACGAATACGCTACTAATGCTGGTTCAACTACTTATTCGCGTTGTCCTGTTAATTATTTCGCTGTGGCTTGCGGTTCTGGAGATTGTGGAGCTGGTGCTGGTAGGCTTACAGCACCTGCATTATATAGATGGAATTCATGGCTTACGCAATATGGATGTCCTCCCAATGGTTACATGATTTGCGTCCAACATACATGATCTGTGCGGGTTATGTCTAAATACGCCAAAAAAGAACAGGAATTCCTTATAAACCCCAGAATCTATCCCCTTGAGGCAATATACGCTACTTGTTATGTCTTTGTGGATAGGTACTACCTTTTTTTAGACGAGGTGAGGCAGCGGATAAAAATCGTTTTTACGCCTAAAGCTTCCAACAGGCGGAATCACAATCTGTTAAAAGGCGAATTCCTGAATGAACTGTTAAATAATACCTTGCGGTTTAAAATATCCAAAAGAAATCAGCGTATCCGGGAAATGATAGTCAAAGAGGCTTTATTTTTCTCGCAGCCCAAGAAAGAAATCGACGGGGTTGTCGCTTCGGAAGAGAAAACAAATCAGTCTTGGCAAAATGATCCCGAGGGCATTGCGATCCCCTGGGAAGAGAAATACAAACGCAAAAAGTCCCGTTGATGTTATTCATCGATTTCCATAAAAACCTCTATCCCCAATCATCAATTCTAAAAGCTATAAAAGCCTTCCAGGGCATAGCTAAATTTACGATAAAACAAAAAAACCGTTATATTCGGGTAGGTGTATACGATTATGATAATGGGTATCATAAGGTAATAAAGCAAGAATTCTGTAATTATGTGTTAGCTTCAATAAAATCCCCCTGATATGCGTTCTGCGTTAAAGAAAATTGATGAGATAGGGAATTTGGCTTTTTTCCGTTTCCGGGAATGTAATGGAAACGTGCTGTTGACTACTGAAGCAGGAGAGCACATTTTTTTAAAAAAAAGTGTTTTCAATAAGTTAGTGAACAATGAGATAAGAAAAAACGAACCCGTGTATCAGGAGTTGATAGGAAAGGGTTTTATAAGGAACCGTCTTAAAAATTTCGAGCTTATTGAACAATACCGACAGAAGAATTCCTTCATCTGGCGCGGTCCGACATTACACATCATAGTAGTCACTTTAAGATGCAATCATTCCTGTATATATTGCCAGGCCTCAGCCAAGGGGTTTTCTGCAAAAGGCTACGATATGGACAAGGCCACTGCAGAAAAGACATTAGAGGCAATATTCGAATCTCCTTCAAAAGCCATTACTATTGAATTGCAGGGAGGAGAGCCCTTAGCAAACTGGGAAACTATAGAATTTATTTGCCGGAAAACAATTGCAATGAATAAAACATTTAAAAAATTAGTAAATATCACGCTTGTATCTAATCTTAGCCTTCTGTCAAAAGATAAGCTCAAATTCCTCATCGATCAAAATGTCGGCATCTGCACCTCTTTAGATGGCCCGCGGGCGCTGCACGACAGGAATAGGAAATTTTTTTCCGGCAGGAGTTCATACGATTTGACTACCCAAAAGATAAAAATGGTCAAAAAATTCGATAATCACAAAAGGCGGCTTAGCGCTTTATTGACCTTGTCTAAATTTTCTCTCAAATACCCTAAGGAGATAATTGAGGAATATCGCAAGTGGGGATTTCAAGAAATTCATCTCCGCCCCATAAGTAACCTGGGGATGTCAAAAGCAAACAGAAAAAGAATAGGTTACACTTCAGAAGAGTTTGCTAACTTTTACAAAAAAGCCCTCGACTATTTAGTTAAGCTTAACATAGCGGGTAAGACAACAATGTCTGAAAGGACGGCAAAAATATTCCTCGTCAAAATTTTATTAAAACGAGACCCTTCCTACTTAGACCTGCGCTCTCCCTGTGGTGCAGGCATCGGCCAGATCGTCTATAATTACGATGGAAAAGTGTATACTTGTGATGAAGCCAGGATGCTTCAGGAGGACACGTTTTTGATTGGCAACGTGCGCACAGACAGCTTTAAAGATATCATTAATTCAGTAAATATCCCTGCAAGTTGTTTTGCTTCTTGCCAGGAAAGCGTGTATTGCGATTATTGCGCGTATAAGCCGTATTGTGGCATTTGCCCTGTTATCAATTATGCAGAGACAGGAAACTTATTCTGTCAGTTGCCCAATAGCAGATTATGCAAGATGAATAGTTTTATTTTGGGATACCTGTTTGACAGGCTGAACGACGAGGAGTATAAAAAAATCTTTTCTAAGTGGATTTCTTGAAGCGGAGGGGCTGATGAAGAGGATTCCTTTTATAGCTATTTTTGTATTTGTCCTTTTACATTCAAGTGTTGCGTGTGCCGTTGAAATTAGAGGCTGTCCAAATGATGAGGTTGTTTTCATTTCACCGAAGGAAGGCGATGTATGCCCTGTATGTAAGGGGGAGTTGCAAAAAGTTGAGGAAGGGAGAATAGGCCTGGTACGAGGGAAACCCTATTTGATTAATAATATCCAGAATCCGCCTCCATACATGAGAGGGCTGAAGGTGGTAATTTACAGCGATCCTATCAGCGGGAAAAGGGACTTTAAGTATAAAAACGGTTGGGAAAGAAAAATAGTTGATCTTCGTTTTGTATGCGACTCGAAGATGTTCTCGCATTCCTACCTTACGTGCCCTGATGGCTCAGAGCCTAAGCTTGTTGAGGATCGTAAGGCCGTAGATGCCCAAATCAAAGAAAGAGAGAAGGCCAAGTTTTTGGAACAAACTACGCACGGTTTCACGCAAGAAGAGGCAGGTCAAGTATTTGAAAATTATTGGAAAAAAAAGGAGGCGAGCCTTGAAGAAACTTCCGCAAATTAAGAAGGACCTTAAGTTTTTTCTTTCTAGCGAGGAAGCAAGGATTACAAGAAAAAATGCGGTAAAAATGGGGATAAGTTTAATGACTATCTTTTTGATTATTCAAGCCATGGAAAATGTATATGCCCAATGGGACACCCACGGAAGTTATATATCGAATGATTTTGGCTCAGGAAACAGGGGCGGGCATAGTTCTCACGGTTCTCATAGCTCCCACGGTTCCCACGGGCAATGGTGATTCTTTTATATGTATCTTTCTTGCGGTAATGTATTCTCCGAAGATAATATCTTAACGCTCACTGTCACCCGTCGCTGTAACCTTTCATGCCGTAATTGCCCTTTATTAAAAAAAAGATGTTCGATGTTATTTTCTACCGCCAAACAGAGCCTAAGCCTATTTTCTAATTCTGCCTTAGATCCCGGTGGTTTTTTAATAAGGCTGTTTGGGGGAGAGCCTCTCTTGGAATTTGAAACGGTAAAAAAAATATATGTATATTCCAAGAAGGTTGCGGCAAGGCAAAAAAGACCCGTTTTTCTTAACCTCACCACGAATGGCTTATTGTTAACTGAAGAGAAAATAAATTTTTTCAGGTCTCTCAGTAATTTTGAAATAATCGTCAACTCTAATACGTTTTCTAACAGAGGCGGTCTTAGTTCGCTATTTCTCCTCTCGCATCTTAGCCTTAATTTTTTTATTGATCGACATTCTCTTCGCAACTTGGAGGAACGCTTCTTTAATTTCTTGAGGTTAGGATTTAGAAGTTTTAATTTTCTTCCCAGCTATTTCGCTTACTGGGATCAAGTTAGTATTAGAAAAATAGCGTCAGCTTTGAAACGGATTTCTATATTTATAAACAAGTTCGGGGCTGATTTCAATATTAAAGTAAAAAATAAATTTAACTTAGGAAGCGTCCCTCTTTTTAATCAGAATGTAACTGTTGATTGCAACGGCGATATTTTTCCAAGCAATGTTTTTCTTGCCAAGCCTTTTATTGAGTATGCGAAAGAATTTAAGCTTGGAAACGTGAACTCGGTTAGAAGTTTTGAAAGCATAAAGCGTATGATGCGTAACGCTGACCTCGGTAACATTGTTAAAAAATGCACTCCTTTCAGAGTTTTAAAATCCACGCATACTATCGATAATAAGCTTACCGAATTTATTTCTACTTTAAATTGATGAAAGCCGATATAAAGATCGGATTCAATTGTAATAATTTCTGCAAATTTTGCGTTCAGGGCGAAAAACGCAATGCATATGGAAGCAGGGATGCCAGTATTATAAGAAAAGAAATGGAGCAAGCTAGGCAGAGCTGTTGCGATATAGTCTTCACCGGTGGAGAGCCTACCTTGCATAAGGACTTCTTTCAATTAGTTTCCTTTGCCAGAGCATTGAATTTCAACACTATCCAGGTCCAGTCTAATGGTCGTTTTTTTTCTTATCTTGATTTTTGCAAAAAAGCGATTAAGTGCGGTGCGAATGAGTTTTCTCCCGCCTTGCACGGAAGTACCCCCCAAATGCATGATTACCTCACAAGTTCTCCCGGCAGCTTTACACAAACTGTTGATGGGATAGCAAACTTAAAAAAACTAGGGCAGACGGTTATTACCAATACCGTCATAACCAAGTCTAATTTTCCGTATTTGCCCTCGATAGCAGACGTATTGATTAGGCTCGGAGTTGACCAGTTCCAATTCGCATTCCCTCACCCTTTAGGAAGCGCAAAGGATAACTTTGATTCTATCGTACCCCGAATGACGCTTGTCGAGCCGTTTGTTAAGCTGGCCCTAGAAAAAGGCATATCCGCCGGGAAGAGAGTGATGACCGAGGCAATTCCTTACTGTTTTATGGCTGGTTTTGAGGATTATATCGCTGAGAAGATTTTGCCCGAAACAAAGATATTCGATGTAAACGGAGTTATAGAAAATTTTGGGATCGTGCGTAAAAAGGAGGGGAAAAGTAAGTCAACAAAATGTCCTTCGTGCCGATACTACGCAGTGTGTGAAGGCCCTTGGAGGGAGTATCCGCAGAAATTCGGATGGGAAGAATTTAAGCCCGTTAGAAAAAGAATTCCAATACATAACACAGGCAGCGATTCTACCGTTTCTATTTTTGAGGATATTTCTAATTTACTCATTACGCACTATGGCCTGAAGATACAGGATGGCAAGGTTAGTGAAATAAAAGATATTTTATTTTCAGGTTTTGACGAAACATGGCTTGGAGATAATCAAAAATTCGATTTTTCTATTTCGGCCAGCAATAATAATCCAAGAAGTTTAAGATTTAGTTATAATGATTTTGGAGAAAAAAAGAGGTTCACACACAAATTAAAGGGAATCTTCCAACTTTTCGGCGATTCCTTCCCTATGAATCAATTGAATGAGCTTTTACGTATAATGGTCCCGTTTGGCAATAAGCAGCAAACGACCATTGGCTTAGATTGGTTAAGCGGGACAAGTTGCCCAAGACTAAAAGTTTATTTTGAAGAATTGTTCCATTACTTTGCCCAGCCAGAAATCAGGATTATTCTCCAACGGATTTGTGAGCTATTGGATATCGATTATCGAAAATTACAAATTAATCCTCACGAAGTTATTGGCGCGATTTGCGTAGATTTTATCCCAAGGGGAAAGTGTAACTTAAAAATATATTGCAAGTATGATAAGTTGACTGATGTAGGCTTTTTAGCCCTTTTAAAAAATAATAGGCTGGAATCAAATTCCAAAATTTTGAAATCAATTTTAGATAACAATGGAGATAGATCAAAAGCATTTTATTACATTACTAGAAGATTCCAACCGGACGGCCTTGTCCACTCAATTAAGTTATATAAGATATATGAAATTAGGCAAATTAAGGATTCTAAAATCATTATGCCAGAAATCAGGAAAATGTTACTTAATTCAAAAGACGAAGCGTCAGAAAAAGTTTTTTCAAAAATAGCCAGTTTGTGCGCTTTAAAAGGAAGAAACGTGTTCCCGGTGATTGCGGCTATAGATTACGCAAGGCGTTCGCAAAAGGTCGACGTTTATTTTACGGTTAAACGATGATTTCCTCACAAAAAAGAAACAACCAAGTGGCCGGTCGGGCTGATTTTAGAACAGCTAGATTGCTGTTGTTATTAACACACGATTGTTGTTTGAAATGTAAATATTGCTTTGTTTCTCAAAATGCAAAGAGATATATGTCCGAAGACGTGCTGCTTAAATCGGTCGACTTCTTGATGACTTCCTCGGCTGACGTTTTACAATTACATTTTTTCGGCGGTGAGCCCCTCATGCTGCCTTTTAAGGTTTTAAAGAAAGGCATACTGTATGCGCACAAAGTAGCAAATGCCAGAAAAAGAAAGTTAACCCCGATTCTTACAACAAACGGGGTGCTCTTGAACGAAGAAAAAGTAAGGTTCTTTAAAGAACACAATGTACTTCTTGAACTAAGCCTTGATGGAGGGCCCGGGTCGCAGAGATTAAATAGGCCGCAAAAGAATGGCTTGCCGGATTCATATTCTCTTATTGTACGCAACCTCCCTATAATTTTTAAATATAATGCAGATTGCCAGGTGAGCATGGTAGTTTCACCCATGACAGTAGGAAGAATTGTTGACAATTTCAGCCATTTAGTTCAATTAGGATTTAGGAACATATTTATAATGATTGCCTGCGGAGTAAAGTGGTCAAATAATGATAGAATAGTTTTGGCAAGAAACCTGATTACGTTAAGGAACCTGTATTTAAAACTAAGGCTAAAAGATGATATCCGGTTGCAAAATCTGACAGAATGGTTTCCTCCGTTTAGGATGAATACTGAGATATCTGTGGATTTTGATGGGAACATCTACTCTGCGTGCATCAGTTATTTAATTCAAAACTACGAGAGGAAAAGGAAGTTCATTCTGGGGAATATCAACGAAATAAAAGAGAGTATGGACGAGTTTGAGAAAAAGCGGCTTACTAACGAAGAAGCAATGGAAATAATTTTCCGTGAAAATAATGTTACCAAATACCTGAATAATACTATCTTAGCGGGCCAATTAATGTCAAATTTTGTTGCATATCTAAATAAGGCATTAGGCAATCGCAGTTTTTAATCCTTAAAAATGAACCCTAACATCTTTGCGTGTTACAGAAACATTATTGAAAAAATTGCGAGGGAAAATAATATTTATCAAAAGAAGGATTTCCCGCGTATTACCAAAATCCTTTTTGATGGGTGCCACAAGATTAGGCCTAATTCTTTTAAGTTCGATTTTTCTTTTAAAATTAAAAAAATGCCCAATCGTCTTTTAAGATTTAGTATTAATGATTCCGGCGAGAAGAAGGAGTTTCTCAATAAAATACGTTCGATAATGAGATTGAGTTATGCGGGGGAATTACGCCGACAAGCGGAAAAAGCAATCCAAGTGATTAAATCCTTTCCAATTACTTTGGGGCTTGAGTGGATTGAATCAGATCAATCTCCCATTTTAAAGATTGAAGTTGAATGCGTCCCCTTTCTAAAACACGACATTTTGCATAAGTTGTGTATAATATCGGGCTATGATCCGGATATATTGGGTTTGTATGTGCGATACGGAATCTGTGCGCTTGCGTTAGTGTGTTCCCCGAAAAGTAATCAAATGTCGATGAAGCTTTACTTTAAATACTGTTCGCTACAAGAATTAAATAAATTTAGCTTTTTGCCCCACGGCATCAAAACTAAATTTAGCGCATTTTTCAAGAATTCACCCAAGAACAATGTATTTTATCTTGCAGCGGTCAAATTTAAAAAATCCGGTAAAGTAGATTCCCTGAAGAATTATTTAATTTATGAAACAGGGGAATTCCAGTGCAATTCTAATCTGGAAAAAAGATGGATAGATATAAAGAAGCTGAAAGTTCCCCTTTCGTCCGTAAATAAATTTATTTACCGAGCAAATAATTTTTCTGGCGCATATAACTGTTGTATTTATCCTACGGCCCTGGGGTTGTCCTTGTTAAACGCTTCGCGGCCAAAAGAGATTAGTATGTACTGTTCGATTCTTCCCTGCAAATATGGCTCAAACCAGACGAATTGACCTCTTTATTATAAAAAAATGCTGTAATAGGTGTATTTTTTGCAGCGAAAGAAATAAGCTTGATGGCTCAGAGCTTTCATTCGCAAAAATTAAGAATATTTTAGTCGCCGAAAGGTCCAGGGGAGCAAATCTTGTCCATTTTGTAGGAGGGGAGCCTACATTGCACACCCATTTTCCTGAAATACTAAAATTGTCGAAAGCGTTACAGTATAATACATTTATTATTTCCAATGCAATTATGTTCAGTTCGTATGAGTTCTGCATCAGGACATTGCCTTATCTTGATGAAATTATGATTTCGATACATGGGCATAATAATAAAATCCATTCAATTAATACCCGTAATCCGGCAGCTTTTATGTCAGTTTTGCAAGGAATGAAAAATCTGCAGAAATATTATAAAGGCAGGCTCCAAGCGACTACGGCAATAACCAATCTTAATTATAGATTCCTGGCCAAAATAGCAGAACTGATCCATAATTTTGGAATAACAGAATATCAATGTATGTCAATTGTGCCTACAGGAGAGGGGAGCCGTACATTTTATGAAATCTTTCCTAAATTTTCCGTCCTTTCCCCGCACATAATAAATGCAATAAGATTTTGCGAGTTAAAAAATATTAAAATCAGATTTTCCGGTATTCCGATGTGTATTTTAGGAGATAGGTATGCGTATTCCTATGATTTATGGGAACCGTTTAAAATCGATAATCGCAAAGACCATGATGGCGCAATACGCTTATGGAATGAGCCGCACACATATGTCGAAAACAATTTCAAGATCGATATCGGAAGAATAAAAACGCGAAAATGCAGGCAATGCTTGAAAAACAGCGTATGCGGAGGCGTTTACAAAAAATATTTTTTAAAGTATTCAGATGACGAACTCATCCCTTTTAAGTAATGAAGTAAGGCGGAAGCTTGAGCTGTTTAAATGCATAACCAGGGATTTGGTTTTTTATGGCTTAGGAACACCGTATTCCTTGTTGAGACTCAAGAGAAAAGCGATAAGTTTAGAAGAAGTAAAAAAATCGTGGGTAACTGTTGCGACATCCATCCTTAAAGAGAAAGGTAGTTACGATAGGTTCGGCGTATATGTCCACATTCCATTTTGTGTCAGCAAATGTTTTTATTGTAATACCCTGTCTTTCCCTCAGACTAATGATCAATCGCATTCCCGCTTCCTTAATGCGCTGGAAAAAGAAATCACATTACTTGATTTCCCCAAAAGAGTAAAGGCAAGAACCGTGTATATAGGAGGGGGTACGCCTTCGATATTGTCTTTTAAAAATCTCAAAAGACTCATGGAGATGATTTCTAAAAATTTTAATGTAGGGAATATGGAACAATTTATGGTCGAGCTTAGCCCCTACACATGCTCGTATGAGAAAGTGAAAATACTTAAGGAGTATGGGGTAAACAAAGTGACCATCGGAGTGCAGTCACTGGACAAAAATGTCCTCAAGAAGCTTCAGAGGCCACAAAATGCAAACTTAGTTTTTCAGCTATATAAAAATTGCAGGAAATTGAAGATCCGCCATATTAATGTCGATTTGATGGCGGGCGTCCCGTACCAATCAATTGAATCGTTCCAGGCCTCATTAAAAAACATTTTAAAACTAAAGCCCGATACTATTCACGTTAACTCTTTTTGTCCCGATATTTTTACCAGATTTGCTAAGAACGGCCTTACGCTGAATTTTTCTGATGTAATCCGCTGCAAAAAGATGCTTGACTTGGCGTATCAGATGATTAGCAGTGCGCATCCTTATGCGTTGGAGGATTACAGCACAGATAAAGAAAATTTACAATTTTATGATATGTATAAGTTTAATAGTTCGGTTTTGGGATTAGGGTGGGGGGCAATTTCTCATGCGTTTAAAAAGATGTACTATGTAAAGGACCTATATTACCAGGATTATGAAAAAAACCTCAAACGAGATATTTTCCCAAAACTATTCGCGTTCCAATTGACTAAGGATTTAGAAATGCGCTTCAATATAATAAGTTCTATTCAGGAGGAAGGGAAAATCGATAAAAATTTGTTTCAAAAAATATTCAATGAAGAACCCGAAAAGCTATATCCAAAGGAACTTGCGTTGATAGAAAAAATGTGCCCGGTGGAAAAAGACGAAAATTGTATTAAATTTTCTACGAACACAAGATGCGAAAGATACATTTATTCAAATTGCTTCCTTGATGACCGCTTTTTGACCAGGTACGCAGGTTTAGTGCAAAAGAATAAAAATGAATACCGAAATATTGATTTTCAGCTGTCATACTTACTGTACGGATAGCGATGATGAAAAGCCCAACTAAGGTAGAGAGGCTAGAATTTCATATTTCCTATAAATGTGCCAATAGCTGTATTTTTTGCTCTGAAGCAGGCCAATTACAAAAATTTAAAAATTGTTTTGTAAATTTCGATTCAATAAAAAGTAAATTAGATTATTTCGCTGCAAAAGGCATGCACCACGTTACTTTGACGGGCGGGGAGCCCACTTTGCACCCCCGTTTTATAGAAATAATACAAACTGCCAAGCGGCTGATGTATACGGTGTATTGTAGCTCTAACGGCGGTTTATTCTCCTCAAAAAGATTCTGCGATAAAGCACTTTTTTATGTTGATGAAATTTGTTTTTCTCTTCATGGCCATAACGGAAAGCTTCATAATTTTCATACTTCAAATTGTGAAAGCTTTGGTAAACTCACGAACGCATTGGAGAACGTTGAGCGTTCAAAATCAGGTATTTTTTTATTCATTAACACGGTTATTACGCGGTATAATTTTGCCTCGCTTGAAAAGATCATAGATTTGGCAAGTAGTTTCAGAAAAGTAAAACAAATACTTCTTTCTAATTTTGCACCTGAAGGTAGGGGCATGGCGAATTTTAAAAAATTAGTCGTTCCATTGAAAGAGATACAAGGGGCAGTCCCTCGATTAGTTGCATATGCGCATAAGAAAGCCCTAATTATTAGATTTTTCGGGCTTCCGCTTTGCGCATTAAAGAATTATGAACTTTACTCTAATGACGCTCACTGGTCCCCGAGAATAACCGTTGAGCAATGGAAGGGCCCTAAAAATATATTTTTAAAGGAAACACTATCCTGTTATCCGACACGTAATAGAATTAAACTTAAAATATGCGAACACTGTTCTCAAGGCAGCAGCTGCGGCGGGTTATTTAAAAAATATTTCCTTGAATTTCAAGGCAGGGAGTTGGCTATATGAACAACATTAGCGATCATGCGGCAATAGTATTTGGATTTAAATGCAATAACGGTTGCTTATTTTGTTATGATCGGGAGAACCGTCATCTGCCCGAAAAAACGACAGAAGAAGTTAAAAGTGAAATTTTAGCAGCAAAAAAGAAGGGGAAAAGCTGGCTTAATTTAATCGGGGGAGAGCCGACCATAAGGCAAGACATTTGCGAGTTAATCTCATATGGAAAAAAGGTCGGTTTTAAAAAAGTGAGAATAAGCACAAACGGCAGGATGCTGGCGTATGATGATTTTGCCCGCCAATTAATAAAATCCGGTGTTTCAGAAATTGATTTTTCATTGCACGGAAATAGCCCCAAGGTACACGATTTCCTTACCAGTACAGCCGGGAGTTTCCAACAACTGATAAAAGGGATAGAAAATTTAAAAAAATTAGGATTCAATCAAATAGGGACCAATACCACCATTACCAAACAGAATTACAAATATCTTCCCTCTATCAGTAAAATCTTACTTTCGTATCAGATTAAGAGGGCGGAATTTATGTATATAATAACGAACAATGAGTCAATGTTTGAAAGCCTTACTCCGCATATATCCGAAGCATCGCCTTATATCGCAGGCGCATTAGATAAAGGACAAAATCTTGGTTTTTCATGGTGCTTGCTTAACCCGCCCGTTGGTTGTTATTTTCATAAATACTTTAAAAATAACTCTATTCGATATGGGGACTCCAGAAATGAAGAAAACTTTTTACCCCATTCATCAATAACGAAGTACAAGGAGTATTATGCGGTATCAAAAAATAAAATCATTGCCTATGTGAAGGTCAAAGAGTGCCAGGATTGTCCAGTGAATAGTAATTGCTGGGGCATCTGGCAGGAATACCTAAGAAAATACGGCCAGAAAGAGTTTATAAGGAAGGATAACTAATAACCCTCCTATGTCAAAAAGTCCCTCAGAAGAAAAAAGGCTTTGGGTACGATTAACTAAGGCGTGCAATAATAGATGCCTTTTTTGCTTAGATTATGAATCGCAAGACGGAAGTTGCATAGAGTTATCTCTAGTACAATCTGAATTAATGAAGGGGCGGAATGAAAATATAAGAAGAGCGGTCTTAAGCGGAGGAGAGCCTTCTCTGCACCCAAAATTTCACGAAATTGTTAGATTCGCAAATAAGATAGGATATAGCCATATACAGGTTATAACAAACGGGAGAATGTTCGCGTATAAGAATTTTTTAAAGGATGCAATAGACGCCGGATTAAAAGAGATAACTTTTTCTATCCATGAGTGCGAGGGAAAACCCCACGACCGGATAACGCAGGTAGCGGGTTCTTATTCACAGTCCTTAGCCGGATTAATTAACGCGTTAAAGTCTCCCAGGCTAATTGTAAGCCAAGACATTGTTGTTAATAAGCTGAATGTACGCAGGCTTGCAACTATTATAAAGTTTTTCATAAGAATGGGCGTGAGTGAATTCGATCTATTGCAGATAGTTCCTTTTGGCAGGGCATGGAACAACCGCAGAATCCTTTTTTATAATATAGAAAAAGAATTACCCTATTTAAAGAAGGCGTTTGATTTATCAAAAAATAAAAATTTGCACATTTTCACTAACCGATTCCCGGCGCAATATTTCGAAGGGTATGAAAACTTAATACAGAGCCCTGAAAAATTATATTATGAGGTAAAGGGGAGAAAAGCAGAGTTTGAGCAATATTTTAAAAGTAATACGACTTTAAAATGTAAAGGTGCTCGATGCGGTTATTGTTTTATGAAAAGCTTTTGCAATGACCTGGCGTTATTTAAACGTGACGGCATTGTTAAGCCCAAAAGTATTCCGTTTTGCATAAAAGGCAGCGAGTTCTTGCAGGCGAAGTTTGAAAGTCGCGCAATAGCCAATAACGGCAATGCGATAGATATTTTTGATTTTCTGGATTTCTTTATAAAAAACCGCTATTTTGTAAAAGGCCCTAGGTGTGCTTTATGTGCATTTACCTCTACCTGTGATGGAATGCAGTGCGGTTTCATTAGAAGTAACGGATATAACGTGTTAGTGCCGATACCAAAGAAACCTTTTAAAAATTATTTTGCTTCTTTCGAAGTCCCTTCTCCGTGTAAAAAGGGCTGTATTTTTTGCTCGCGTTCCATAGGAAACAAAAAAAACAAGGAACCGGCAGTTAAACCGCACAGAGTAAAAGCAGATTTAGCGTATATCCACAATAACCTGAAAATAGACAAGCTAAGGATAGGAGGAAACGAGCCGTTAAATTACCCCGGCGTATTAAGAATTTTGAAATATGCGAAAGCATTAGGTTATGGAGAAATTAGGCTGTCCACTTCCGGCGAAAAATTGAATGATTTTAATTTTACCCGTAAGTTTTCTGCCTCTGGTGTCGATAAAGTCCAATTGTCCATTTACGGATATAATGACGATTCTCACGATTTTATTACTGGTACTCCCGGGAGTTTTAAAATTTTGGTAAATGCAATCAGGAATTTGCAGAAATTCCCCAGAATAGAAATAATGTTGCATTCATTGCTTTTAAAACAAAACTATTTGTATATAACCAAAATATATGATTTTATTGCTTCGCACTTTCGACTATTCCCGATAAATTTTTGTATGGTAAGGCCCAGGAACAACGACCAGCGCGATTACTTTGAGTTTGCGCCAAAATTCTCTGAGATAGCGAAGATGTTAAACCGTAATAAGATAATGAGCCATGCCAAAATCAGGATACCATACTGCGTCCTGCCTAGATTTTATTTAAAAAATATCTTATCGGGCTATACCGCGGGCGAATTGCGTCTACCAGGTAATTTTTATGAGCACAACCCTTTCGTTAAAATTTCAATGAACAGGATAATTTTCTGTAATGAGGGGACGTATACGGAAGATGCAATATCCTTCTTGCCTGAATGCAGCGAATGCAAATTAAATAATTTTTGTATGGGGATTCCCGATTTATATTTAAAACTGTATGGCAATGGCGAATTTAAGCCGTTAACCAGCTTACCTTGAGTGAGTCTCTAATAGGAGAAAGGTAGCAACATAGTACATATGGATAACGATCGGCTTACTATATTTACAAGCGCTGCGTGTAATAATAATTGTATTTTTTGTTCTGACCGAAAGCCGGACCTGTCTTTTAAAAACGCCGCTTGGTTAACCCCTGAAGGGTTCTTAAAGCAAAGTAAAAAGATCGTATCGCTCGACTCGATGCTTTTTACTACCTGTGAACCCACGTTAAATAAAGATTTGTCTCATTTTATTACATTGGCGAAACAAAAAGGGTATAAACACATTTGTCTTCAAACAAACGGAAGATTGTTGCGTTACGGGGGCTATGTCGATGAGCTCGTCAAAGCAGGTTTAACGGAAGTCAATATTTCAGTCCATGGAAGTTCAAAAAAAATTCATGAAGCTTTAACTCGTACTCCCGGTGGGTATGCGCAAACCATTCAAGGGTTGAAGAATATGATTGCTTTAAAAGATATTTTTCGGTTAAAGGTAAATACGTGTTCAACGCTTACCAGGCTAAATTACAAAGATCTCTATCCTCTCCTGAGGATGCTTCTATCTTTCGAAAAAATTGATTGTATAATATTGAACACCCTGATGTATGCAGGCAATGCCGAGAGATTTTTCAATCAACTTTTTATTTCATATTCTGATATTGCGAAGGAATTTAAAAAAGCGATTAATAAATTAAAGCGTTTGTATGGCTACGGAAAAGAGCTTCCTATAAAGATAGAAACCATGCCATTTTGTCTTATGGCGGATTACGAGAATTATGTTGGAATTCCAGAAACACCGTACTATATCAAGGATAAAGAAAAGACTATGCTGCCCCGTAGTTCTGTTACGACGAAAGCTTCGATTTGCGCATCTTGCAGGCAATATAAAATATGCAGCGGCGTGGATATCAAATATGCCGAGAAGTTTGGCTGGTTTGAGCTGAATCCGATCAAATGAGAAAAGTCAAGACCGATACGCAATATATATTGAAAACTATCAAAGTTATTGAAAACGTTAATTTTGAGTATCTGGCATTGAAACATGGCATTAAGCCTACGCAAAGAAGCATAATCGACCACAGGCAATTTAAACGCATAAAAGAAATGTATGAGAAAAACGGAATATATATAACCCATTCCGATTACAAAATCAAAAGGACAAAAACGATGCTAAGGCCGGCATCTTTATATAGCCATGACGGGCAAATAATATTGTACGCTTCGAAATTGCCAAAACTTGCAGAAGCCCTTAAAGAGCAGGAAGTGAAGCGAATAAAAGGTATGTATCTGTCGGGAAAAAAGTTTTTCTCTGTGGTTGATGAAACCATAGGCCATTTATTAGGCTATCCTCAGTGCTGCATAAATTTCTTTAAAAAAAACACAAATTTTCCGTCAAGCAAATTGATCATCAGCGCGTATGAAAATACCAAACACGCGCCTTCATTCTACTTGAATAATTTACACGCGTACCCGGGTTCTCGATTTGGGGCGTTGATTTCACATTTTCCTTGCTCCTATGATTGCAATGAGTCAAAAAGGTATGCGCAAAAAGTCCTAAATGCGATTTGCGGTTTGAAGGCAGAAATTCGAGAATACATTGAGTTTTTTTTAAAACTTCCCGTGCTTCTTCTGAATAACGGAAAAACAGTTTTTTTTGATAATGTTGATATGTATGGAAGAAGTAAACGTTATACGTTCGTATATAAAAGCACAAATCAAAACCACGCCTTTCAGAAGGATCGAAATTATTTTTGCGCGTATAATACGCTTAAGAAGGGAAATAGCATGATTTTTGACAAAAAGGCATTAACAATTTTTCATAACGATAAGAAGGTGGGTAAAATCAAAAATGAGAAGCCTCTATTATTCATTTTTAAGTAGACTATGTATATGACGAGCGCAAGGCCCAGAAAAGCAGCCTATCTTCAGATTACCCGGGAATGTAATAATGAGTGCCTATTTTGTTCTAACCCACAATTTAAAAAAAATTATGGCTTAAATGAAATAAAAAACAAAATCGCCGCTTTAAAAAAACAAGACATCTCTGAAATCATTCTTACGGGCGGGGAGCCGACATTGGTAAGCTTTTTACCGGAGGTAATATCTTTTATTCAGAAAAACGGCATTGCAAGCAGGATAATTACGAATGGCTGCGAACTGGAAAACCTTTGCCTGGCAAAAAAACTTTTTAAATCAGGGCTAAGGGATATTAATATTTCAATTCACTCTGATAGTAGCAGTATCGCAGACAGGTTATCTCAAAAGAAAGGCCATTTTAAAAAAGCAATAAAAGGGCTAGAGAACTCACTGAAGGTGGGCTTTAAAGTGGCGCTCAATAGTACTATAAATACGCTCAATTGCAAAAATCTTTCCATTACTGCAGGATTTTTCATTAAGGCGTTTCCCGACATACGCCATTTTGTGTACAATAATCTCGACCCGGGAAAGGCTGATGGCGAAATGAATAGCAGGGTAGTAAATAACCAATGGATTGTTGCAAGATATACAGATATCGAGTTGGAGCTGAAAAAAACTGTCGAGTTATTGAGAACACATGGTAAGACAATGAGAATCGAGCGGGTCCCGTTATGTTATATGCAAGGCTTTGAAGAGCTTTCATCCGAAACCAGAAAAATAGTCAAGAACGAACTTTATATTTGTTCGTTTATAAGTAAAAAAAGAATGGATAAGGTAAGAATGGTGAAACCGACAAAATTTAGAATTAAAGCCGACTGTTGCGTCTATTGCGCTGTCAATAGAATTTGTGCGGGAGTCCAGAAAGAATATATCAATATGTACGGAAGCCAAGAACTCTATCCTATTTTTAGCGATCCCAACGTAATTATAAAAAAAATTATTTCAGCATATTAAGTCAAAAAAAGAATTAGTTTCAGCACTCATTGAATTATATGGAAAACCTTGTTTATTTCGTTATGTTTGTAATTATTGGTTTGTGTAGCTCGTATAGTGATATTAGATATTCAAAAATCAAAAATAATTTGGTAATTGCGGGTATATTTTTTACTGCCATCAGCATTATATATTTGTTGTTGTGGAAATATGCAAGTCTTCGTTTTCTTTCTTTTATGATTGTGAATGCCTCGTTAATAATTTTGCTCGCGTTTATAATTTGGTATTTGGGATTCTGGGCAGCCGGAGATTCCA
This sequence comes from Candidatus Omnitrophota bacterium, assembly GCA_040754255.1. Taxonomy (GTDB): domain Bacteria; phylum Omnitrophota; class Gorgyraeia; order Gygaellales; family Profunditerraquicolaceae; genus SURF-25. The sequence goes on along the minus strand of JBFMDA010000002.1, from coordinate 16,161 downwards.
AGCTTTTTATTTTGTTTTCATTTTTTGTGCTATTAAAAGTAGATCCTTTTCAAAAAATGTTGCCGCTTTATCCCATAGTTGTTTTTTTAACAAATGTGTTCGCGTTGCTTTTTATTTACTTATTAGCCGTTTTTCTTATCAGGGCGGTCGGTTTTATTAGAAATAAGCTACAAAAGAGCGGCTCACGCGGTTTTTACGAAGCGTTTCTGTTTTCTTTTGGAAATATTTTTAAGTACATGAATAAGAAAAAAAATCAATATTTGAAATTCGTCTGGTGTTATATTACTTTGCTTATCCTGATTCAGCTGGTAATGTATGATGCTAATTTTAGATACCTTAAATCATCCTCTAGTGTTTCGCTGGTGAGTTATCTAATGCCGCTTTTATTATTCAGAACATTTAATAAAATTTTGGCTACGCGAACTACAATACTGGTCTTTATAAGTTTCGTAACGGCTGTCCTTTTAATTAGTTTTTTACTAGTATATGGCTCAGCTGTAATTTTCAGTTTTATTGTGTATGTAAGGAATGTTACTTACTTTTTTGCGCTTTTTTATTCTCTCAAGAGATTATTGTCTTTAAGAAACGATGTAATAGAAGAGGTGTCGGTTGACAATTTGCCTGATAAATCACAGCTCACTGAAGAGTCAATCCTGAAATTCGGTTTCAAGGGAATTGGTACACTTTATCCCGATGGGTTGACTAAAGACCAGGTTAATGAAATAAAAAAGATTGTAACAAAAAAAAGTTTACCTATAAAAATAGAGATATACAAAACGTTGCCACTGGCACCTTTTATATTTTTGGGCGCCGTGATAACCGTATTAGTTAAATTTCCTATAATAAATTTGTTACTGTATGGAAAAATCAGTCACGCCTATTTCTAAAAACCAAGATGTATTCTGATTCTAACCAGGATAATAAGGCTCTTCTAAGTATTTTTAGTTCACCATTTGACAAACAGCTTCATTTATTAAAGGGGATGGGCTGCAATAAAAAATATAATGTTCTAAGTTTTTCAACCGGGTGCGGCAATTACTGCATCTTTTGCTTTCATAAAGATGAACCTGATAAAGGCTATAACGAATCAAGCCTCACTAAACTTAAAAATTTAATTCGGTCTAATAAAAAAAACAAGGTGCCCCATTTGCTTCTTGCCGCGAATGAACCCTTGCGTTATCCTGGGATCTTAGAATTATTAGAATTTGCGAATACATGCGGTTTTAAAACAATTGAAACCATTTCATCCGGCGAATTTTTCTCTGACCACGCATTTACCGAAAAACTTCTAGGATGCGGATTAAGGAATATATCTATTCCGATATACGGTATAAACAAATTACATAATAAGATAGTTGCAAATTGCAAGAGCTATCGACTGCTAAGAAGCGGCATGGATAATCTAAGGGCACATTCAGGTGTAAAAATTTACCCGCACACGTTGTTACTTAAGCAAAATATAGCCCACTTAGATAGAATAATAGGGCTTTGCGCTAAAGTTACAAAAGAAACCCTTTCGATACTGCATCTTAAATATAAAGCAAAGCTTCCTTATAAAAATTTGATGCCATCTTACAAAGAAATAGTAGCAAAATTTAGGAATTCCGATTTAAATTTTATCGGCTATCCATTGTGTGTCTTAAAAGAGTTATCGCCAAAAAGATTTGCGAGAATAGTTTCTTGCCAAAAAAGCTATAACGAGAACTTATTATTAAAAACAGACGACACTATATCTGATGCGATATTTTTGTACTCTAGGGTTTTTTCGTACCACAAATTACGCAAGTGTGTCCATTGTCAAATTGGACAATATTGCCCCGGAGTTTTTTTAAATCACATTTATCACTACGGTGATTCCGAAATAAAACCGCTATAAAACCAGAATTCGTATGCCGAAAGAAATATTACTAATAAACCCTCCCTTGCTAGATAGCCGTCCAAACGCAAACTTTGATTACAACACAGGATTATTAAAAATCGGAGCCTTTTTTAAAAATCAAGGCTGTCAAGTACGCCTTTTTGATTTCCTAGAAGGTATGTATAAATACATAGGAGAAGACCACCCCTATAATGAACCGGTCAGGCATTTTGATAAAAAAAGATGCGGCATGGGAAGTAAGAAAATATTTAAAAAACGTTACCATATCGGTAAGCCTTATTCCTTTTTTATTACCGAGCTACGAAAAATTAAAAAACCTGATGAAATCTATGTGGGCTCATCCTTGACTTTCTATTGGGAAGGCGTCCATAGGGTGGTGGAGATCTGTAAAAAAGCGTATCCGGACATTCCTGTTACCATCGGAGGAATTTATCCAACTCTTGCTCCTGAGCATGCCAAAAGATCAAGGGCGGATACTGTTATTGTCGGGCAATTTAAAGGAGCCGGCGATTTGCCGCCCGCTATGGAGCTAATGAGAGAAAAGGAATATAAATACGCTATAATAAAAACAACCCGCGGTTGTTGTAACAACTGCAGCTACTGTGCAGTTCCGAAAATAGAAGGCAGAATTATTACGCACCGCCCCATAGAAGATGTTATCGTTGAGTTACAATCGCGCGTTAACAGCGGCATCAGAAAAATAGTTTTTTGGGAGTCAAATATTTTGCAGGATGCAAAAGTGTACTTTGAAAAATTACTTGATAGGATTATAAAATTAAAACTTGATCTATCTATTCAGATCCCTGAGGGTTTCGACCCGCGCTTAATTTACCCGGAGCTTATCAGAAAATTGCGTTTAAGCGGAGTTAGCTATATAGGCCTGGCCTTAGAAAGCAGTGATTTTAATTTGCAGCGCAGGTTTCATAAGAACCTGAAGCTTTCGTATTTTGAGAAGGTCGTAAAATTATTTAAGGCCGAAGGTTATTTTTGCCATAAAACCATGCGTTACGAGAATGACATTTGGTTATTTGTTCTGATAGGCCTGCCCGGACAGAGCTTAGAATCTATTCTCCTTACTTTGATAGACGTTTGGAAATTGGGATGCTTGCCGGTGGTGTTGCCTTATACCCCCATTCCCGGTACCGAAGAATACGCTAAGTATACACATCTCATAAAGGGTAGGGATTTGGAGGAGTTAGCCCCTTCGCTTATGCCGTTTGCAAACGATGAACTTACTGTAGAAGACTTGGAAGAAATCCAAAATAATTTTTCAAAACGGCATTTTACTGTAAAGGATATCAAAAACCTTTCTAATAAAAGCAGGGTCGCAAGAGTCCTTAAAACCCTTATATAAGAATTATTTGTTAAATTTTCTCATTATATTCCTTTAAAACGTTTGACTCACATTAAAATTAATGATATAGTTTACTAAATTCAAGATGAGGAGGATGGTGATTAGATGTCGCAGATTGAGATAAGGAAAGGCGAGTCGTTTGAAGCGGCAATGCGGCGTTTCAAGAAACAGATTGAGCAGGAAGGTATTTTAAGGGAAGTCAGGGACCGCAAGCATTATGAAAAGCCCAGTGAGCGCAAGCGAAGGAAAGCTAAGGGCAGGCGGTAAATGGTGTTTGGGGTTTCGACTGCCTGGAACGCATACCGCCACCGTAGCGCAGGGGCCATTGTATCTGAACTGGAAAAACTTGGGTTTAAGACGTTTGAGTTGAGTTATAACCTCAACGCTGTTATTGTGAACGGGTTTAAAAAGCTCATTGCTAATAAACGCTGCCGCATAGTAAGTATTCATAACTTTTGTCCCATTCCCTCTGGCATGTCCAGAGAAAAAGCCCTCCCCGATTGTTATTCTTTAGCTTCTTTGGATGAGGAGGAAAGGCGTCTTGCGTTACGTTATACCAAAAAAACCATTACTACCGCTGCCTGGCTTGGAGCTAAGGCAGTAGTGTTGCATTGCGGCAGAGTAGAAATTCCCGACCGCACAAGGGGCCTTATATATTTACACGGCAAAAACAATTTTCGTCTGCTCTTAAAGAGGAAAAACCAAGCAATACAGGAAAGAAAGAAAGCAGCTAAGCCTTTTTTGCAGAACGCGCTTCGAAGCCTGGAGGAATTAAACCGCTTTGCAGAAAAGAATAATATTCTTTTGGGGCTCGAAAACCGCTTTTACTATCGTGAAATCCCGTCTTTCGAAGAACTCCTGTACATCTTCACGCAATTCAGGGGTTCAAGCCTTCGTTATTGGCACGATACCGGCCATGCGCAGGTAATGCAAAATTTGGGGTTCCATAGGCACTTTGAATATATTAAAGCGTTTAAAAGGTGCCTTCTCGGCGTGCACATGCACGACATTATTGGCTGTAATGACCATAAAGCACCCGGAACGGGCGAATTTGATTTCGGGATCCTGTCGGAGTTTTTAAGCGAAGGTACCATTAAGATCATAGAAGCACACCGTAGTTCAAGCGCACTCGCACTGAAGGCCGGTAACGCGTTTTTGAACGAAAGGGTATCCTATGCCAGGTGAAATCCGTAAACCCGTGGTTGCAGGCCAATTCTATCCTGCCACCGGTCAGGAAATAAGAAAACTGATTGCCAGTTTTGTCATTAAGGAGCCTTCCAAAAAAGATGTTATTGCCTGCGTATTGCCTCATGCAGGGTATGTATATTCTGGCAGGGTTGCCGTTGAAACTGTGCTGTCGATGAAGTTAAAAGATACCGTAGTATTAATAGGCCCTAACCATTCCGGCTACGGAGAGGAATTCAGCATAATGACTGAAGGGGCGTGGCAGACCCCGATGGGAGAAGTGCAGGTTAACTCCGGCCTTGCCAGGCAAATGGCATCGTCTTCACCATACCTCAAAGAAGATACAGTTGCGCACAGGTATGAGCATTCTCTCGAAGTCGAGCTGCCTGTGTTGCAGTATTTTAGGAAATCTTTTGATATTGTGCCGCTTACGATTTTTCCGGGTGAACTTTCGGTCCTGAAACGTATCGGGGAGCAGATCGCCGAAGCGATTATTGCAAAAAGACTGAAGGGTTCGGTTATTATAGCGGCCAGCACCGACATGACGCACTACGAACCGCAGGACCGCGTGGAGAAGAAAGACAGGATAGCGATTGAGGCGATACTGGCGCTTAATGAAGCCGGCCTCTTTGAAGGGATTGCAAGGCATGGAATTTCGATGTGCGGATATGCGGCGGTTGCCGTGATGTTGTCCGCAGCCAAAACGCTTGGCGCAACAAAGGGAGAACTTATCAAATACCAGACAAGTGCTGCGGCCAGCAATGACTCAAGCAGCGTAGTAGGTTATGCGGGCATGGTAATCTATTAACCGAAGGTCATTATAGGGAGGGTTAGAGCAGCGATGGATGAAAAAAATAAACGGATTGACGATGCATGGAAAGAAAATGTAGAGAAAGAAAAGGTCCATAGCGAGCAGGGGGGTGAGTTCGTGCCGCCTGTTGCGGATTTTAAATTTTTTGTTTCCACCCTTTCGCTGCAGGCCTCGATATTCCTCGGATTAATAGAAAACCCCGTTACCAATCAGAAAGAGGAAGACGTAAGCCAGGCAAAATTCATTATTGATACCCTTGATATGCTAAAGGAAAAGACTAAGGGTAACCTAGATAGCGAAGAAGGCTCATTTTTTGAAAACGTGCTTTACGAGCTAAAAATGCAATATGTCGAAAAAACAAAAAAGTAACACAAGCCCAGACCGGCTGCTTATGGATATCCTTGCCTGCCCTGACTGTAAAGGCGATGTGGATATGGTAGGGGCAAAAGTCGTGTGTAAAAAATGCGGGAAGAGCTACCCCTTTATACACGGCGTTCCGGTTATGCTAATTGACGAGGCGAAAAATGGCGGTTAGAAAGATATTAGTAATCCACGGCCCGAATCTTAATCTGCTTGGTCGGCGCGAGCCGCAGGTATATGGCACAACCACCCTGGCTCAAATAAACCGCAGCCTTAAGGAGCGGGCAAAAAAGAAGAAAGTCCGGCTGGTTATTACGCAATCAAACCATGAAGGCGAAATCGTTGACCTGATTTGCAAGAGTAGAGGCACTTTTGAGGGGATTCTTATTAATCCTGCCGCATATACGCATACGAGTGTGGCAATTAGAGACGCGCTTGCCGCAGCTCAGGTTCCTGCGGTCGAAGTCCACCTTTCCAATATTTACACAAGAGAAGAATTCAGGCATAAGTCGCTGATCAGCCCGGTGGCAAAAGGTACGATTATGGGCTTTGGCCCTCAAAGCTATCTTTTGGGGCTGGAGGCGCTATGCAGTCTGCTTACATAAACAATGAATCAGAGGCTTGCGCAGGTTACGCGGAAACTATCGTCAGATCGCCTTGACGGAATCCTGCTTTCTTCTTCCCCAAATGTTTCGTATACGGCAGGGTATCCTTGCCGTGACACCTACCTTTTAATTACTCCCCGGAAAAGCATTTTCTTGACCGACGCCAGGTATTCCGATGAACTTAAAGAGCAAACGAGCGGTTTTCAGATAAGGGCATCAAGCGGGTCTCTGGTAGAATTGGCTGCCAAAGAATGCCTGGGTCTTGGCTTAAAACGCGTTGGTTTCGAAGGGCGCTATATCAGTTACTCTGCGTACGCGTTAATGAAAAAACGCTTAGGTAAAAAAGTTACCTTGGTTGAGAAAACGCACTTTATCGAAGACCTGCGTGCCATCAAGACAGAGAATGAGATTTCCCTGATAAAGCGCGCGGCTACTATCACCAAAGACGCGATGCAGTTTGCGCGTTCGTTGATTTCACCCGGCAGGAGGGAGATTGAGGTTGCCGCGGAGCTAGAAAGGTTTGTCAGGTTCCACGGGGCACGGTCATGTGCGTTTCCCATTATTGTTGCTTCCGGTAAAAATTCCGCCTTTCCGCACCATATTACCTCTGATAAAAAGATTGAAAAGGATGAACCTGTGTTAATCGATATGGGAGTCGATTATCAGGGGTATAAATCCGACTTGACAAGGGTTTTTAACTCGGGTAAAATAAGTACCACTGTAAAAAAGACTTACGAGATTGTGCTTCGGGCTCAAAAGAGCGCAATAAGTAAAATAAAACCAGGGATTTCTGCGAAGGTTATTGACGCGGCAGCCCGCCAGTATATAGCCCGTTGTGGATTTGGCGGGTTTTTTGGTCATAGCGTAGGCCATGGCGTTGGCTTGGAAATCCACGAAGACCCGCGAATCGCTAAAACGAGCGAAGGGGTAGTACGCGAAGGCATGGTCTTTACGGTTGAGCCTGGCATATACCTTCACGGCAAGTTCGGAATACGAATTGAGGACATGGTGTTGGTGACTGAGAAAGGAGTTGCGATACTTTAGTGGCTCTCTCTATCAATGAAATCAAATCAGGGCTGACTATCCTTGTAGACAACGATGTCTACCAGGTGATCGATTTTCAGCATGTCAAGCCGGGCAAAGGCGCGGCATTCGTAAGGGTCAGGGTACGGAATATGAAAAGCGGAAACGTTTTAGAAAAAACATACCGTGGCGATGAGAAGATTGAAAGCGCATACGTTGAAGAACGTAAACTTCAATTTCAATACGCCTCTTCGGGTATGTACCACTTTATGGACCAGGAGACCTATGATGAAGTAGCTGTGACTGAATCGGCGCTCGGAGATAACGCAAAATACTTAAAAGACAATCTTGAGGTAGTCGCCTATTCATACAAAGACGATATCCTCAATATCAGCCTTCCTAATTTTATCCATTTTACGATCACGCATACAGAGCCCGGGATTAAAGGCGATACTGCCAAAAGCGGCACAAAGCCTGCTACCGTTGAAACCGGCGCTACAGTGCAGGTTCCCCTGTTTGTCAATAGTGGAGATAAAATAAAGATTGATACCAGGACCGGCGAATATGTAGAAAGGGTATATTAACGGGAGAGCATACATGAATATTAAAGAAATTAAGGAAATGATCAGCCTTATGAATGAAAACGGCCTTGTCGAGCTTGAAGTTGAAAAGGACGGCATGCGCATACGCCTGAAAAAAACCGCCTCAGGAATTGAAGGGGTAAGCGGCCCGATAGTCATAGAAAGGCAAGCTATGCAGTCCGCAAAAGCCTCTTTTGCCTCTGAGCCCGTAAAGGAAGCTTCCTCAAAGAATGTCGAAATAAAGGCACCGATGGTCGGGACTTTTTACCGTGCCCCTGCCCCGGAAGCCCCGCCTTACGTGGAAATAGGGCAGGTTATCGAGGCGGGCCAGGTACTTTGTATTATAGAAGCGATGAAGCTGATGAATGAGATTAAATCCGAAATCAAAGGCCGGATCGTTGAGATTTTAGTCGAGAATGCCGAGCCGGTCGAATTCGGGCAATCCATGTTTATTGTCGAGCCACTTTAATTTAAATTCATGTTTTCAAAAATCCTCATTGCCAACCGCGGCGAAATCGCCTTACGCATAATCAGGGCATGTAAAGAGATGGGAATAAGGACGGTGGCGGTATATTCCCAAGCCGATGCCAGTTCGCTCCATGTGCAGATGGCTGACGAAGCAATATGTATCGGTCGTGCCCAGAGCAGCTCCAGTTACTTGAATATCCCCGCCGTTATCAGTGCCGCAGAAATAACCGACGTCGAAGCAATACACCCCGGGTACGGCTTTTTGGCCGAAAACGCCCATTTTGCGGAAATCTGTGAATCCTGTCATATCACGTTTATCGGCCCTACGCCCGAAAACATAAAGCTTATGGGCGATAAAATGGCTGCCCGTATTTCGATGCAAAAGATCGGCCTCCCCATAGTCCCGGGAAGCGTTTCAGTCGTTAAAAATAAGGACGAAGCGATAAAAATTGCAAACCGCATCAAATACCCGGTAATCATAAAGGCCTCTGCAGGCGGCGGCGGCAAAGGTATGAGGATATGCCATAACGAGATAAAACTGGTAAGCAGTTTTATGACTGCCCAGGCAGAAGCCGAAGCCAACTTCGGTAACCCCAATGTCTATATAGAAAAATATATCGATAAGCCGCGTCATATAGAAGTGCAGATTTTAAGCGACACCCACGGCCATCACCTCTACCTTGGCGAGAGGGACTGCAGTATTCAGAGAAGGCACCAGAAGTTGCTTGAAGAGTCGCCTTCGCCTATCGTTGACTCTAAATTGCGCAAGCGCTTGGGCGAGATGGCGGTAAAGGCCGCAAAATCATTCAACTATGTCGGTGCGGGTACCATAGAATTTTTGCTCGACCAGGACAAAAACGTATATTTTATGGAGATGAACACGCGCATACAGGTTGAGCACCCCGTAACAGAGATGGTCACGGGTATAGACCTGATTAAACAGCAGATCCTAGTGGCTGCCCGCGCAAGGCTTCCCTTTAAGCAGAGCGATATTCATTTCAGCGGCGCAGCAATCGAATGCCGCATAAACGCCGAAGATTTCCGCAATGGCTTTATCCCGTGCCCCGGAAAAATAGAATCGCTTATCCTTCCCGGAGGGCCGGGGATCCGTATTGACACGCATATCTACCAGGGGTATGAAATATCCCCTTATTATGACTCTTTGGTGGCAAAGATAATTGCGCACGGCAAAAACCGCAATGAGGCCTTAAGAATTATGCAGCGGGCGTTGAGCGAATTCAAAATCGAGCCGATTAAAACAACGATACCGTTTCATTCACAGCTTCTTACGAATTCCCTTTTCGTGAAAGGGGAGTTTTCCACGCATTTTGTCAATGAAATGCTCGGAGAGGAAGAGCCGGCAAAGGAGGGATAATGACCAAGGATGATTCGGCAACAGGGCTTGGCGCAGTCAATATTCATAAGAACGTAATCGCCTCTATCGCCTATCTTGCGGCTGAAGAAATTGAGGGTGTTAAGGGAATCGGCAGGAATATGAAGGCGAACCTCCTTGAGCTGCTCGGCTTTAGGCACAAGAATTCGGGGATACGCGTTGAGATCGATAAGAATAACGACGTGCGCATCGAAATCCCGCTTGTCGTAAAATACGGTTTTAATATTCCCGACATCGCCAGCAAGGTCCAGGAAAATGTCAGTTCCGCAGTAGATAAGATGACGAACCTCTCGATAATCGATATCAATGTCGGTATTGTAGGCATAGAAAGGGGGTAATACATGAGATTTTTGACCGTTGTGGGGATATCATTTTATATGATTATGTTGATCCTGATTGGCTTAGGCATGATAGTTTTTTCATTTAACGTGCTTGCCCCCGTCGACATTATCCGGCTGCTTGAGATTACCCAGTACAATACGAATTACCGCATACTTTTGGGGCTATCCGGCGGGCTGCTTATTATTGTCAGTTATTCTTTTGCGCAACTTATCCTCGGGCGATTCCAAAGGGAAAAGACGATAGCGTTTGCGACTTCAGCAGGAGAAGTAACTATTTCTCTTTCAGCAATCGAGGACCTTATCAGGCAGCTCGCATTCGTGTTCCCGGAAATCAGGGAGCTTAAACCAGACGTAATCGCAACCAAAAAAGGGATAATCGTGCATATGCGGGTTGTTTTGCGTACTGAGGCCAATTTGCCTGAACTCACCTCTAGGCTTCAGGAAGTGACTAAAACACGGATTCAGGAAGTGCTTGGCATAGAAGAAGCAATTGTGATCAAGATACACATCGCAAAAATAATCACCAAGGAAGAAAAGGATAAGAGGAGAAGTCAGGTCGAACAACAAATTCCGTCTGTCCCTTACGGCGGATACACAACGTTTAACAAGTAGGAGGTAACAGGAAATGAAGATCGGTATTTTGACTGGCGGTGGGGATTGTCCCGGCCTTAACCCGGTAATCAGGGCGGTGGTGAGAAAGGCGAGCGTATCGGGCTGCGAAGTGATAGGGATAAAGAACGGATGGAAGGGGCTCATTGAAGACGATACAATCCCCCTCACCCTCGGCGCCGTTTCAGGTATTTTACCCAAGGGCGGCACGATCTTAGGAACCAGCAGGACAAACCCCTACAAGAAAGAGGGTGCAGAGGTAAAGACAAAAGAAAATTTTAAAAAACTGGGATTACATGCGTTAATTGCGGTCGGAGGGGAGGATACGCTGGGTGTTGCGTCTAAGCTGATTAAAGACGGCATCCCTAATATTGTCGGCGTGCCCAAGACTATTGATAACGACCTTTCCTGCACCGATTATACATTTGGGTTTGATACCGCGCTTAATACAGCTATGGAGTGCATCGATAAACTGCATACTACCGCCGAAAGCCACCACCGTATCATAGTTGTTGAAGTCATGGGCAGGCATGCCGGTTGGATCGCGGTCGAGTCAGGGCTTGCAGGAGGGGCAGATGTAATACTGATACCTGAAATCCCCATTGATATGGATGAGGTGTGCGCACTGATCAAAAAACGGCACGGCAGAGGAAAGAATTTCAGTATCGTGGTAGTCGCCGAGGGAGCGCAGTTTAAGCAGGGCAGTATGGTGCTCCAAGAGGAAAAACTCGACGAATTCGGCCATGTCAGGCTCGGCGGCATCGGCGAGATCTTAGCTAAAGAGATAGAGAAAAGGATAGGATACGAGACGCGCGTCAGCGTCCTCGGGCATATTCAAAGAGGAGGGTCGCCGACTGCGTTCGACAGGATATTAGGCACACGTTTCGGCGTGAAAGCGGTTGAGCTTGTGTTGAACAAAAAATTCGGCAGGATGGTCGCGCTTCAGGGCAATAAAGTTATTGATGTCTCCCTTGAAGAGGCAGTAAAGGCATTAAAAACGGTAGATGAAGAAATATATGAAATAGCCAAAGTATTTTTTGGTTAACCTGGGGTGGAGGATGAGGGATAAAATTAAGGATTCTCTTCTTGAGAGTATTCAGGTAAAAGAGGATTTACTGCATACCAGTGTTACCGTCATAATGGACATCGCCGGCACCATCATCGAATGCCTTAAAAAGGGGGGGAAGGTTATCTTTTTTGGAAACGGCGGCTCTGCCAGCGACAGCCAACACCTGGCCGCAGAACTCGTGGGCAGGTTTAAAAAGGACCGCAAGGCCTTGCCCGCAATTGCGCTCACCACAAACACTTCGATACTTACCGCACTCGCAAACGATTATGGGTATGATGTCGTATTCGCAAAGCAAATAGAGGCGCTAGGCTCAGTAAACGATGTGGCTGTCGGGATTTCAACGAGCGGCAAGGCAAAAAACGTTATCCAGGGAATAAAGCAGGCAAAAAAAATGGGGATTAAGACAGTGGTGTTCACCGGAGGAGACGGCGGGGAATTATCGAAATTAGCCGATACAGCCCTGGTGGTCTCTTCCTGTAATACCGCCAGGGTCCAGGAGGTCCATATTACTGTTGGCCATATCGTGTGCGAACTTACGGAGCAGGCGCTGTGTTAGAGGACAAAATCATTACCGATTATGCGGTACTCACGCGCATAGCGTCGCGCCTGCGGAAAAGCGCTAAACGAATAGTGTTTACCAATGGCTGTTTTGATATTATCCATTACGGCCACGTAAAATATCTTGAAGAAGCGGCAAGAAAGGCAGATGTGCTGATTGTCGGAGTAAACAGCGATTCATCGGTAAGAAGGATCAAGGGGAACAACAGGCCCCTGGTCTGCCAACGAGACAGGCTTAGGGTGGTGGCAGCGCTTGAGAGCGTCTGTTTCGTCGTGCCTTTTGGCCAGGATACCCCTTTGGCATTAATCAGAATGATCAGGCCCCACGTATTAGTAAAGGGCGCGGATTGGAAAAAGAAAGATATAGTAGGAAGTGAATTCGTGAAGAGTTACGGCGGCAAGGTTGAGACTGTACGCTTTGTCCCCGGAAAGTCCACTACCGTCTTGATAAAAAAAATTGCGCGATTATATAACGCATAAAGGCATAGACAGGGTTTTGGATGCGAATATCAACCGTGCCAAAGAAGGGTTGCGGGTGTGCGAGGATATTTGTCGGTTTGTAATAGATAATGCGCGCCTGACAAGCGAGTTCAAGCAGATAAGGCACGCAATAGAAGAAAACGCCACGCGCTATACGCAACTATCCTGCCTCCTCAAGGAGCGTTCAGCATTAAAAGATTCAGGCCGCCTGATTCATACACATAGCGAACTAACTAGGAAGGATGTAAGGGATATTTTTTTTGCGAATATCCAGCGTGCCAAGGAATCCGTAAGGGTGCTGGAAGAGTTTTCCAAACTCAAGAATTTTCGTTGCGCCCTGCATTATAAACAATTACGATACCGCGTGTATGAACTGGAAAAGAAAGCAGCTTTACAGCTCGCAGCTTTATGCCATACTAGATAAGCAAGTGCTTGCCGGGAAACAAGCCTGGAAAGTCGCGCCGGAGATGGCAAGGGCCGGAATAAATGTGTTTCAGCTCAGGGATAAGCTCGCTGACACGCGCACATTCTTAAAAGAGGTTATTTCGCTAAAAGCAGCGCTTAAGGCCACAAAGGCCATTTGCATTGTAAATGACCGTGTTGATATCTGTCTTGCAGCGGAAGCTGACGGATCGCATTTGGGCCAGCACGATATGCCCCTTATCCACGCGAGAAAGATTTTAGGAAGGGGTAAGATTATCGGTATTTCCTGTACGAGCATTGAAGAAGCGCTTCTTGCTCAAAAAGACGGGGCCGATTACATTGGTATTGGGCCTTGTTTTGCGACTTCGACAAAACCGGGGGCGAAAACGATAAAGCGGGCAGCACTGTGGGATTGTGTAAGGAAAATACGCATACCGGTTTTTGCAATCGGGGGAATACGTACGAATAACGTAAACGAATTAACCGGCTATGGAATAAAAAAGATCGCTGTGTCTGGCGCCCTCTGTAGGGCTGCTGACCTTTACCGGGAAATCTCGATATTCAAGGAAGCATTATGATGGACACGCACATGACGCAATTAGGGCAGGCAAGGCTGGGTGTCATTACTCCCCTGATGAAAAGGGTTGCGGCTTCAGAGGGGATTTCCGATGCGCTCTTAATGCGGCGCATCAAGGAAGGCGTAATCGTAATACCTCATAATGCAAACAGGGTCGTGAAGAAGCCGTGTGCAGTAGGGCTTGGCTTGCGGACCAAGGTAAACGCCAATATAGGCACGTCAACCGATAAATCCGGGATTGCCGAAGAAATGGCGAAATTAGAAGCCGCTGAGCGCTATGGGGCGGATACGGTGATGGATTTAAGCATCGGAGGCCAGATCAGAAAAATCCGGCAGCAGATACTTTCTGCTTCATCACTTCCGGTCGGCACAGTGCCGATTTATGAAATTTCAGTCAATGCAGCCGTAAGTCATAACGATTATTTACGCTTTGATATCGAAAATGTCTTGAAAATCCTGCGAGAGCAGGCGGAAGACGGCGTCGACTTTTTTACCATCCATGCGGGCGTTACACGGAAAGCGCTTGCGACGTTAAAAAAACAAAAGAGGCTGCTTAGTATCGTTTCACGGGGAGGCGCAATACTTTCATGCTGGATGAATACACACAAGAAAGAAAACCCATTTTATGAATACTTTGACCTAGTTCTTGATATCGCAGAAGAGTTTGATATTACGTTAAGCCTTGGCGATGGGCTTCGGCCCGGCTCTATTCTGGATGCCACTGATAAGCCGCAGCTTGAAGAATTAAAGACCCTGGGGCAGCTTGCGCAGCGCGCAAGGAAGAGGAATGTCCAGGTAATTATTGAAGGCCCCGGCCATGTGCCGCTGGGGCAGATAAAAAAGAATGTGCTTCTTGAAAAACGAATGTGCCACGGAGCGCCTTTTTATGTTCTCGGGCCCCTGGTAACAGATGTCGCGTCGGGTTACGACCATATCAGCGGTGCAATCGGTGGGGCGCTGGCTGCAAGTTACGGCGCAGATTTTCTCTGTTACGTCACGCCTGCCGAGCATCTCAAGCATCCATCCATCGAAGACGTGCGGGATGGCGTGATTGCTTCAAAGATTGCGGCGCACGCTGCCGATATAGTAAAGGGCCTGCCTAATACAAAAGAGTGGGATAAAAAAATGTCTGAAGCACGCAGGCAGAGAAACTGGGAAACACAGATCGCCCTTTCCGTGGATCCGGAAAAAGCAGGTGCGCTAAGGAGCATTTCACAACCGCGCCTACCGGATGTATGCACTATGTGCGGGGAATATTGCTCTATTAAAATAACGCAAGAGGCGTATCCATAAGTCGTAATTTTTTGCGGGCGTAGTTCATCGGTAGAACACCAGCTTCCCAAGCTGGATAGGAGGGTTCGATTCCCTTCGCCCGCTTGGAAGATTAAACGCGAATGCACACAACCAAGCATTTTGGCCTTTGTAGTATTGTAGTATTTGCTTTTATCGTTACGGGGTGTGCTTCCTCCATGCGCTCCGGAATTGTCTCGCCCGGAATTCCCGGTTTCTATCATCAGATAGCGAGGGGCCAGACCTTATACGGCATATCCCGAATGTACGATACCGACGTTAACCAACTTGCCAGCCTTAATCGCATTGCCGATACAAACCGGATTGAAACAGGACAGCTACTTTTTATCCCCGGGATACAAAAGCCTAAGGAACTCATCTCATCATATACTCAGGAAGATTTTATCTGGCCCGTAAAAGGCAAGGTCGTTTCTTCTTTCGGCCAGCTGTCCGACAACGTCATCAATAAAGGCATTACTATTCAGGTGCCGCGGGAAACCCCGGTAGTTGCTGCTCGTTCGGGCAAGGTAATCTTTCGCAGCGACAATTTTCTGTCTTTCGGCAAAACGGTCATCATCGAGCATAGCGATGGCTTCTTGACCGTCTATTCAAGAATCAACGGGATAACCGTTCAACCGGGAAATATGGTGCGCAAGGGTGAGGCAATCGCAAAGGTAGGTTCGACAGGGGGCAGGGATACGGCGTATGTGCATTTTGAGGTCCGTAAGGGCTACATACCTCAAAACCCCTATTTCTTTCTTCCAAACTAACTTGTTGGCATTAGTATGTTAAAAGATAATATTTTTGACCGGGAAGAATACTTAAAGATCCTTCAAAAGCGTACGTGTGCATTTAAGGACGGGTACCGCCAGAATATCGCTATTATCGGGGATGATTCGATCGGCAAAACTTCTATCATCTCAAAATTCCTCGGCTCTGTCTGCGAGTCCCGGCTTGTGTATGTATACCTTGATGTCAGGCAGGAGGGATTTGCTTCTTTTGCCAGGAGGTTCATCGGGGTACTCCTGTATAATTTCCTTATCAACGCAAACATTGAGCTTAAAGAAAACCTGGATTTTCTTATCAAGCGCTCTTGGCCCTATATACCCGTGACCGTCTCTAAGATTAATGCCCTTCTTGCTGACCTTTCCAAGG
>JBFMDA010000001.1:0-79903 GCA_040754255.1 Candidatus Omnitrophota bacterium | reverse complement strand
TCGACCTCAACCTTAATGAGCACGCAACTTATGGAAGCGTAGCAGGGTATTTACTGACATAAGTTGCTGTGCGAATTAATCCTCGCGAACGGAGTGAGCGGGGATATTGACCTTCTAGTTCGATATGTTATACTACAGCTATGGACCTAAGGCAGAAGACTGAATTACGAAAGGTTATGGCTCCTGAATTGCGGCAATCTTTGCGTATTCTTGCCATTTCCTCGCTTGATTTGAGGAATTTGCTTGAGGAGGAGCTATTGAACAACCCTTGCCTGGAAGAAGAGTTTTTGGGAGAAGATGAGGCTGTCACCCCTCCCTCCTCCTCCCTTCCTGATGAGGAAAACGGCCTTGAGGGGGTCCCCAAAAGCAAAAAAAAGGACGTTTTTGAAGACATATCCGATAAAATCCTGTCAAAAAAGCCCACCCTGCAAGACGTGCTGCTCAGGCAGCTTGGTATGTTTGCCAATTCTGACGAAGAGCTGCGGGTAGGCAGCGAAATAATCGGCAATATTGATGATAACGGTTTTCTGAAGGCTACTGTAGATGAATTGGTAGCAGTGTTGCATGTTTCCTGCGAGGAGGTTGAAAAGGCTATTGCGTTAATCCAGCAGTTTGAGCCTGCCGGGGTAGGCGCAAGGACCGTCAGTGAATGCCTTATCCTTCAATTAAAAAGGAACTGTGAGGATGGCCCTCTTTTGATTAAAATCGTAGAATCCCACCTTGAAGATGTGGCAAAAAAGAACTACAGCCTGATTGCCAAATCGCTGAAAGAGCCTATTGAGGCCATCGAGCCGCTGATCCAAAAAATATTAAAGCTTGACCCTAAGCCCGGCAGGAATTATTCGGCTGAAGAGGTGCAAAGGATTATCCCGGACGTCCTCATCGAAGAAAAAGACGAAATGCTTGAATTGACCCTTAATAATGAATACGTTCCGACAATAGTCATAAACAGGCGTTATAAGGAAATGCTTAAGAAGAAAAACCTTGACGCAACCGCGCGTGAATTCATTGAACAGAAGCTGCGTAATGCGCAGGAGCTCTTAAGGGCAGTCACTAAAAGGCAGTCAACCTTACGAAGGGTTATGGAAAGGCTTGTGGTGATCCAGGAAGATGCGATCCGGCACGGCCTGTCGCATTTGAAGCCCCTTACTTTTGCCCAGCTGGCAAATGAGCTGAAGATCCATGAGACAACCGTATGCAGGACGATTATGAACAAGTTTGCCAAGACACCATGCGGTATTGTTGCGTTAAAGGACCTTTTTTCAGGCAGCATAAGCGACCAGAACGGCGAATCCGCCGTGTCCACAAACTTCATTAAGAAAGTGGTCAAGGAGCTGATTGATGAAGAAGATAAGCACTTGCCCTTAAGTGACGAAGATATCGTAAAGTTAATCCAGGAAAAACACAGCCTCAAAGTGGCCCGCCGCACCGTAGCCAAGTATCGTGATGAGCTTAAGATACCGGCTACTCCATATCGCAGGATTCGTTAATGGTTTATAGGTAAGGTTATGGGTCTGGTTATTTGGTAAAGTAGGTGGTGTAAAAACGCCAAAGGCCTTACACCAACAACCAATCCATCAGCTTAACCCTTACCTTTGAACTTTTATTGGGGAAGATAGTTGGTGGGTCATTTTGAGCCGATTCCACGATTCCGTTAATCTGTATAATTGCCTTGCAATAATATCATAAATGCCAACTAAATCCTCGCACAGATTCTTTTCTATATATGTCGGGTAAATATCAATGCACTGAGACAAAGAAACAACAGTTTCATTACATTCTGCAATAGCGTCATCAAGATATTTTTGGAAACCAAACCTTTGATGTCTTTTGGCATATCCTTCTGCGATTAATCTCGGAATAGCTTTGGATGACCTTGAGAGCTGATCTTTAAGGTCGTATTTTTCTGCATCGGGTAGTTTTGGCAGTACCATGGTCATAACCGTTATACATGCATCGTAACTTTTTTGATATACCTCCAGGTCTTTAAAACTAACAATCCTCTTCTTCTCATCCATCCGTCCCTCCTTTGGTATATTAGACGGATAGAAAACTGACATCTCACCGGTTTTTCACCAATAACCTTACACCAACAACCAAACCATTAACCTTACCTTTCCCTATGAACAATATGAGAATTTGTTATTTGAGATTTGGAATTTACTATGGGGAGAATTGATTTTGCAGCTTTAACCTATTCTAGTGCAAAGCTGTTACTACAAGGTCAATGAGGCGATTAATCATTGCCAGGTCTGCGTCGTTGAACTGCACCGGTGATTTCTGAAGGGCGCCGAGATTGACGACACCCAAGACGTTTTCGTGCAACTTGATCGGCAGGACCATTGAGGATTTCAGGCTCGGCCGGTTAAGGTAGCGCTTAATCCTGTTATCTTTTATATTATCGTCAATCAAGAAAGACGTTCGTTCCTTTGCCGCGGTGCCACAGATGCCTTCGCCGACCTTCACCCGGGTTGCGCTTGCGATATCCTGCGGGATGCCTCTTGAAGTAAGGATGGATAATTCCTGGGTACTCTTGTTCATCAACATAACCGAGCCCACGTCGGCGCCGCTGACCTGAAATGCCACATCCAGAAATACCTTTAATAGCTGGTTCAGTTTTTCCCGGTCAATAACCACCATAGGTTTCTCCATGGTTAAATGTTGATACGAAGATTTAATAATATAATTCCCGACATCCTGCATCAGCTCAAGCAGCGACTGGATTCCGCTAAAAGAAATAAGCCTGATTTCCGAAAGCGCGCTGAAGAGCTCTTCAACGTCAAGGTTGTAATGTTTTGCGAACTCGTTGTATTCGGGCTTGACCTTGTGCGCCCCCACGAATACCGGGCCTAAGACCACGTAGGCGATGACGTTCTCAACTTCATTAATCAGGGGAGCGACAAAAACCTTCAAGCCCAACGGGCAGGAAAAACCGAGGTTTTTATCCACCACCGCATTGCCGCCCAAAAACGTCGGCAAACACCAATCGCAGAGCCTCTTTTTTAAAGCGAAGTCTTTGATGACTTCCGTGCAGAGGCGCGGCTGCCCGCTCGGAGAAGTAACCGCCAGGCCTTCGCCGTTTAATGTCCTGATGCCAATCTGCGTAATGGCAGAGAAATTGTCCTGGATTTTCTGCCACTCTTTTAAATTAATTAACTCTTTGAAAGTTAATTGCTTGCCTGAGCCCTCGCCCTTAATTCTTTTTTCCATTCTTACTCAATAAGCCGTAACGCACCATTTTTTTATAAAGTGTAGTCCTGTTTATGCCGAGTACTCCTGCTGCTTCGTTGCGGTTCCAATTCACCGAGTTGAGCGCCTTGACAAGCAGGTCCCTTTCCGGCTCTTTCAGCGCATCTTTAAGCTTAAAACCGTTTCCGTTGCCGTCGTCGCAAGAGGGCGCAGCGGCATTGTTACTTTCTTTAATCCCAAAAATGCATTCGGGAAGGTCCTGCGGGGTGATATATTCGCCTTTACTTAAAATGACTGCCCTCTCGATGATGTTCTCAAGCTCCCTGACGTTGCCCGGCCAGTCGTATTTCATCAATAATTCTACTGCGTCTTTGGTAATTTCTTTTACCCTGCGCTTTGAATGCGCGGCATGCTTTTCTATGAAGCTTTGGATTAAAAGCGGGATATCGCTTTTGCGGTCCCTTAACGGAGGGATCTCCATAGAGATAATATTGAGCCGGTAATATAAATCCTGCCTGAATTTGCCTTGTTCGATGAGTTTCTCAAGGCCTTGGTTAGTGGCAGCGATTACCCGCACATCCACTTTTTTCGTGGTGTTATCCCCTACCCTTTCCAGCTCTCCGTCCTGCAGGACCCTTAAAAGCTTTACCTGTAAGGCCGGCGAAAAGGCGTCTATTTCATCGAGAAAAATGGTCCCTCCGTCAGCCAGCTCAAAGCGGCCAATCTTGTCCTTGATTGCGCCGGTGAATGAGCCTTTGACATGGCCGAAAAGCTCGCTTTCAAGCAGGGTTTCGGTGAGGGCGCCGCAGCTTACCTCGACAAACGGCTTGCCGCGTTCATATTCATTATATTTGTGGATTGCGTGTGCAATCATCCTTTTTCCGGTGCCGCTTTCCCCTCTGATTAAGACGGTTGAGCGGGTGTTGGAAATCGCCTCAATCAGGGTATAAATCTTCTGCATCTTGTCATGTTCGCCCAGTATATTGTGGAAGCTGTTCCTGCGTGTTGCGGCGAGTTTTTCTTTCAGCTGGGCGTTTTCTTCGATGATGGTCTTTTCTTTGAGCAGCCTGTCTATCACGATCTTGATTTCGTTATCGATAATAGGCTTGGTAATGTAGTCGTATGCCCCTTCTTTCATCGCGTCAACCGCGTTCTCGATGCTGCCGTAGCCAGTCATAAAGACCACCGGGATGTTATAGTTGCGCGACTTCATTTCTTTTAAAAGCCGGATGCCGTCAAGTTCGGGCATCTTAATATCGCTGATTAAAATATCCGCATCAAAATCTTTTAAAAGCCCCAGAGCCTCTTTTCCGTTCTGCGCGGTGCTTACGGCGTAGCCCTCAATAGTAAGGAACTCGCTTAATGAACGCCTTACCAGGGGCTCGTCATCAACTACCATGATATGGATATGCTGGTTGTTATTGCGCATTTTCAAGGTGTACTTTGGGGATCATGAGCGTAAAAACCGTGCCCTTAGGGGATTCGCTTTCCACATGAATGTTGCCGTCGTATTTGTTAATTATTTCCAGGCAGATGGAAAGGCCCAGGCCCGTCCCTTTTTCTATGCTTTTGGTGGTAAAAAACGGTTCAAAAATATCCTTCTTGATTTCTTCCGCTATGCCTGTCCCCGTGTCCTTAAAACTTACGAGCACGGAATCGTTCCGTAAGGCAGTGGCAATTTCGAGGGTCCCGCCTTCAGGCATCGCGTCAATGGCATTTTTTATCATATTGATGCACACATGCGTAAGGCCAAAATCGGCTATCCTCGGCAGCTCGCTAGAGAAATATTTTTTTATCTCTATGTTGCTGACCTGGATCCTGTTCTTGAAGACGTCAACCGACTCGTTGATTAATTCATGAAGGTCGGTGTAGTTCTTTGTCTTAGGGGTGCCGGAATTGACCTGGTGCGAAAACTCAAGGAGCGACCGGGTAGTGCGGGCAATCCTGTTGAGGCCCTTTTTGATTTCAAGCAGGTATTCTTTGGCGATCGAGTCGTTATTGATATGATTAAGCAGGATATTGGTGTAACGGATAATGCCGTCAAGCGGGTTGTTTACTTCATGCACGACCCCTGCGGCAAGCTTACCCACGGAGGCGTATTTTTCAAGCAGCCTTTTGTGCTCGCTGAGTTCCTCGCGTTCCTTTTTAAGCTTCTCAAACTGCTGCAGGCTATCGGCTATTACGCAGGCATACCTACACAGAGCACTTGCGCATTCGAGATCCTTTTCATTAAAGGACTCGCCCGTAGATTTATCGGCGATGTTCATCAGGCCGATTAACCCGTGCGGGCCGAAAAGCGGTACAGACATAAATGACTTGGTGCGGTAATGCTTGTAGCCGTTGCGCTGGAACCGGACATCAGTGTCGATATCTTTGACCAGGACCGGCTTTTTAATGTTGGCTACCTGGCCGGCGATCCCCTCGCCAAGCTTTGTCTTGAGCTCTTTGATACCGAGCTCTTCCGAGTTATAAAATGCATCAAGTATCAGTTCTTTTGTATTTGCGTCAAAGAGGAACAGGGAACCTGATTCAGCCCCCACAATAGACATTATCTCTTTAAGGATATCCTGCAGGAAGCTGGTTACCGAGCCTTTTTTGTTTTCGGTTTTGTTCAGGAAGGTCTCAATCATTTTTACCTCGTTACGTTCTATTCCTGTGGTTTTGACAATTTTTTTAATATTGCCTTGGCAGTGCCCGAGTACCTGCTCTTGGGATAATCTTTAATCAAGGTTTGCAGTAATTCCTTTGCCCTGAATTCGTCTTTTAGCTGGCCAAGGTATAATAATGCCGTGTTCATCATGAGGGCGTCAAGGTTTACTTTATCTTTGTAATCATTAAGTATGCCTTCCAGGGTTTTTGCGGCATTTGACCAGTCAGCCAGGCTGCCGTAGCAATCGGCAATCATAAGGCCGGCGTTCAGGGCAACGGGGGTGCCGGGGTGTTTGTCAATCAGCCCCTGATAATGCCCGATTGCCTGATGGTAGACTGCAATCGCCCGGTCAGGCTGATAGGTCCGTTCGTAATATTTCGCAATATATACCGGCATTGAAAATCCGGTGGGCGTTAAAGGATATTCCTTGATTACCTTATTATACTGCTCAAGCGCCTGAGGCCACTTCTCTTCTATTTCATAGGTAGAGCCGATTGCAGTAGTGATATCAGCGCTGATTGCAGGGTTTGTGCCGTATTGGGGGCGCATTGCGTTAAGGTGCTCTCTTGCCTTTTCAAATTCTTTTTTGACGGTATATAAAGAAGCGATATCAAAATTAGCCCTGAGTGAGAGAATGTTATTCGGGTATTTCTTTATAAAGCGATAGTGGTTGGCAACGATGGTTTCAAGTTCTCTCGGCGGGGAGGCTTCGGGGTTGTTGAGTATTTTCTCTGCCTGTTTCTTCAGGAACCAGTAGCGCCTTTCAATCGCATATTGGTCATCAGCGCAGCCGGTAATGAATACTAATGCAAGCAATAAAAGCAGTGTTTTCTTCATAGGTCGTTACAGTTGGCCTTCTTCCTTTTTTTTAAGATACAACAGCGTGGTTGCCGCGGTAATAAGCGGGTCTATGACTAAGGAATTGATAATAATACCTATCATTAATATTACCAGGATTATTTCGGGGATGAATTTCTCGATTAAGAAGACCGTATTATACTCCATCACGATGATAGGTATATACAGAAGCATGGGCAGGCCGATTAAAAGGATAGTGGGTATGAACAATTTTTTCAGCAATACAAATGACCGTGCGATAGCCTTTTTAAACTTCATCTTCTCGATTATTAAGACGGGTATTGCATAGACGAAGCATGATTGTATG
The DNA here is from genome assembly GCA_040754255.1 of Candidatus Omnitrophota bacterium. GTDB lineage: Bacteria > Omnitrophota > Gorgyraeia > Gygaellales > Profunditerraquicolaceae > SURF-25. The sequence goes on along the minus strand of JBFMDA010000001.1, from coordinate 72,899 downwards.
AAGAGCGCAACCAGGAAATTGAGCGCCATGGAAATCGGGCCGAACCACACTCGCGCGCCTATGAACAAAAGCCTGGCGTGCCGGCTGAAATATTTGGCAAGGACAAAGGACATCGCTTTCCCCGTGAAATAAAACAGCCCGGTTACGATAAGGGTAACCAAAAAAAGTGAGAAGTATATTTTGAGCGCGCTTACGAAAGATTTTTTCAGCTCAACCGGCCTTTTGTAAAAGGTGCTTTGGATAATGGATACTGCCATACCGGTGAGCAGTGAGCCTATGAGGACGGATAAGGCCAGCCTTGAGAGGAATGAAAGTTTTTGCAGGAGTATGAAGTTAGCCGGGTAATGAAGGAACGTTTCGTTCCAGATAGTCCTGATTATGGGGCCGAGCGCAAGCCGTAAAGGCATGCGCGGGGCAAGAAACAGGACGAAGAGGCTTATTAGGTCAACAATCGCGAAGATTAAAAAAGGGATAAAGATAACACGATTGTTCTTGAGTGCAAGCCAGCTTTCCTTGAAGGCTTTTTTGGTTGTTGCCAGGCTAGAAATCTGTAAACTCATTAATTTGTGGGGGTTCTTGGAATGTTTATTTTTGTAAACACAACAATGCTTAAGTATAGCACGCGATTGTTGTTTGTCAAGGCAAAATACCTGAAATAATTACAGGTTATTGGCCTAAGTCTTTAGCTACTTACTACCTTAACCTCAACCTTAGCCTCTCTTGGCCTCAACCTAAACCTTGACCTTAGGCTTCTTCTGGCATCTCTTAGCCTTAGCCTCAGCCTCAACCTTAACCTTTTATCGTATAGAGTATTGCGTATCGCGTTGTGCATTTTCAGTTGTAAAAAAAAGGGGGCAAAATCTTTTGGATCCGCCCCCCCTTTTTTGTCTGCACTTTCGAAAATGCACCACTAGGGGGCATCTCAGGATAATTTCAGGAAGAGAAGCCTAGGCTTTCTTTCTTCCTAAACCAATCAATCCTAAAACACCCATTCCGAACAACAGCATAGTTGTAGGCTCTGGGACACCTGGTCCGGGAGCATAGGTTTTTAAGTTAGCAGTGCCGCCATCTATCAAATTGGTACCACCCCAACGCAAATATCTCGCATCTGTTTGAATCCAATAATACGGAGAAGTAGTATTATCCGCAATGTCCAAGAAGTTAAAAGTGATAGTCCCGCCTGATGAACTTCTTGAAATTGTCTTTCCAGCCAAGATATCAATATCTACTCCGGCCGCAAACCCGCTAAAACCGGTAGTTGATAATGTCTGAATATGGTCTGGATAGATATTATCGCTATGAACTTGATAGACGAAAAGCAAACCAGTTTTATTTTTATACACATACTGGTCAAGCGTACCGGAGAAAAACGAGACACCATCTATGTCTTTACCGATAAATGATTGACCAAGCAAAGAAGTAACTAGTGATCCCGAAGGAGTCAGAACTCCAAGAGAAGTTACTACTCCCCCCGGATCTAATGTAACTGCTTTTGCTGTCGATGCAAAACCCATAATAAATAATGTTATCAAAGTTGTAAGCAATATTTTCTTCATTGTTTTTTCACCTCCCCTCTCTTTAAGTATTCTTATATATTATCGCGTCCGTGGCTTTGTTCGCGTTAATATCGCGTATAGCGTATTGCGTATAGCGTATTGAGCGTTATTTCTTTTTTCTTAAGCCCAATAATCCTAACAAACCAAATCCTAAGAGTGACATAGTAGTTGGCTCGGGTATTGCGGCTGCAGTTGCTGCAATATCAAAAGCGTCAAGGTTTGGCCCCCAGCCTCCTTCTGTTTCACGCCCTGAAGGAAGCCCAAGCGCTTCGCTGGAAAGCCATAGTGAGTTGGAGCCATCACCAAAAGACCGATAGATATTTGCCGGCCTACGTCCTGTTCCTGCAGCAGCGAACACAGCGCTTCCTTCAAGCCCATAAGAGCCATAATCTACCGAAAATAGCCAACTTCCGTCAGAAAGACGGGCGAGCGCATCTAGATTATCCGATTCAGATAAGCCTAAACCTGCTGATGTGAGGAAGGTTGAGAATATTCCGTTGCCGTTACTTATTAAAATATCCCCTCCGCCTACTGTTATGTCGCTCGTTCCATCTTCGTCAAAATCAATATCCGTCGCTTCATTAAGATCAAGGGAAAAATAAAGGGGATATGAATTGGGCGAGGTAAAATCTTCCAGGTTAAAAGCGTCAAGATTACTACCCGTATATGGCTCTATGCCTAAATCAGGCCCAGAATAGGGATAGGGATTAACATTCGTTCCATCCCCTGTGGACATATATACATTACTGGGTGCAGTCCCTGTTCCCTGGGCAGCTTCTGTCCCGGACCCTGAAGGATAAGGCCCGGTGTAATATCCTGCCCCGTAATCGAGAGAGAAGAAGTATTTACTAATTGATTCTGGCGCAATGGGATTGCCAAAGAAAATGGCATCAATATCCTGGCCGGGGCGGAATCCGCCAAAGCCTTGAGTACCTGAAGTGCCGGTGTCTTGGCCGGATGAGCCTACAGTATTAGTTCCGGAAAGGTCAGAGTTATAGACATTGTTCGGAACGGTCCCTGTTCCGTATGAGGCTTCTAGGGCACTCTCTTCTGTTCCGGTTGCTCCGCGTTCCACAGAAAAAGAAACAGCCCAAGCCTTTTCGCTGAAGGTGAGTATCAATACCGCTACGATTAAAAGCGAGATAAAGTTAGATGTTTTTCTCATAGTTGTTATTTTTCCTCCCTCTTTTTTCCTCTACCCAGCGTTAATAATCCTAACACTCCTAATCCAAAAAGTGACAGCGAAGCGGGCTCTGGAATGGGTGCAGTAGTGATGCTGAAAGTTACGTTGGCGTTATAATAGTGACAATCCGGGTCAATACCGAACCCAAAATTTGCGCGCGTTGCATTATAAGGGGTATTCGCAAACAAGGTTAATTCATCAATTAAACCAAGTGAGCTGAAGGTATAGGTAAGATTGAAATTGGTTGGAGAGCCGCCATTAGGGTCGGTCCAGTTGCCGACCAAATAACCCTGGCCGGAGAAATTATCTCCGCCGCCTTCATTATCCCAATAGCTTCTTGAGCCGGTCAAAGGATTATCCAGAAGATGGGTGTATAACCTGTCATTAGTTTCTCTGGTCCAGTCGTAAATGTTGTAATATGTCAGCGTTGCTTCTGTAATTTTTTCACCCGCCGGGATTGACCAGGTTATTCCCCAGGTATAATAATATTGGTGGGCAAGGTCAGAAAGGTCAACCGGAGACGGGGTAAAAGTGTACGTTGTTGCGTGTGCGGATGCGAAGGTACAGGTGATGATAATAAGCGCAAGTATTAAGCTTCTCATTTTTTCTTTTTTCTCTTTGACATCATTAACCCGGCAAGGCCTACCCCAAGTAGGGCTAAGCTGCTAGGCTCAGGATTGTGATATGTCGGTAGTGAGGCAGAAAAACTTGAATAGCTGTCAGAATCGCTGCTTGCAAAATAGCTAGGCGAGCTCGAGCTACCTGCGGAACTTCCTCCCCCGCCTCCACTACCGCCAAGGCAGCCGGTCAATAACACTAAAGGGACTAATAATACCAGTAACTTAATTCTGAACATTACTACCTCCCCCTTTTTTTCCTGGCCCCGAATAATCCGAATAATCCTATGCCTAAAAGTGCGATTGTTGAAGGTTCAGGGGTTTTAGTTCTATCGGTGACATCGTGCGATGCAGGGTTATAATATCCGTTATCCGAAAATGCGTCAAAATGGACCTGCGAAAAGGAAATACCTTCAATTTCAAACGATGTATACTTCTTTCCGGTACTGTTCGAAGAAAGGTTAATTACAGATGAAGGATGATAAATCGCGAATACCCCATCATGAGGAGCATATACGCCGTGGTTGCCTCCGCCATAGTATGTTTCAAAGTCAGTGAGATTAAAAACGCTAAGCGTGGTAGTAACGCCAAACTCGTCTTTGATATTGACTGAGCCGGCCTCTCCGTTATGGATAGTAACCAATAGTCCGATGTTCAGTGCATCGGGAAATTTTCCGTTATTGAGGGAATTGTAGAGATACATCGTGAAAGGCACTTGCTCAGGAACATAGCTGTCTGCTTTCCATGGGTCGGAGGAATCATATACATAACCTGCTCCACCCTCATCAAACTGCGCAGGATCAGTACTAAGCCATAAGTGTGGGCCTCCTACTCCTGCGTAGGATAGCGCAGGCATTGCTAAAAGCAAAAGGCCTGCGAAGAGAAGACTTAAAAGGGTCGTTTTTTTATTCATAATGTTCATCTCAAATTCGAGTAGTAACAAATATAAATAAGCATTTTCTGTGCCAAAATCTAGATTGTCCGCTAATATAAGCGCTATTTTAACTGTTTATATTCCAATGTGTTATGGAAACAAATCTACATAGATAGTTTTTTCGCCTATCAAAAACTTTGATTTTTTCGAAATGTTTACGGAAGTAAACGCGGCGTTTGAAAAAGAAAACGCTTTCTTATGCGGAATCTAAGGAACGTAGGTGTCCAAAAAAGGGGTAATTTGGCTGGCGAAAGACTTGATGTTACGTAAGGAAGAGTCGGGGTCGTTATTATGTACTGCTGCCGAAATCCTTATCATTGCCCCGGAAGTTTTCTTTCCGAGTATATGGTCGACAACGACCTTAAGCTGCTGTTGTAAGTAGCTGTACGTATTTAATGTGGTAGATTTAAACCAATACACTACCATTTGCCTTGACTGTTTTGAATCGATAGTAAACAGGTTCGCTTTAAAAGAGCCTATGAGCGGGATAACAGTTTTCTTGGTGATTGTTGCGCCTCCTCCTGTATAGCATATTTCAGGCGGATGCAGCGCTTTTCTGTTATCCTGCGAATAGATGACATAAAAATTCACGGATTCCCCTGTTTTCAGATTCTTATAATCCCTGATAAAAAGGTTCTTGGTTTCAAGTATCTTGTAATCTCGGTCAGATAGCGGAATATCCGTTCCTTGCCAATCGCCTATAGTCAAAGGGAAAAGAGATACCTGCGGTTCATCTTGGGGATTGTATTTTATCTGCTTATTGGTGACAGCCGCAGCGGCAATAAGGACGAGTAGTACAATTATAAAATTCTTTAGGTTCATTCTACGCCCCCTATTCCAATAGTTTATTTACAAGTAAGAGCCCCAGAAACGCAAACACAAACACAAGAATCCCCATCGTATCATGGAATAGTCCGGTTGCTGATTTCTCCCCGTAGATTTCACTTGCCAGAGATAAGGCTACAATGCGGATTATGTTTGTTGCAATAGCTATTGGTATTGAAGAGATAAAAAGGATTGTTTTTTTTATTTTTGAAAGGTTACTGAAATATGCCATAAGCGCGCCAAGCGCAATGAGCGCAATGAGCGATCGTATCCCGGAGCAGGGGTCTTCAACCATAAGTTGTGCATGTGCGGTTCTGATTATACTCCCCTCCCTGACTGCGCGAACGCCAAGGTTGTTAATGACAAAAGTCGAGATTTGAGCGGCAAGTAATTTAAGTCTGAAACTTATATTTACAATAGCAACTTGAGGCAAGGGGATCATAAATGATAAGAAAAATACTGGAAATAATAACTTCTTCAAATATTGTTTCCCCAAAGTCAAAAGTATAATCCCGGGTATAATTGATAGGAGTGCAAACCCAGAAATAGACGATATTCTAAAAAGTGTGCTTAAGGAATGAATTAAAATACCGATCAAGAAAAAAAGCCAGCCGCTATTTGAGGCGCAAACATCAAGGTTCTTAAACTCTTTTCTTTTTGCCCAGACAATGTATGCACTGATAAGGGGTACTAAAAATCCGTGGCTGTAATAAGTATCTGTTACGGTCCAGCGGTCATACATCCAGATAAGCGTCGGTATGTAGGCAATTATAGTAAGGATGCCTATAGCAGAAAGTTTCAATACGTCGATTCTATTTAACATCTAACTCCTCTTTTCTTTCGTAGCAGTTGCTTCAAAATCCAATAAGTTTGTATTATGAATCCAGCGTAACGTAAGAATTAGCGTAATGATAAGTGCAGAGAGCACCCACAGGCCTTTCATTCCACTTAAGGAAACGGAAATGAGCCCAAAAGAACCCGTCAAAAGGTATAACCTAATTACAGCTTTTTTTTGCGAACCCTCCTGGAAGAGCAAGCGATGGTGGATATGCTCTTTATCGGCTTTAAAAACACCGTTGCCCTTGACAAGGCGTCTTAGGATTGAAAGACCCGTATCTATAATCGGAACACCCATTGCGACAATAGGTATAATAAGAGTGAGTAGTGTTGTACTCTTAAACGCCCCTTCTATCGAGATGAGCGCTATTATAAAACCGAGGAACATACTACCTGTGTCACCCATAAAAATCTTTGCCGGAAAGAAGTTATGGGGAAGAAAACCTAGTGCGCTGCCAGCAAGGGCAATTGATAAAATTGCCATTAGTGGGTTATTGGTTCTTATCGCTGCAAAGAATAGGCTTATTGCAATAATTGATGAAACACCCGCAGCGAGACCATCAAGGCCGTCCATGAGGTTAATTGCATTGGTAAATCCTATAATCCATAAAACCGTGATTAAAAGCGAAAAGACAAACGGTGCATTAATATGACCGCCGAATGGGCTGCTTACTTTTAATATCATAAATCCTAAAAGGGTAGCTATTGCGGCTGCAACTAGTTGGTAAAATAGTTTCCTGCGCGGGCTAAGGCCTTTTATATCGTCAGCCATACCGACAAGGCAAATGATGAACGAAGTTGCTAAAACCGATAACAGTTTATCCTTAATCGGAAAAAACGGCTGTTGACCAGAAATAAATAAGATAGTCGCTAAGAAACCGCAAAATATAGCTAATCCTCCTACGAGCGGCATTGGATTTGTATTGACTTTGCGCCAGTTTGGCTTATCAAGCCAATGCATTTTAAGGCTTGTCCATCTTATCAGCGGAGTAAGGGTATAAGAGATACAAAAGGCCATTGCAAACGTAATGACATACATCATAGCTATTATAGAGCCTTTTGACATTAGGTTCTCACCGTTTCCCAGGTAGTAACTCTATTCCCTTTTATAAATTCAAGTATGCCTATAAAAATTGAAATGTTAGAAAGACAAAAATAAAACGAAGTATTTGCCGCAGTAAGCTTTATTTTCTTATTCAATTGATGTCCAAATATGCCCATAACGTAAAATAGCAGTTGGGCTAGTAAGATGAGCGAATAGAGATAATGCTGTGTGATAAGTATAATATTACAAATGAATAATACCAGCAAAAAAATTGGTATCAGTAGTCTTAGTACCTTATGAGAAAAAACCAACAAAGAAAAAATACCATATTTGAAAAAGTTCAAAATTTCCAACTGGTCTAAAAGGCCTCTTATGTTTTGTACGGTTATTCTTATTCTCTTAGCCATTTCTTCTTTGATGGTAATAGTAGTAAAATCTTTACAAATCGCGCCTTTCTCAAAGACCGTACGATATCCTTTCTTTTTTACTATAAGTGGAATGATCAAGTCGTCTGCAAGGTATTCTTTCATATCGAGCGGGAAAAGTTCCTTGCGTACCGCATATAACGTTCCCGAAACCGAAGGCAATGAATCTAGCTTGCTTTCATATTCCCTGATTCGTTTCTCATAAGACCAATATTTTCTTTCTCCCTTTCCTACAAGAGCATTTTTAGGGTTAATATACATAAGCAGCCCGCCAACACAACCTACGGTAGGATCATTAAAATTATTTATTAGTTTTCCAATACTATATCTATCAAGCAGGCTGGTAGCGTCGGAAAATACAATAATTTCTCCCTTCAAATCGGGTAAAACATTGCGATAAGCATCGATTTTGCCACTACGTTTTTCCAGCCTCACCAATTTAACTCCTCTGTCTGCAAAGCTTCTAACAATTTCGTCAGTCTGATCAGTAGAGAAATCGGAAACTACGGTTATTTCCATTTTTTCTCTTGGATAATCCAAGTTAAGTAAATCAGAAATTTTTGCTCCGATATTCTTTTCTTCGTTATAAGCAGCAATCACAATGCTGACCAACGGAAAAATTTCTGCTTTATTTACTAGTTTGTTTTTCTTAATTTTCAACAAAATCGCCATAAGTATTGGATAGCCAAAATAAGTATAACCTATGCTGAATAGTAGTAACCAGAAAATAAATTTCATCATTTTTACCTCTGCTTTTAATTATTTTAAGCGGATAGAAAAGAGATTCTTGTTTCCACTTAGATCCAAGTCAAAATACAATGTTCCTTCAGCAGCGGATACCCCGTTTTCTAAAAACTGATTATTTCTTAAGATATCGTATTTGCTTGAAGGCTGAAGTCCGGAAAGTAAGGCTTTTATTTTGCCCTCTCCGCCAATATCTAAATCAGCATTTTTGATGCTTTCTTTAGTTGAATTAAACATAACAATGTAGTGAAAATTATCACTTTTGGAAATAAGCCGAATACCTATCATATTCTTTGAGTTTGTTTGTATCATTGTGGCATCGGGCATTGAAGAAACCTCAGAATTAGAAATAGAAATTAAGTGAAGAAAAAAATCATTTTTTTGCTTTTCTTTTGGCTGTATTTCTATCCGCCACGCCCCTGGATCTTCGGACTGTCTCTCTAAGGGAATGATTTTTGAAGAAATAGGTGCGTTTTTATCGTCTACCCAGAATTCGTATCCCTGCCCGCCTATTTTTCTCGTTACATGATTTTTGGGCAACAATGTTTTTATAAATAACCTGCCACGGCCTCTTGTTATAGTAGTCAGGTCAGTATCTGTTGATTCTGTAATGCCCTGATCTACTGTCCCCTTCAGCACTTTTTCTCTTCCATTTAGAACAGGCTGCGCTGATTTATCATAGTAGCTCCCGCTATGTAACAACCATTTTTTTATTAAACTGTCCTTTGCCGCATATACTTTGTCGAAAACAACGACAATATCTGGTTTTAAATATACAAACTCTCTCTGTACTAAATCTACTTTCCTTGGCTGGTTTGTCCCTTTTCCACTGTACACATTATTATATGCTTTAGTAATATCTGTTTTAACGTAATCATAGCTACTAGTGAATTCGTAAGCACTGAATGTTCCCATTAAGAATTCTTCAAGATGTTTGTTTAAATGTTGAATGCTTACCGGTTTATTAGTACTCCCCGTTTTAATATATGGAGGCGAAAATGTTATAAAAGCCATTCTTTGGCCTCCGTCATTGCTGCAGATATTGTTTCTTGGATAGGTAACCCGTTTCTCTGTTGCATCATAAATAAGAAGGGAGTTGTGGGCAATAGTTCTTTTCCAATAGCTCCAATTGTGTTCTTTACCCGAGCCCCAACTGTCATAGTAACCGCTATCAATCGCCAGGGGCACATCTTTGTATATCGTAAAAGAACCATGGTCAAGCTGCGAATGAAAGCCCCAATGGATTCCGCTTTTAAAGGATAGCATTGTATCGGTTTTCTTAAAACCCGTTCTCATTATAATTACATCGCCAAATTTTCTTGTTTTTGGAAGTTCTTCGAGGTCCTTTTCTTTTATCTTCGGGTCATACCATAAAAGATAATAAACCAAGGATGAGTCAAAACGGCCAAGCCAAATATCTGTTATAAGTTTACCGCTACTCCAACGATAATATTTATTGATAAAAGCAGTGAAATAGCCGTTTTTGAACCGGCTCTCAAGGGCAGCAAGGTTATTTATGTCATAATATGAAATACGCGGATAAGATATGTCGGCTAAATTTTCGAATTTATCATCGGGCCTCAGGCTGTATATTATATAATAACCGGCGTTTTCCAATTTAGCAAAAACGCCCTGCCAGGGGTTTATTGTATTATTCGTTGCAGTTCTCCAGGCTTCAGCATATTTAAAATAATTAAACAACTGCTGCCTGCCATATGTTACTCCTTCCCAATTGCAGGTTCCATCAACAAACTTAATAGATTCGGCTACATTATAAACTATCCCATTTCTTTCTTTGCCTCTTTCCATAATATCTTTTGCCAGGTTGATATAGTGAGGCGCTTGCGGATTGTCGCCGTAAGTGGCGAGGCCGGCAGCGAGAATAGCGAATTCGTCTTGACTGGCGTAATTATGAAAATCAGGTAAAATACTTAAATTATCGCGTACTTTTAAAAAATAATTATTTATCCATGTAACGAACTGATCTTTTTTACCAGATGCGACTATCTGATCATAACACCAGTCAAATCCTATGGACCATGCCTCTAAGGCATGAGCAAAGCTACTATCTTCGTTGCTTCCATAAGCCTGAAGCGATTTTGGAAGTTGCTCCATGGCTTCGATAACATGTTCTGCCCACTTTTTATCTCCCGTTATTTGGTAAAGATACGCATTTTTATAGATATAGTCTTTCAGGCGCGTCAATCTTTGCGGGACCTTGGTTTGCTTCGATTTTATTAATCGCTCAAAAGGATCACTAAGCAGCCACTGTACCTTTTCTCGATGCTCTCCAATATTAAATGAATTAATAAAGATCCTAGGGTGGGAACTTAGAATATTTTTGCCGTCTTCCTCAATAGGAATATTGCCGGCAATACTAAAACCTACTGTATTAAGAAAAATAGCTAATAATAGAATTAATCTATGCATTTATATTGTTCGGGTACTTAAGCCGGGTTAACGGAATGGTTACGGATTCTTTACCGGTAAAATCAGGTAAGTTCCGGCTTACAGGTATTTTGTTACCATTAATACTTACAGATATTTTTTGGGCATCCGGTACATAAAAAGTAATTCCTTGTAGTTGTTGTACGGTAGGGATGTAATCTCCGTACACAGGATCCTCTACTTTTTCTATGATAATCTCTATTTCATCGGGTCTATGTTGGGCCCTCCATTTCAAAAATTTTTTCAAAACAGTATAATGCAATAGTTTACTAGTAGTAGTTACATATATCTGTCCGCTCTTTTCTTGAGCTGAAAGATATCGCAGAGCATCACAAGCTTGGGTAGAAAAGATATTTTTCTGGTTATCACTTTTAGCAAGATGCACAAATAGTACCATAATTCCCATATTATGTTTTAATTTTTTCAAAGTAGGCTTAGACAAAAGCTTAGGCAGGGCATCGGCATTATCAACCCCGAAACGTCCATATCTTTTGAAAGAATAAGCTTTTTGACCGTCCCTCAACGTAATTACTTTTATTAAATCATTGTTACCATTAAAGGCTTTTGGAAATAGTTTATTCAGGACTACATTTATTTTTAGTTTCAAAGATAATTTATTTTGAAGAATTAATAAAAATGGAACCAAGATTAGCATTAACTTGTGGAAAAGTGACTTCGTAGGCTTAGATTCAAATAGCTTTGAAAAAACTGCTTCAATTATCCCACATGGCCTTTCCTGACCTACAATTTCAGTAAGTTCATCAATCCATAAGTACTTAAATCCGAAGGGAAGCGTTAAGTCAGCATGATACTCAATACACTTTCTTTTACCGCCATCAACGGCAGAAATATATTCTACATCTCCAAGAGCTGTTTTAATCCCGATATTCTGAAAATTATGTATATTCCCATGATTAATCCATACAGAGATCTTCATGTTTTTTTTATGCATTTGGGCTAAGGCACGCTTTGCCAATTCGCGATTAAAGCCCGGGTATTCGCTGAAATCTCCGTAAGTATGCAAAGAGTCTATAAAACCGGCTGAAATCATTTCTTCAATTTTAATCGCATTATAAGAAGGTTTTTCACTTATTCCTTCAAAATATGAAAAAGCGTTTACTGTGTCACTGCTAGAGGAGTACATCCAGAATGAATCCGCGATTTCTAATTCTAGTCCATTACCAAGTAAAGTAGGCTTATTCGAGGAAAGAAAGTCGTGTATTTGGTCAAATTTTTCACGATTTATTTTATCTAAATCGCTACATATGGCCAAGGCGGCTTTGTAAGGATAAGGAATTTTGCGTAGAGTGATTTTATCTTTCATGCTTAATTTTTAGCAACTCTTTTTGTCCTTCTTGAGGCGAAATTCTTTTTAATGCAATTGCCAGCGGAGCAAGTATCCAGAAAATTTTTTTCATTAAAGCGCCCCCGAAAAATCCGGATATCAAGAATACCATTATCATTATTTGAAAGGCCATAGATATATTCATAAGCAAGCCGTCATTTTTTAAACGAAATTTTCGCTCCGCAGCTCTTAAATCTTTAAATACAAATAAGACTAAAAGTAAATATAGCGCTAAGCCAGGAATGCCTAAAGAAGAGCCGACTTGTATATACAGATTGTGCGGTACCAACGCATCTTTACTTACTACTTTAATATCGGGCGATTCGGAAGCCAGCCTAAAATATTCATTAGTAAAACCGGCCAGGCCAACACCAAAAATTGGTTTTTCGCGCATAATTTGTAATCCTGCCTTCGCCGTTTCTGTCCTGCCCATATCGATTGTTTCAACCGAGTCAGCGCGTATGATTGTTCTCAGTCTTGCCCATAGTATGTATTTTTGCCTATCCGGAAATAAATAAATTATTACCAAAAGCAAACAAAAAGTAGCCATGAATGCAAACACTTTTTTGCTCCTTCTGAAAAACTTGGCAACGGAAAAAAATATACCAAGCAACAATCCAATAAAACAACCGCGTGAAAATGAAATAACAATTCCTGCAATAAAGCAGGCAAGTATGGCAAGAATAATACCCTTCATAAAAAACTTATGTTTGCGGTAAAATAAAAGCCCTAATGCTAATGGGACCAAAATAGTGAGTGAATTTCCGAAGGCATTGGGGTTGTCCATAAAGCTTACGATGCGCTTTACTCCTCTGTCATAAACTCCAATATTAGATTTGAGTTGATAGATCCCGTATAATGCAGTAATTGTACCTATAATTAAAAGAACCCATACGATAATGGACATTTGTTTGCGTGTTTTGACAATATAGGCGAAGAAAAAATACGGAATTAGCATCCGCAGAAAATCAATAAAAGCTTCTAAGCTGCTATCCCTATGAACAAGTGAATTGCAGAAAGTCCATAAAATAAAAACCCATATTATTAAAATCTGCTTGCTCTTCGTAGGAGGCAGATCTCTATAGATTACCAGATGGAATATCCAGGCGGAAAGTACTATTATTCCCAAGATTACAGTAGGATTATATTGAACTAGCCTTGGAAAATAGAGCATAAATTCTATATAAGAGCCAATTATAAAGACGGGCAAGATCAAGAACGGATTAATAGCTGTCACGAAAAAGATAATTGAACCAAGGATCAATAGAAATACCTGGTTTTCCATAATATTTTTAAGTTAAAATTGTTTTGTAAAAGCTTTCCACCAAAGAAGCATTTGTTTCCCAGGTTAATCTGGCATTTTCAAGGTAAAGCCTGGCATTTTTTCCTAGTTCTTTCCTCAAACTCGTATCATTTGCTAATTTTATAATATCTAAGCTTAAAGCTTGAGCATCTTGGAAAGGAAATAATAATCCGTTTTTACCATCTTCTATTGTATCAATTATACCTCCTACATCAGAGGCAATAACCGCTAAGCCGCAGGCCATTGCTTCATAAAGAACATTGGGCATGCCTTCAGAAATGCTTGGTAAAACAAAAATATCCGCGGCATTCATCCAAGGTGGGATTTGCTCAGGAAGAACGGCTCCGGTTAATAAAAAATAATCTTCCAGCCTTGAGTAGTGGACCTTTCTATCAAGTGCCTGTTTCAACTCTCCTTCTCCTACAAAAACAAAAAAACATTTTTTTAGTATATCTTGCGGAATACGCAAAGCCGCAGTTACTATCGCTAATGGGTTTTTTACCGCCACCAGATTTCCGGCATAAAGCACTATTGTTTTATCCGCAGGCAATCCCAGAACTTTTCTTATACTTTGTTTATCCCTCGGCTTAAAGATTTCCAGGTTAACCCCCTTAGGCATAAGTTTTATTTTGTTTTCATCTACGCCTAAACCGTAAACTTTCTCTTTCAAATCTTTACTTACCGCAATCACAACGGATGCTTTTTGAAGCGCGGACCTAATCAGGCGTTTCATTAAAAATTGTTTCGGCAGAAGATTTATATCCGAACCGCGCACAGTGATGACCACGGGTTTTTTAAAAAATTTACCCAAAAGTATAGCGGCAAACCCTTCCGGATAGGCGCGGTGCGCATGTATAACGTCAAAGTTAAACCCGTTTTTAATTGTTGAAATCAACCTCTTGGTAAAAATATAAAACCACCAACCTTTAATCGGGTTAAAAAAATGTCCTGGTAAAGGTAAGTAACGCGGGTAATATGCGTCTATTACAGACGTGCCGCTTTCACTATTTGCCCCTAGCCATTCTTTAAAGAATATCCAGGGACGGGGAGAAACAACTTTTAATTCGCACCGTTTAGAAAGACTGGCTACCTCCCTCTTTATAAATATTCCCAATTGGGGGTTACGCGTATCAGGGAACATATAACTCAAAACTAAGACTTTAAGCATAGGGTTTAATCTTCTATAATATCAACTTCAGAAGTTTGTTGTAATTTGTTTTTTAACATATTCAAGCTAAATTTCTTTATCTCTCCGAGAACGGCAGTTTTTTTATTAATGTATATAAGCAGAGGAATATTCAAAAGAATGAATATTAATAATTTGCCTGATGTTATTAAGAGGTCTTCTATAAATGAATAAGAGTTTATCCTGAAGATAAAATTTATTATCATGATGGAAGCAACCATATAACCAAAGGGATAATAAACATAGGCAAAAAACTTTATTCTTGAATTCAGGCCTAGTGAGTAGTGCTGCAAAAAGTAATTTATCAGCGCCGTTACAAAGACAAAATAGGAAATGACTGCGCTGCAGGCGACCCCTATTAATCCAAACCCCAGCTTTATGGCAATATAGGTAACAATCAGGCTGATTATTATTGCTGCAATCTGGAAAGGATACATCCTGCTAGTCTTGTTAATTGCAATAAAGAAATTGGGAATCCCTGCCTGAAGACAGGCAAAATATGAAGAAGTAATAGCAATACTTGTAGCGGATATCCCAGGAACATATTTAGGTAAAATATAGGTGATGAACGGGCTGAGGCAAATGATGATTGAACCGATAAAAAGCGGAGTTAAGTGTGCCGAAACAACCATTGGTTTCAAGATATAGTTTTTGACACTTTTTATATCTTTAGTCTCTCCGTATTTTTCGGCAAGGCTGGGGAATATGGTGGTGAATATTGCGATATAGAATTCTCCCATAAATTGTTTTATCATCCCCGCTATTCCGTAATAGCCTAATTCAATTTTACCTAAAAAGTTAACGATCATTAATCTGTCTACTGAAGCCATTCCTTGGCGCAACAAACCATTACCGAATATAGGAAATCCTATTTTTATAAGCTTCAAGGATTTTTGTATATTAAATGACAATCTAAATTTAAAATGAATGGTTATAACAATATAAATAATACTTAAAGCATAAGAAAAAAGCATGGCTATTAAGACGCCGGTGAGCCCGTAAAAATAACCCAAAACCAATATGCCAAAAAAGTTTGTTAATTGAAAAGAAATGGAAGCCTTTCCGTTAAGCAAAAAATTCTTTTCCGCAAGGAGATATTTATCGAAGAAACTAAAAAATTGCTGCAGAATAACGATTCCGACAAGTATAGTCATCTCATACATAGATATTGAAGATATCTTATGATAAAAGATGATCAGAGCCGCCATAATTACAGTTGCAATCAATGACGTTATTATGTTTAGGGTAAAAGAAATATTCTTTATTTCTTCAACCTTCTGGTAATTTTTCTCTCCCCGGTAAAAAGCGATCTCCCTCATCATCGCCCACAATGAGCCGAATGTAGCGTATGCCGTAAATCCCAAAATAATACGATAGACCTGAAGCATGCCGAATAATTGCGGTCCAAGCAACCTGGCAATAAAGATAACCTGCAGAACCGAGGTAGCATTAGCGACAATGACTCGTAAGGTATAAATAGAACTGTCTTTTAATAACTTTTGATGCTTCATTTTTTAATTAAAATTTCGACTATGCGCCCAGCCGCTTTTCCGTCCCATAGTTTAGGAGCTGGTTTGCGGTTACGCCCTTTTTCTAAATTACTTAGGGATTCTTTAACTATTTTCTTTCTATCTATCCCGACAATGGTATTGGTTCCTTGTTCGACCGTCACGGGCCGCTCTGTATTATTACGTAGCGTGAGGCAGGGTATATTGAGTATCGTGGTTTCTTCCTGGATACCTCCCGAATCGGTCAATGTGAATCGTGATTCAGAAATCAGCTTCAAAGAATCAAGATAACCCAACGGTTCGACAAGAATAATTCCCTTTGCCTTCAGCACATCGCTAAAATTAAATTCTTCGATCTTCTTTTTTGTCCGGGGATGAATTGGCCAGATAATTTTGATGTGTTGCTGTATTTCAGCCAAGGCTTGCAGTATACCAAGTAGTACGTTTTTATTATCTACATTACTTGGCCTATGCAGCGTCAAATATGCGTAAGGAAGGGTATCGCCTTTAGCCGCGATAAGGTTAAGTTCTGATAAAATTAGTGATTGGTTGGCTCTTTCTTTATTTTTAAGCAAGGTATCTACCATAACATTGCCTACAAAATATATTTTTTCCTTCGGCCTTCCTTCTCGCAATAGATTAATTTCTGCACTTTTTTCAGTGATAAAAAGATATTCGGAGATCGCGTCAGTTAAAATTCTATTAATTTCTTCAGGCATGGTTCTATCAAAACTCCTTAATCCTGCTTCTATATGAGCCACTGGTATGTTCATTTTGGAGCAGGTTAAAGCACAGGCAAGAGTTGAAGTTACGTCGCCGACCACAATTACTAAATCCGGATTATGTTTTACTATGACTTTTTCAAATCCGGTCATAATTTCCGCAGTTTGGACGGCATGAGATTTTGAACCAACTTCCAGATTTATGTTAGGTAGAGGTATGCCCAAGTCTTTAAAAAAAGAGTCGGACATTGTCTCATCGTAATGCTGTCCTGTATGGACTAATAAAGATTCAATTTCCGGATGTTTTTTGAGCTCATCCATTATAGGGGCGATTTTCATAAAATTAGGGCGCGCGCCAACAACGCTAATTATTTTCATGTTTTTTCCTATCTGACAATAACGTATTATAGATATCCCTGTAATTCGGGACAATAATAGACCAATCTCTTTCTGATAGAACAGCCAAACGGGCTCTCTGGCCTATTTCCTTTCGCAACGCATCTTTATCTGACAAAAACACTATCTTTTTAGCTAAATCATCGCTATCTCCAGCAGAAAATAGGAATCCTGTTTTTTGATCCTTTATAAGTTCCTTGAGCCCTCCTACGTTACTGGCTACTACCATCTTCCCCATAGCCATAGCCTCCAGAGGCTTCAGGGGGGTTACCAGTTCGGTTATTCGTTTACTCACTCTGGGATAAACAAAAATATCTATAATACTGTAATAATCAGAGATCTCTTGATGAGGGACCCACCCGGGAAAAATAACGTTATCATTAAGTTTCAATTCTTTCGCCATCTTAAGGATATTAGCCCCTTCTACTCCTCCTCCAATCAGGATGAATACCATATTTTTATTTTTTGCCAAAATTAGAGGGATACTTTTTAATAAAATATCCAGGCCCTCATATCGGAAAAACTTGCCGATAAAGCCAACTACGGTTTTTCCTTTTAGATTATACTTATTTATAAGCTCGCCACTCTTCTCTCTTGGAATGAACTCTTGAGTATTCACGCCGTTAGGAACGACATAAATATGGTTTGTACCTATGCGGCTTGAGATTTCTTTTTTCAGGCTCTCGCAGATAACTACTATAGCACTGACTTTTTTAAACAACTTGGTCTCAAGGTACCTGCTTATTTTGTATTTAACAGACCTCTCAGTAAATTTTTGCATATCTACTGCCGTGTCTTCCCATAGAGCGCGGGCTTCGTAAATGAAGGGAATTCCGGATTCTCTTGCTATTTTGGAGGCAGCCAGCCCGCAGAGAGACGGCGAATGGGCATGCAGAATATCAAATTGATGAAGCTTGACGAGCTTGCGGATATCTTTTTTTAAGACATCCATTATGAGCAATTCTCGCATAAACGGTATTTTAAGCATTATTGACGAAAATGCATCTTGGGGTAGAAAAGAACGATAATAAGTAATATTGTTAATTTCCTCTGATTTCGGCATTCGCGGGTATTTAGGTGATGTAAGTACTATCGGTTCCAGCCCAATCTTTCTTTGGAATTCAACGATATATTTACTACGGATACTGTAACCGCTTAAATCCGGGATTGAACGATCTAATATGTGAAGGATTTTCATATTTTTAATGATAACCGTTTCAAGGAAACGCCCCTTATAAATAGGGAAAGAGATACAAAAGCCGGCAGTAGATCATCAAAGGCAAAAATTGCAAATGACCGGGCTTTTAGCGCGGTTTTAAACCAGTGAAAAAATGTTATTTTATTCTGTTTATATTTTCTACTAAATGAAGCCAAGTCCCTAATGAAATCTATCCAATATATCCCATTTTTTTGTTTGAATTTGAGGCCCTGCAATAAAGAAGGATTTGTTAAGTAGAGGTAATTAATATAAGAAAAATTTATACCGCAATCGCTAAATAATTGATTTACGTAACATGACCTTAAGTTCGCTTCCAATAAATAATAGTCGCCTGTTTTAACTGATTCAGCGAATTCTAAAAGCACAATTCCTTTAAATTTTAATTTTTGTAAAAATGACAACGCTATTTCTTCAACTTTTGGCACTCCTTCTGTTTTAAGATAACAGGCTATTCCATAATCAGGCAGATACTGACGAACTTTTCTGGTAGTGCAAGAAGCAAGAGGGCGTGATTCTTTATCAAAATAGAAAGATGGCATTATAATATGGTTGTCGCCTCCTCGTATTATCTCCTGGGCCAAAGAAGTAGAAAACAAGCCTGTGGCGGACTCATATATGCTAGTTAGTTCTTTAGGAGATTGCACTATTAGATTTTTCTTTCCTTTAAAGTATTCATTATTGTAAGTTTTAAATGGTTTAATAAGCACGGGGAAATTAAAATGTTTATTTACATACTCAAGATCAGCTTTTGAATTGATTTGCTTAGTTTGGGGTATCTTTACCCCGCATTCCTGGGCCAGTTCTCTTATCCCGTCTTTGGAATTCATCTTTGCAACAATATCTTTTTCAGGCAAATTAATTAAAAAATATTCAGATAGCTTGTCCCGGAAATCAGAGACAAATTGGACATATTTATCATTAGTGGAGAAAATTACTGCTTTACCAAGGCTTTTACCTAAATTGCATAGTTTATCCAAAAACTCCTGGTTATTTTTCTCAAGAAGAGGGAATTTTATAGCTTTACAATACCTACTGTGTCTGCCTAGCTCCCCTTCCCGAGTATATATTCCTATTACGCGTAAGTGATTCCTACCCAAGCTTCTTACTACGCCAAGGCCATTTACTCCAAGACCTAAAACTACGCAAGAAGTCTCTTCTCTGTTACTCATAAGCAATGTTTATAAGCGAATTTACACAACCATTTCATCTAAATTTATCATTTTAAATTCAGATAAACCATTTATAGAATACTTTTCTCTGTTTTCTTTGGAATTTGAATCGTAAAAGACATTACCTCTAAGGATATTTTTCTCAATAGTTATAAATGGGTTATTAATTAGAAAATTTCTAGTAAATTCAGATAATTGATTAATTTTAAGTACAAAAACTTTACTGCTTTTTTTGTCGACATCTATTTTTGTGTTCCACTTCGCCTTATATCTTAATACGCCATCATTCAAAAATGGACGGCTTAAGCCATAATCTATTTTAGTAAGGCCGTTATCTTGAGCAAATTTACAATAAAAATAAAATAATGCGGTAAGAACGCCTTTTTTCACAAGGTTCATATCTCCATTTAAAACTCCAGATTTACATGTAGATAATTTCTTATCTTCAATTTTGACAATTGTACCAGATACATATCTATCGCCATCTTTTACGAGTATTAAGCCGCCTTTTTTAAAATAGCTTAAAATTTCTCCATAAGAAGTTAGAAATTTTTCATCTCCATAGCGGTTATTAACATACGGCGTATACATGTTATAATAAAAAAAATCTAACAAGGAACGGTCATTTTTAAAAAACTCATACTCGTAATGACTGTTATTAATTTTTTTGATGTCGGACAACAAAGTTTCACTTTTTCGAAGCTTATTTGTTTTAACTAAATCGTTAATTCCAAGAAAAATGGGGTTTGTTTGCCTAACCCATTGAGGTATAAAATATATTCCTTTAATATAGCCAAGCTTATTTATTAGGTAATTATATTTACCATCGATTACAATTAAGTGGGTATTCTCTGAAATGTTATTTACTTCATTTCTTAAATCTACTTTTCGAAATGTTTTATATTTAGTTATCTCGTAGTCTAAGTCGGTAATCCTCTTTAATATGGTATTATCGGGCCGGCTTTTGCATATAAAAGCAAAACGGGCTCCACCATCATTCTTTTTGCAAGCAGCAATATATAATTTTAAATGCAGGCTATTATTAATACTATAAATTTTATTTAAAACCCATTTTAAAGGTTTTAATAAAAGCTTAGTCGCCTCTTTTATAATTTTCAATAAATAATACAAACTTTCAAAAATTATTTTTGAATATTTTCTTTTTAAAGAAACTTTAAATTCAAAAATAAAAAATTTGATTAATACAGCTTCATTTACTTTATAAAATCCTAACTTCTGTGCAAGTTGATTTGGTATAAAATCTACTGAATTTACAAATATATCAAAATACTTAAATTGCGTTTTTAAAAACTTAAATGACTCAAAATATAAAATTTTACCGATTTTTTTATTTCTAAACTCAGGTTTAACAAAAAGTCCAAATCCATATACATGTTCCGGTCCGAAATTAAATTTGCAAGAGAAAGGTTTCAAAAAATCCGCTTTACCATGAATATTAAATAAAATACAGCCTACGCGGTTATTATTATGCATTGCAACCAAACAACTCGTATCTTTTTCAATTAAATGATTAAATTCAGCTCCGATTTCTTCGAGAAGTCCTTTAGGAAGCGATGCAAAGTAATTAATATTTATATCGCTGCGTGACTTTATTTGTTCTATATTAGCTTCTTCATCAACATAAATATTTGATAATAAGTTTTTTTGGTAGTGAACCATTCTTTTAATCGAAATTCTTTTTACAAGTAAGTTATTCATTTCAATTCTTCAATCTTTTGAATAAAAATTGGGATTTTTTGGTTATTAGTCTTGTATATAGAATCAGTAAATCTTATATCTATAACCATATTATTACTAAACTTCTCAAACAATTTAGTGCTTATTTTCTGAAGATCTTTGTCTTGGAACTCCGGTTTCTTTATTATGCTAAGAGTAAGCATGCCTTTTTTATCTTGCATAAATTGAAACTGTAAAACATTCTCGCTTACATTCGGTATATCTATATTGGCTACAGGAATATATGCACCATCTTTACCTATAGCAAAATTTCTCTTTCTTCCTCCCCCTAACTCAAATAGAGGAAAATTTCTGACACAACTGCATTTATTTTCAAGAAGCCTTCCGACATCCCCGGTTTCGTATCTGATAAAAGGCATTGCATAGTTTGTCAGGCTTGTCGCGATTATGCGCTTGAGCTTTTTATCGTTATCGTCATCCAAGAATTCGGTTATTCCAAATTCAGAGATTAAATGTAGGCCTTCGTGTTTTTCGCACTCCAGGCCCCAAATCACTCTTTCATTCAACCCATACCTATCAAAACATTTGCATCCCCAGAAGTCCTCTATATTTTTTCGCTGCCAATCATATAAATATTCAGCCCAACAAAAAATTGCCCTTAATTGAACAGGCGGTTTCTTCAAGCCTTTCTCTTTTAAAAAAGAGGTAAGCAGCTCAATAGAACTGGGATACCCGTCTAAATATTGAATTTGGTATTTTGCCATCTTATCCGCGTATTTTTCTGCATTCTCGCGTTTCAGGGTATAAGCAGAAAGCACAAGCAGCCTATTAACGGGATTATAGATAAAATTCCTGTTTCCTGTTATTGTCCAGCATGATAGAGTTGCCCGGCGCTCCCCTACTTTATGACCTGCCCAGCCATAATGCCTCCAAAGGAAAGTTCCGTTAAACCCGGGCATACGCATTCGCCTGTCGTAATAAAATATCAGAGGTTGACCAGTTGTACCGCTGGTGTTCAGCTTAATCATCCGGCTAGGCCTAAAATTTATTGCTTTAAGCCGCGTTAAATTATTTCTTACAGTTTCTTTATCCAAAAGAGGAATTTTCGGTAAGTCTTGAATGGTTTTTATATCCGAAATAGATAGCTTGCTATCCTTAAAAAGGCGAGAATAATAAGGCACGTTATTATACGCGTGTCCTACTAATTTTCTTAGCTGTTCATTTTGGTATTGTTCAAGTTCTTCTTTTGACCACCATTGTGATTTCTCTAAGAAATTCAGTTCCCGGAAGAACTCCTTTCCTAATCGCCATTCAAGAGGTATTAAACTGTAGGCGTATTTTGATGCATTCTTAACCGCGAAAGATAATGAGCTCATATTAGCCGGGAATATTTGATACCGTAACTCTATATTTTCCTGTTTTCGTTAAAGGGATATTATCTACAAATTCTATTTTGACTGAAACTTTTTTTCCTAGGATTTTTCCAACTTCATCCTTAATAAAATCTATTCTCTTATCGGATATCTGCTTTTCACGGATGATCTTTAAGTTCAAGCTATCTAATTTATCCTGAACAACCTGAAATTGCCTTATTTCGTTAAATTCTCTGAATAAACGCGTAAAAAATTCTCCCGGTATATATCGTCCATCAGGGGTTCTGATAATATCCAGGGTTCTTCCAGTTACGTCTTCTAAAAGAGGTAGCTCTCTTCCGCAAGCGCATTTTTCATCAGTAGGTATTGCCATATCCCCGATCCTATAGCGGATAAATGGCATTCCGTAATTGTGCAAATCAGTTATGATAACATCTCCCATTTCTCCGGGCTTAGCCTGAAAACCACTTTCGTTTATGACTTCAACAAAAAGGTTTTCTACGTTAATATGCAGACCTTTGTGCTCAGCGCACTCTGAAGCAATAAGCATGAATTCTCTGCTTCCATATGTATTGAATACCTGGCATTTGAAGGCATTTGCTATAACTTCTCTTTGAGGCTTATAAAGTTTTTCCGCTGCAGAAATAATTGCCTTTGGTTTAAATCTTAGATTACCGTGCCGCTCAACGAATCTCGAAAAGTTATAAATAGGGTTTGCATAACCTATAATTACTTCTGGAGCATACTGATTTAAATTTTCTAATACGACACCCATATTTTTTTCGGTAAACCCACAGCAATCTATGTATTTTTGTCTTAATACCATATGATACAAATATTCCTTGCATTTTTTTATAATCGATTCTTTACCAGAAACGCCACCCCAAAAATAAGCCTGTTTCTTTCCGTCTTCGCAACCAGCCCAACTGTAGCCTCTTTTTGAAACAGCCATTCTCCAATCGTAGCTATCCGAGGTATAGTCCAATTCTAGCGGCATTCCGGTTGAACCGCTTGTTGATTTAGTAAAAGTTTTACCCGCATAATTACGAGCAACCATTAACTTTTTATTCCTACGTATATCCTGTTTTTCAATAATAGGTAATTTTTGAAAATCAGAGTAATTCTTTATGTCGTCAGGTTTTATTTTTAGTTTTTTAAAGACATCGCACCAGTAGGGAACTTGTTCGTAACTATGTTTTAAAAGTTTTTGTAATTCTTTCCATTGGAAGTTAAGCAATTTGTCTCTAGGCCACCATTGGCTTTCTTCTAAGAAGCCAAGGTAATTTAAAAATTTACTTCTTTTAAATATGTTTTCATGAATCGGTGAAATTAATTTTTTATATATTTGTTGATACATTGTTTAATGCACACCTATAAATAGTTATCTAATATTTATTCGTTACTTTTAGAATTTAAATTTGCTTCTAATAAATTTATTCTATTAAACAGTGTATTTTTTGCTTTTGTAAGGGTTTCAATTGCAAAGCGTTGCGCTTCTTGCTCCTTGTTTAATTCTTTGACAGTTACCCCCATCTCCTCCGTCCTCTTTGACGCCTTTTCTATCTCGACGCTCGCTTGATTGAACTTTTTAGTGAACGAGCTTAGTAAGGCTGCGTTAGAGAGTTCCATAGCCTGAATTGTAGAATTAAGCTGGGTTAGAGTTGTTTGGCGTTCGGTTCTTGAGCTATAGAATAAAGCCAATAGCCCGAGGGATAGAGCGAAGTTGAGCGTTAGTAGTAGATACATAATAACGCTGGGTACGGCGTAGGTACGGCGTTTTTCGTATTGCGTATTGCGTATTGCGTATTGCCCACGACGTTCAGCGTTTATAGGTTGCGACGCGTCACTTGTAGAGTGACTGTTGCCGTTTTGGCGGTGTTCTTGTAATCGTTTAAGTTCGCTTATAGTTTTGCTCATTTTTTCGTATTGCGTATCGCGTATTGCGTATAGCGTATTGCGCGTTGCGTATTGAGTAAAAATTAAAGGTAGCGATAAATATATCCCGGGATATGATACTGGATATTGGTCAGGATGTAACCGAGAAGCCGGGCTTGTGCCTGCTTGAGGAGGCCTTCGCTATGCTTGACTACTCCCTTCTGGGTCCGTTCTGCCTGGATAACCATAATTACTCCATCAGTTTGGGCTCCCAGAAGCCCTGCGTCGGTTACGGGTATTATGGGCGGGGTATCAAATATGAGGTAGTCGTATTTGGTTTTTAATTGAGAAATCAATTTTGGAAGTTTATCTGACGCAAATAACTCTGCTGGGTTATGCGAAGATTTACCGGCAGGCAGAAAAGTTAAGTTGTCTATCCCCAAATTAAGCAATGTATCATCCATATTTGTTCCGTTCGATATTAGGTCTGCAAGCCCAAGTTCTGCCTTAACGCCTAAATATTTACTCATACTTGCGCGGCGCAAGTCAGCATCCACTAGCAGTATTTGTTTTTTGTTAAGATCTTTTGCCATGGAAATTGCCAGGTTGATTGCAGTAATAGTTTTTCCTTCCGAATGCGTTGAGCTGGTTATGGTAATTGCCCTTACCGGGTTTTTCGGGTTCTGGGATTGTAGATTGGTTCGTAATGTCCTATATTGTTCAGAAACAGTTGATTTTGGCTCGTAAAACGTGACAATGCGCGGGTCAAACTTGGAATCAACCGTCTTCTTGGCAACAAACTGATATTTTACATCTTCTGCCTTATCCAGCTTCTCAATGCGCGAGAGGCGTTCTTGGGCGGCTTTGCGTAGTGCGTCAGTTATCTTACCCATTTTTGTAGTCTCCTTTAGTTTTTCGTATAGCGTATTGCGTATAGCGTATTGCGTTCATGTGCGTTAATTAAGCTTTACTTTTTTTACGTTCTCTATACAGCGATCGTAGTCCTGGCATTTGGGGCAGCAGAGCTGGGGTTCGCCCTTGGTGCCGCGGAGCCATTTAGTTTCGCAATTCAGGTAATGCTGACAATCGGAACAACAATACAGTTCCGCGACTAGCTCAGAGCTCATAGCTCGGAGCTCGGAGGTAGCACTCGAAAGAGTAAGATCCCGCTCGGAAATGACTTCGTGAATAATCTTTTCCGTGATTTTACTAATTTCATACACGTACCCAGAAAGCAATGCGCTGTCGCAAACCAGGTTTATGAGGCGCGGGATGCCGCGGGAATACGCGTAAATCATATCCATGGCTTTCGGAGAGAATATATCAACGCCGTTTGAGCTTACCAGTTTTAGCCTGTGGAAAATATAGTCTCGGGTTTCTTCTTTGGTCAATCCGGGGATATGATAATATACCGAAATTCTCTGTTGAAACTGCTCAAGTTTTGGGTTCTGCAGTTTTGTTTTAAGCTGCGGCTGACCGAGAAGGATAATCTGAATTAACTTCTCTTTTTCTGTTTCAAGATTAGAAAGCATCCTTACTTCTTCCAGGACTTTTGAGCTGAGGTTCTGGGCTTCGTCAATAATCAATACGAGGTTGATATCGGCAGCTAATTGACGAATCAGGTAGTGATTAAGCTGAGACAGGAGTTTTTGTTTTGTGCCTGGCTTATACTCAACCTCAAATTCCTCTAAAATCTGCGCAATGAGTTCTTTGCAGGTAAGGTTTGTATTAGTAATCAAGGCAACCTTTGTGTTAGGTTCGAGTTTATTTAAGGTGGCCCTGCAAACCGTGGTCTTTCCCGCCCCTATCTCGCCAGTTATCACTACGAACCCCTTCTTCTCATTAATCGCGTAGATGAGGCTATTCAACGCTTCTGTGTGCTTGGCGCTTGGGTAGAAGAACTTTGAGTCAGGCGTGGTATTAAAGGGTTTTTCAGAAAATCCGTAGAATTTTTCGTACATTTCGTATCCTTATCGCTATGGGTCTATGGTCAATAGTCTATAGTCAATGGTTATTTCCTGAATAGCGCGTAGAGCACAGAGCTGATAATAAGCACTGTTGCAGCGATACTGCCGATTATTAGCCATTGCTTTACTCTGTATTTTTCTTTGTTTATTTCTTCTGTGGTAGTGATGCGCGATATCCCCCCTAGCACGGGTAGTTCTAGGCTGTTTTTCACATCTTCAATATCAAGAAATGACTGGTCGAGGAATTCTTTTCCAAATACAAAACCCGCTCCTGTGCAAGTTCCTAAAAATAATCCCAAAAATACTACAATTAACTTATTTGGTTTTGCAGGTTTGAGGGGAAGTCTTGGAGGATCAATGATGGTATATCTAGTTCCTTGTTTTGAAGCCTCTAGCCGCTGGGTAATCTTAGCAGTTTCAAGTTTTTGCAGTAACATATTATAAATTTTTTCGTTAACGTTTTT
The DNA here is from genome assembly GCA_040754255.1 of Candidatus Omnitrophota bacterium. GTDB lineage: Bacteria > Omnitrophota > Gorgyraeia > Gygaellales > Profunditerraquicolaceae > SURF-25. The sequence continues at coordinate 46,060 of JBFMDA010000001.1, read as the reverse complement.
ATCTTGAATAGCTACGGATTCAAGTTTGTCCATCAACATTAATTTGTAAATTGACTTATTCGGATCATTGTTATCTGAAGCATACGCTAAAGCGCTAGACGGATCTGCATCTCTATTTATAAGTTTATCTAACTCGTCTTTTAGTATTTGGTAGGATGGATCATTACTAGCAATCGGAATATTCTGGACTTCGTAATTGCCACTTTCTAGTTCTTTTTTTACAACTTCTAACTTCTGTTTTAGTTCCTTCACAATGGGGTGATTTTCAGTGGAATCGACCATTAATTTTCGAAGTTGATCTTCCAAATTAGCTATTTCTCCTTCTTTTATTTTACGTTTGTATACCAAGAGTTGGCCTTTTATAAAATCTATGGCGACATCGGTTTCTTTAGTTTGCTTACGCATGTTTTCACTTACTAAAATATCCGATAATGTTTTTGTTACCAGTTTTGTTTGTTCCGGGTTTTTACCAAAGTAGGATATTTGAATAACAAAAGGCTGCTTCATTTGTACAATAATATTCTTTCTTAAGCTGAAAATGAGGTTTTCAAATTGAAGTTGCGAAGCAATGTCTTTAGCCAGATTCAGCCTTTTTGTTAAATCGACAAGGCTATTCCACCCTAAAAGTTGTTCTCGGATAGTCTGCATTCTTTGCGAGGCCGTTGTAGAAACAGCAAGTCCTTGGATAAGAGGGTTGATAATTTTTTCTTCCTCCACAAGAATAAGCGTAGTCGATTGATAAACAGGAGGAATAACAAAGGAGGCAATAATGCTTAATACTAGTCCTATTAATATAGGAATTATAAAAAGCCATTTCCGCCGGAACAAAATTTTTAAGTATTCAAGTGGATTTTGATATTTTGAACTTATCTGATTTTCCATTGCGTCTCCTGTGTAGTGTTGGCTCATAGCTCGGAGTTCATAGTTTATCGAGCTAAGGTGGCTGCGGATGTTTTAGCTGTAGCTGCTCCTTCTGGGCCAGCAGCGGCTCCTGAAACCGTTGAGGTTACAGGGCTGATGACTCTAAATAATTTTGCCATAATAGTGCAAGGAACATATAATACGTCTCCTGGGCGCATTTCTAAGTTAAGCTTAAGGTTTCCTCCATACAATACTGCATAGAGGTCAACGCTGCGGGTTTTTACCCTGCCGTTTTTGTCAGGAGTGATGATACGGCATTTACGCATAGCTGCAGATTGAAGAGGCAACCCCGCCTGCACCACTGCTTCTCTGATAGGAATACTTTCTGAACGCATATAATATTTTCCTGGCTGTTTCACCTCGCCAAGCACGTAAATAACTTTACTTTTATATTCAACAACAGTAACGTTAATTGAGGGATTAATGACATATGCTGAGATTATCGATTTTAGTTTTTCCTCAAGCTCTTTTTTCGTGAGATCTTTTACTTGTATATCACCGACAAATTTATATTGAAGTATTCCGTCAAGATTAATTGCATATTTTCCTGAAAATTCTGGATGGTTCATTACCGTAATTTCAACTACATCCTCTGGCCCTAGCGAATATGTTAAAGGATCAAAATTATTTAAATTGTCAACGGCTGTACTGGAAAGGCCTTTTTCCTGCTTTTCGATGAATGATGTTTGAGTTTGCATGAGATTCTGTTGAGCGAGAACCGGCTTTGCTACAAAAAGGCTGATAGTTATAAATACATACAATATTTTATTATTCTTTATCATTTCCATCTCCATCCTCCTCAAAATAAATAATGGTTTCTTTAAATTCCTTAAGCCTAAGGAAATCTTCTTTGTCATATACACGCCAGCCGCGCCAGTCGCGCTTGGAGCGTTTTACCTTGCCCGCCTTTTCCCAGCGGACAATGGTCTTAGGCGTTACGCCGATCCTGTCTGCAACTTCGGTGATGCTCATGAACTTGATATTGTTAGTCACTTCGCTTTCCTCCTACGCTTAGTTATAATAGGTTGAGGTTAAGGTCATATCCCCGCTCACTGCGTTCGCGAATGTCCTTGCATAATACGCAAGGATTTCGCTAGATAAAAACTATAGGTGCTCAAATTAATTCGCACAGCAGCTATTTTGTTGTCCTAATATGTCTATGTTTGTCATAGTGCTTCCGAGACAATACTATACTAGCAGTTTCCGTGCCAGTTTAAACCCGGTATAGGTTAATTGTTGTAACATATTGAAAATAAACAAGAAAAAACACAAAAAGTTATGATTTATGGCAGGATGACATAATATTTACGGTTGGATGTTGGGATAGATAAACATTATCAGGGGTAGCTATGTTTACGGAGGGAAACAATAAGATGGGACGGTTCTCGTGGGGCAGCATGTTGGAACTGTCTGGAGAGAACCGTCCCAGTCTAGTGTTAAAGAGAAGCGTCCCTATATATAATTACCTAAACATCGGGCAAGGCGGCATCATCATTTTGAAATGATGTATGCGCGGCATAGGCATTGACATAAGGTCGTTTATCTCAAAGAGGCTGGTGACAAATAAAAGCATGCTCACGACCATCAGAAAGGTGCCTGCAAAGTAGCCTAAAAAGGCAAGGCCTTTCTCTGATTTTCTGGCAACATATAGGACAAAGTACCCCAAGCCAAAACACAGCAGGTAAAGCCCCTGGCTGACTCCGGACATCATCATAGCTTCCTCCTTTGTTAGAATTACATTATGCCTAGGCTTCGTTCGTTAAGGTTTAGGCTTAGGTTGAGGCCTAGAAAGGTCAAGGTTTAGGCTAAGGCAGCAAGTAGCTGCTTAGAGTTTATATACTATATCTTTCCTGCGGACGCGGGATTCGACCTGAAGGCCGATCTCATCGCCTTTTTTGGCAACGGTGATAGGTGTCCTATCTATCTGCATAGAGGCCACCTTTTGCATAAAGTCGGTAGTATGGCCTTTAATCTTTATCATATCCCCTACGGCTAAGGGCTGTTCAGCTTTAAAGACTGCTGCGCGCACGTGCGGGAAATAGTGGGTGATGATGCCGACCGCATCCTTATCTAACTTCTTAGGCTTAGGTTTAGGCTGAGGACGCCCCTTCAATTTTGATCTAGACTTAGGCTTAGGTCGAGGTTTAGGTCGAGACTTAGGCCGAGGTTGAGGCTTAGGCCGCGATTTCGATTTAGGCTTAGGGCGGGATTTACGAACTGGTTTTCGTTTTAGAGCTTTCTTCTTTAAGGCAGGTATTTTCTTTTTCGCAGGTTTTTTCTTTTTCGCCATGCCGGCCTCCTTTTCGTATAGCGTATCGCGTATAGCGTATTGCGTATAGCGTATCGCGTCAAGCGAAACAGAATATGGGCTTAGATTTCAACCAACGAATCCATCTGGCCGTAGGGATTCATGACGCGCGCGGGATTGCGCGGGTCTTCTATCCAGCGGCCATCTGCAACGAAGCGGTAGCGGTAACGGCCCGGAAACAGCGCCATTTTCTTAATCCAGGTGCCGTCGTCCTGGAACTCCATGCGGCTGCTTTCGTCTGTTTTCCAGTTGTTGAAATCCCCTGCAATATACACCTCTTTTGCCTGGGGGTCCTTGAAGTAGAACGCAACTTCCGAGAGGTGCTTGATTTCCTGCTGCAGCGCTTCCCTCATTTTCCCCTCAAGGAGCGCGGTAGCTTCCGGGATGTATTCCTCCATGATGAGTTCGCGGGCAAGGGTAGAATAATCCTTGGCACCCCGGGAATACTTATCATAATTGAGGATATGCGTGCCGTGGTTTTGCGCCTCTTTTAATTTTACGTTCACATGGATAATGGTTGAGAAAAGCTTCCTGTTAAAGGTTGATTTGATCTTTTCCAGCATAGTGAAGGAATGGCGCAGCCGCGAGTCGAAATTGGCCACCAATACACGGTAGTTGACCGTATGGTTAAGCCGTTCGCGGATGAGGTTAATGATATCCAGAAGCTGGCTTAAGCCTTCCAGAGAAAACCTGCTTGCCTCAACCGGTATGAGTATCTCGCTAGTGGCGCGGATCGCATTCACCGTAAGAAGCCCGAGGTTCGGCGGGCAGTCAATCAGGATATAATTATAATCGCCCTGGAACTCATTGAATAGTTCCCACAACTGCGATTCCCTGCCTATTTCGCCGGCAAGCTCCTGCTCAAGAATGCTTAATACGACGCTTGAGGGGGCCAAATCAAAATTAGGGCTAATGTTTTGGATAATGTCGTTCAGTTTTGCTTTTTGAGGAGTGACCTTAGAGAGCACATTATACATACTTAAGTCCGCTGCCACGTTTAACCCTAACGTTGCGTGTGACTGCGGGTCAAGGTCTATGAGAAGGACTTTTCTATTGTTTGCTGCCAGGCATGCGGCTAAATTAAGGGCAGTAGTTGTTTTTCCGCAACCGCCTTTCTGATTAGTTATGGCAATTATCCGCATTTGGCCTCCTCCTTTTTTATCTTTGCAGGCTTACATTGTCCAGGTATACCAGGACCCGTTCGCCTTTTGCGTTCCATTCCTCAATCATAAAATTTAACGCAAACATCACCGACCAGTCGCTTATCTTCTTAAAATCAGAAAGGTTGATTTTATAGCTTTTCCATTTATGCGAGATATCTTTGAGGTAGACTTCTGATTTCTCCTGATAGGCGTTGGTGAATTCGATCCTCAGCGCCACGTTATCGGAATAATTCTTCTTTCTTACGTCAAAGCTCAAAATCCTAAACCGGGCAATATCCATGCCTTTTAAATCTATTGAGAAGATTTCTTTTTTTACCGGGCCGAAGCTGAAGTTAAGCACAGCAACATCGGGCTTAAGCACGAGCGCAAGTCTTGAGTTAAGAGAGGGTTTCTGATATGCGCTAAACGCTAATAGGCCGCTTAGGATGACAACGAGGGCGAGGCTTACAAAAAAGAGATTTTTGAAGAGCTTCGAAGGCTGCTTACCTCTTCTTCCCTTTCGGGGGTGAGATTTCTGGGAAGCGTCGAGGTAAATCTTTGCTAAGTGTTCGTAGATATCTTTCTTATCCATACTCTCTATATTAAAAAGAATTTATAACACAAAAGTGCCCTATTGTCAATAGGTTATTGTCGTATCGCGTATTGCGTATCGCGTATTGCGTGAGAAAATCAGATATTATACGTCTATTATATGAGACAGAAAGAAGCGTATTCATGGAAGAGAAAATCAGGACATTCAAAGACTTAAAGGTTTGGCAAAAGGGAATGGCATTGACAAAAGAAATATACAAAACAACAAAGCTGTTTCCTCTGGATGAACGCTATGGATTATCAAGCCAAATGCGCCGTGCAGCCGTCTCTATTCCTTCAAACATTGCTGAAGGCTTCAGGAGAAGATATGCGAAAGAACATAAACAATTCCTTATTCTTGCGCTTGGTTCTTGCGCAGAACTTGAAACGCAACTTGAGATATCTAAAGAACTTGGTTATCTCGACAAAGAAACATTATTGCCCATAGCTGACTTAGTAGACCATATCTGTGCTATGATAGTCAATATGAGTAAAAAAATCCAATAGCGCATTAACGCGCTATACGCTATACGCACTACGCTATACGCGATACGAAATTACGGTTCAAGGGGGGTCTTGAGATACTCCGGGGTTGGCTTACCGATAATGGTATAGAAGTTAGATAAATGCATGCGGAAGAGGTAATCGAAGTCCTTTTCGCGGTCGCCATACCACCAGAACCAGTCAGAGCCTTCGCAGATGTATATCTGCTTGTATGCCAGCTGCTTTGCGCGCTCGTCAAGCTTATCCGCGTTAAGTTTCAATTCCAGACGTGCCTTTGAAAGGTATTCCCAGGCCTTATTCTTATAGGTGTTATTAATCCATTTTGAGAATTCCGAATATATCCAGGAGCCGGCAGCAAGGTGTTTGAGGGCGCGTGTGGCAGGTTTGCGTTTAATGTAGTCACTGACTGTTACTGTTTTGATGATCTCTGATTCACAAAGCCGCTTATAGAGAAGCTCAAGGAAGTTATGGCCGTCGTTATAATAATATTCCCAGGCATTTTCTCCGTCCATGGCAAGGGTGACAAGGACATCCTGCCCCTTGAACGCCTTATTGATATTTTCAAAGTGCCCGATGAAATTACTCACCGCGTCTTCTGCCTTCAGGTTGTAATAGACAAAGCCGATGAGATCAGAAAGGTTGCGGTCGCGGAACACAACGTGCAGGTTGCCCCCTTCTCTTCTTAACAGGTGCGGCTGGTATAACAGTTTGGTATCGCGCTTCTTTTTCTTAAGCGATTTAAAAAGCACGCCTTCGTCTGTTACGATCCACTGTATCCCGGCATTAATGATAAAGGGCAATATGTGTTCAGAGACCGCTTCTTCAGAAGGCCACATCCCTTCGGGTAGCGTGCCGAAGCGCTCTTTGTAAAACTCTACTGCCGAATCAATCTGTGACTGTGCGTCTTCAGGATACGAGAACGCGGTTTTAGGCAGCACACTTTTTGGGTTAGCCTCCCTGGCGGTATTAGTGCTGTAGAGAAGCGGCAAAATGGGATGGTAATAGGGGTTTACGGTAATCTCAATCTGGCCGCGTTCTTTTGCTTGTTTGTATGCGGGGATGATTTGCCCGAGTATCTCTTTTTGCGCTTCAAGGCAGGAGAGTTTTTCCTCTTCGGTAAAGAACCGCGCCTTGTCCACCAGGCGCTTTAACTGTGGCCGCTCGTCTCGAAAGGAAGGGTCTATCCAGGAAAGGTTAAACCATACCTGCAGGTCAAGGTAATCCTGTGTACTGAACTCCTTTTTATTCTGTTTCTTAAAAAACAATTCATAATAACGGGGATGAAAGGCGATGACTGTTTCTTTATGGATACTAAAAAAGCGCTCAAGGATGAAGGATTTGTCTTCTGTAGTCAGATCTTTGGCAGGCTTATAGGAAAGCTCTAAAAATTTGTCTTTGATGGTGCCGGCCACATAATCTTCCAGCTGCTCAAGGAGCGACGGTACCAGGTTAAAGGTCTGCCGGATGCCGGGGTAGTTATCAAGGATCCTGACCATATCCAGGTAGTCCTTGGTACCGTGCAGCCGCACCCATGGCACCGGCGTCTCCTGGGTCAGGAGGTTTTTGTAGTAGGGCTGGTGCATGTGGAAGATCAGTGCGAGATAAATCATAGGTTCGTAGTGCGTATTGCGTATCGCGTATTGCTTGGGTTAAGGTAAGGTTGATGGTTTAGTTGTTGGGGTGAGGTTGTTGGTGCGTTTTTACACTACCTACTTTACCCAATAACCAGACCCATAACCTTACCCTTTGGACCTTTAACCTTTCACATTATCGTTTTTCTTACGAATAAAAAACCCCCGGGGGATTGCTCCCCCGAGGGGTGTGGTATCCAACATCCGTGCTACTAGAAGCTGACCTTCATCGAACCGATCAACTCGGTTGCCTGACGACGGTTATTTGCGGCAAATGCCTTGCCGGGTTTGTAATAACCAAACATTAAACCAAGCTGCACATCTTCGGTGTAGTCGTAGGTTCCCATAAGATCGAATTCATTACCGAGGTCTTTCTTGTTGGTCTGCATTGTGTAGGTATACAAGCTGCCTGCGCCGTCTCTTTTGTTGCTCTGTAATGCAGCGCCTGGTAATGACTCGGCAAGCCTGTAATTTGCCCATGTCGCAGAAATTGCGGTATCTTCTGTGGGCTTTAAGCCTGCGTTCAATGCGATTGCCTGCACATCGGTGAAAGGAAGTATTGCGAATGCGATAGGCGAGCTAAATTGATCATAATACATAGCATCCCATGCATTATCTTTTGTATCATTGGCATCCTTGTCACCGCTTAAATACGTGTATTTGGCACTGACCATAGGAGTATATTTTACTTTTGAGAATACGTAGTTGATATACGCCTGGAGGGCAAATGCTCTCTGCCTGTCCGCGCCAGCTGTAGCTGACTGACCGAATTGATACGCATATTCCAAGGTAGCAACCAGGTCTTCTGCGGGCATTGCGCTTACCAATGCGCCAACGGTCTTGATGTTCTGGCTGTCATCGGTAGAGCTGTTGTTCTTGTTCCATAAGTATGCTTCTGCTTTGAGTTTGTTGTTGAATGCATATGCTGCGTTTACGCCGTAGAGGTTGGTGTCTTCGTTACGCTTGTTGTTGCTTTCGTTGATTTTTGCATACACCAAATCAACCACTAACGGGTCGTAATTCAACACTGCCTTGATACCATCAAACGCCTTCCTTAAAGTAAGATCTGAAGGAACGCCGTTTAATGTGGCAACCGCGTAGGTATTTGCGGCACCGATGACCAATGCATTACCATACCTTAATTCCTGGCGGCCAACGGTGACAGACAGGGGTGAGAAAAGGAATTCTTTCAAGGTAACGAATGCCAGATCAAGGTCGATGTCGGTATTGGTGGTGCTCTCTTCGTCCCAGTTTCTTTCGTTGATGAGCCTGATGGTGGTCATAACGTTGTCGGTCAGGTCGGCATCAACTTTTAAGCGGGTCTGCGAAAGGAACATATCTTCGCTGTCATTAACGGTATCGCCCTTGACGCCTTTGTTTAAATCAAACTGCTGTCTTGAGACTCCGCTAATGAGCAAATCTCCGCTTACTTTTACATTTTGCACTTCTGCGTAGGCAGCAGCGGTAAGGCCGACTGCGAGCACAAAAGTCAAAATTGCGATTAAGCGTTTACTCATTTATGTATCCTCCTTTATAAGACTAAAACTTTCTATTTTTTCAACTAGGGTCTAAAGCTGTTCCTAGAGAATTTCTATCTATGTTATATCACTGGATTTTTGTTGATTTAAGGCTTGTTTTCTCTCCACCTCCTTCTCGCCTTCTATTTAAACCAACCCCAGTGGTATAAGCTAATTTACCCTTTTTTATCACATAACCCTATGCTTGTCAAGCATTTTTTGATAAAATTTTACTATTTTAGAGGCCTGCTGGCCTTCTTCGGATATTGCGAAATCGGGCCGATATATACGGTTACCGCAACAGAACTACCTGATGGCAAAAGGGTTACAATACAGCTCTCGTTGTTTTTTTCGAAATTCATTATCCTTTGATTATATTCAATAATATTTAGCAACATCCAGCTGTTCATCGGCATCTGTTCTTTATAGAAATTGAGCACCTGATCAGCAGTTGCCTTTCCCCTGTATTTAAGCACGCCTACTCTTACGCCGGAGGATTCGAAGGCATAGGATTCCTTGGGGATAAATTTGAACCTCACAGGAACAGGGATGTCCGTGAACCGCGCAGACATTGAAGGCTCAAGCAGATTACTTTGGGTGCCTACGTCTTTTCTGGATAAATTCGCGCAGCCGGTGGTTGATAATAGCAGAATGCTTAGTGCTATAATGAAAACGTGCTTCATGTTGCCCTCCTTTTCGTAGTGCGTATTCCGTATTGCGTATAGCGTATAGCGCATAGCGTACGGCGTTATGCGTTGAGCGTTCAGCGTTATGCGCTAGCTTTGGTTTTCCGCGATACGCACTACGCAATACGCATAACGAATTCGAAATATTTTATTCGAAAAAATGCCCCTGGCAGGAATCTTAATGAGCAGACGCTTTACGGCGAGTAAACGGCGTAAAGCGTAGCCCGAAGGGCGCCTGCGAATTAATCCCCCGAAGCCCAATTTTTTTTATTTTATGGGCGTAGGGGGAGAACCTTGCCCTGCCATTTTCTATCAAGTCACCGTTTTTACGACTAATAAATACTTGCCCCTGGCAGGAATCGAACCTGCCGCACGCAGTTTAGGAAACTGCTGCTCTATCCTTATGAGCTACAGGGGCGGTTTTTGCATTGAATAAAAACGAGCTATCCGGCAAATTCTAAATCCGAAACTCTAAATTCTAAACAAATTCCAATTTCCAACTTCTTAAATCTCAAACGAATTCGTTTAATTCATTGGGATTTGTGATTTATGATTTGTTTAGAATTTAGGATTTCGTGTTTAGAGTTTAGACTGTTACTCTCCATGGAACTGTATCAAAGAGCAGATGGGATAATTTTTAAGTTTATCGCGGCCGTGGAGGTCAACGAGTTCGATTAAAAATGCGATGCCGATAATCTTTGCGCCGAATTGCTCGACAAGGTCTATTGTTGCCGCGACAGTGCCGCCGGTTGCCAGAAGGTCATCGACAATCAAGACCTTTTCGCCTTTTGAAAGCGCATCTTTATGGATCTCAAGGTGGTCTATTCCGTATTCGAGGGAATAACTCACCGATATGGTTGCTGCCGGAAGCTTTCCCTTTTTACGCACAGGCACAAACCCGGCATGGAGCGTATACGCCAGCGCTGCGCCGAGGATAAAGCCGCGGGACTCAACCGCAATTATCTTATCGATTTTTTCCGATTTGTATTTTTCCGTGAGCATCTCTATTGCGCAGGCAAATGCATCCTTGTCTTTAATCAGTGTAGTGATATCCCTGAAGAGTATGCCCTTTTTGGGAAAATCAGGAATACTCCTGATATGCTCCTCTAAATTTATTTTTTTCATCCCTGCTCCTCCACGAACTTTCTTAGTTTTTTAAGCGCCTTTTCTTCGATTTGGCGCACCCTTTCTCTTGAAACTTTCAGCTTGTTGGCTACCTCGGCAAGGGTATGTGTTTTTCCGTCAACCAGCCCGAAACGCATATCGAGCACTTTACGCTCCCTTGCCGACATTTTCTCAAGGAGGTTATTGACGCGCTGTTTGTTGAGAAACGCGTCGACTTCGTCGCTGGGGGTGGCTGCGTTTTCGTCCTGGATCAAATCCATTACCTGGCTTTCTCCTTCGTCGCCGATAGGCTCATCCAGAGATGAGGTCCGCGTAGTCAGCCAGAAATTGACGTCATCGACCTTGCCCTTCGGCAGCTTTATTTTCTTGGCGATTTCATCATCCATAGGGTTGCGTTTTAACTTCTGGGTCAGTTGTTCCCTTGCCTTCTTCCATTTAGTGATGAGCTCATTCATATAGACAGGCAGGCGCACCATCTTGTCCTGCTGGCCGATCGAGCGCATGATCGACTGCCGTATCCACCACGCCGCATAGGTTGAGAAGCGAAAACCTTTTTTGGGGTTGAATTTATCGACGGCTTTCATCAGGCCGAGGTTGCCTTCTTCGATCAGGTCAAGCAATGGGGTGCCGAAATATACGTAACGCTTGGCAATATTGATCACGAGCCTTAAATTCGCGCGGATCATATCCTTGCGGGCTTTCTCGTCGCCGCGTTGGATCTTTTTGCTCAAATCGATTTCCTGTGCTGCGGTAAGCAGCGGTATTTCCCGGATTTCCTTGAGATATGTTTTTAGGGCTTCCATATTCGTTGTGTGTATAGCGTAGTGCGTATCGCGTAGGCCTTATTGCGAAAACAGTTAATGCAATACGCTATACGCAATACGCAAAACGGAATTGTTATTTTTTCTTCTTCTCTCTAAGCGCTGCCTGGGCTGCTGCCAGGATTGCAATGGGCACGCGGAACGGCGAACAGCTGACATAGTCCATGCCGACGCGATGGCAGAATTCTACAGAGCGAGGCTCTCCGCCATGCTCGCCGCAGATGCCGATTTCAAGCCCCTTTTGGGCCTTTCTTCCGCGCTGGATTGCGATTTCGATAAGCTGGCCGATCCCCTCCTGGTCGATTGACTGGAACGGGTCTTCGGGCAATATTCCTTTTTTGATGTATTCGGGCAAAAATGAGCCGATGTCGTCGCGCGAGAACCCGAACCCCATCTGGGTAAGGTCGTTGGTCCCGAAAGAAAAGAATTGCGCTACTGCGGCAATCTTATCGGCTACCAGCGCTGCGCGCGGGATTTCGATCATCGTGCCGAACATATGCCTGATTTTTTTAAGGTTAAATTTTTTCAGCACCTCTTCATACGCCTGCTTTGCGATTACCAGCTGATCCTGCAGTTCTTTTACGTCGCAGACCACCGGGATCATTATTTCAGGATACGGCTTTTTTCCTTCCTTAATAAGCTCGGCAGCAGATTCAAAAATTGCGCGTATCTGCATAGCGCTCACTTCCGGATACGTAACGCCAAGGCGCACGCCGCGGTGCCCCATCATCGGGTTTGACTCATGCAGGTTGTCCGCGCGCTTGGACAACTCATCCATCGAGATATTCAGGTCTTTTGCTAATTGCTCAAGCTTTGCCTTTTCGCGGGGGACGAATTCATGCAGCGGCGGGTCAAGGAGCCTGATGACAACCGGGTATCCGTCCATTGCCTCAAGCGTGCCTTTGATATCTTTCTTCACAAAAGGATAGAGTTCATTAATTGCAGCCTGCCTTTCCTTGAGCGTATTAGAGATGATCATTTTACGTAAAACGAAAAGCGGCTCATCGGAACCTTTGCCGTAGAACATATGCTCTGTCCTGAACAGGCCGATCCCTTTTGCGCCGAACTGCCTTGCCTTTTTGGCGTCGTCGGGAGTGTCGGCATTTGTGCGCACGCCAAGCTTCTTGACGGAGTCGCACATCTTTAAGAATTCAGTCAAAAGCTCGTTTTCTTCCCCGGCATCCATCATCGGTAGCTTGCCTTCGTAGACATTGCCTTTGGTGCCGTTTAGGGTAATCCAGTCGCCTTCGTTGAGGACCTTATCGCCGGCGCGTAATTTTTTTTGCTCTGCTTCGACTTCAAGGCTGCTGCAACCGACTATACAGCACTTGCCCCAGCCGCGGGCGACTAACGCTGCGTGAGAGGTCATGCCGCCGCGCGCAGTCAGGATTGCTTCAGCGGCGCGCATCCCTTCCACGTCTTCGGGGTTTGTTTCCTCGCGCACAAGTATTACCTGCTTTCCCTGCTTTTTCCACTCAACGGCGTCATTCGCATAAAAGACGATCTGGCCTGTTGCCCCGCCCGGGCCGGCAGGCAATCCTTTTACCAGCGGCTTATAGGTTAGCTCAATTTTCGGATTGATAATGGGGTGCAGCAATTCATCGAGCTGGCTGGGTGTTACGCGGGTTACCGCTAATTCTTTATTGATGAGTTTTTCCTTGATCATATCCACGGCCATGCGCACTGCAGCCGGGCCGTTGCGTTTGCCCACGCGGCACTGCAGCATAAAGAGCTTGCCTTTTTCTATGGTGAATTCGATATCCTGCATGTCGTGGTAGTGGGTTTCAAGCCGGTTCTGGATATCAAACAGCTCTTTATAGATTGAGGGCATTGATTTTTCCAGGGTAACCAGTTCTTTGTTGTGCTCGGATTTTGAGTATTCGTTAATCGGCGCAGGGGTGCGGATGCCGGCAACTACGTCTTCGCCTTGCGCGTTCACCAGGTATTCGCCGTAGAATTTATTTTCGCCGTTGCCGGGGTTACGGGTAAAGGCAACGCCGGTTGCGGAGTCATTGCCCATATTCCCGAACACCATCGTCTGAACATTGACGGCAGTGCCCCACTCATCAGGAATATTTTCAATACGGCGATAGCTTATTGCGCGTTTACCGTTCCATGATGAGAATACCGCGCCGATGCCTCCCCATAATTGTTCGCCGGGGGTATCCGGGAATTCTTTTCCCAGGGCCTGCTTGATTTTTTCTTTAAACAGCGCGCAGAGCTTTTGTAAGTCATCCGCAGCCAGGTCAGTGTCGGCTTTGCAGCCTTTTTCTTCCTTCATGCGTTGCATTATTTTTTCCAGCTGCTTACGGATGCCCTGGTCATCTTTGGGCTCGATTCCGGCAGCCTTTTCCATAACCACGTCGGAATACATCATAATCAGGCGCCGGTACGCATCATAGACGAAACGGCTGTTACCGCCGCTTTTTTTGATAAGGCCGGGGATAGTCTTCTCGGTGAGGCCCACGTTTAATATCGTTTCCATCATGCCGGGCATTGACCTGCGCGCACCCGAACGCACCGAAACCAAAAGCGGGTCATCCGGGTCGCCGAATTTTTTCCCCATAAGTGTTTCTACTTTTTCCAGGGCTTTTGCGACTTCAGTTTTAAGCGTTTTTGGGTATGTTTTTCTGTTTTTATAATAATAAGTGCACACGTCGGTGGTAATGGTAAATCCGGGAGGGACAGGAAGGCGTAAATCTTTATGCCCTGCCATTTCGGCAAGGTTTGCGCCTTTGCCTCCCAGTAGATTTTTCATGCTTTCGTTGCCGTCAGCCTTTCCCCCGCCGAAGAAGTATACGTTTTTGTTACCCATTGCTCGTTAGCCCTTCCTTTCGTATTGTGTATAGAGTATTTGGTGAGGGTTAGGTTATTGGTGTGGTGAATGGGTAAGGTAGATGGTGTAAAAACACCAACAACCTTACTCCAATAACTAAACCATCAACCTTACCTTTGCCCCTTAACCTTAATTTCAACTACTATCCGTTCAGTTTCTGTAACAAGTAGTCTTTTAACGAATCTGCGCTGATCCGCTCCTGCTGCATCGAATCGCGGTCGCGGACAGTGGCCTTTTTGTCTTCAAGAGACTGCACGTCTATCGTGACACAGAATGGTGTTCCCACTTCGTCCTGCCGGCGGTAGAGCTTTCCTATGGCAGCAGTATCGTCATACACCGCAACCATATGTTGTTTCAGGTCTTTGGAGATTGCGCGCGCCAACTCGACGATCTCGGGCCTGTTTTTTAAAAGGGGCAGCACTGCCGCTTTTACGGGGGCAAGGCCTTTATCCAGCGCAAGCACTACGCGTGTGTCATCTTTGACCTGTTCTTCGTGATAGGCATCGACTAAAAATGCCAGCACTGTCCTGTCAACGCCGCCGGAAGGCTCAATGATGTAGGGATAAAAACGTTCCTTGGCCTTATCGTCAAAATACCTCAAATCCTGGCCGCTGGATTCGGCATGTTGTTTTAAATCAAAATCAGTGCGGTTGGCAATCCCTTCAAGCTCGGACCAGCCGAACGGAAAATTGTATTCGATATCAGTGCACGCTCTTGCGTAATGTGCCAGCTCCTCAGGGCCATGCGGCCGTTTCCTTAAGTTCTCCTTTTTAATTCCGTAGTTTAAGTACCATTCAAAATGCAGTTCAATCCATTCTTGTAGTTTTTTATCCGCATCCTCAGGCCTTACGAAATACTCTATCTCCATCTGTTCGAATTCCCGCGTCCTAAAAGTGAGGTTGCCGGGCGTGATTTCGTTGCGAAATGCCTTCCCTATCTGTGCCAGGCCGAATGGCAGTTTCGGGTGCCTGGAATCAAGGATATTTAAGAAATTAACAAACATCCCCTGCGCGGTTTCCGGCCTTAAGTAAATAAGGCTTGCTTCATCAGATACTGCGCCTGCGTGCGTTTCAAACATCAGGTTAAAAGGCCTGCTTTCGGTAAGCTCTCCCCCACATTCGGGGCACTTGTTTTTATTCTTAAGGTCAGCGTCCTTGAACCTTTTTTTGCAGGATTTACAGTCGCGCTTGAGGTCAAAAAAGTTCTTCACGTGGCCGGACGCTTCCCAGACCTTCGGATGCATAAGGATTGAGGCGTCCATGCCCAATATGTCGTCGCGCTCATACACGTTTGCCTTCCACCAGGCACGCTTTACGTTGTTCTTAAGCTCAACACCGTAAGGGCCGTAATCCCAGGTATTGGCGAGCCCGCCGTAGATGTCGCTTCCCTGAAAGATAAATCCCCGGCGCTTGCACAGTGAAACAATCTTATCCATTACATCAGCCATATTATTTTGTCTGCCCGTATTTATTGAATTCTTCCGAATAAAACATCGCTGCTTCGGAATCAATAATATCCATTTCAAGGTACCTTCGTATCGAGTCTGCCATTGACTGCATGCGGTATGCGCCGCTGGTCTGGATAATGGTCGGCAGCTGGAAAAGCTCGTCCTTGCGGATGATCCTTTTTACCGCATCATTGGCAACAATGATTTCGGTAGCCAGAAGCCTGCCGTTGCGGTCTTTACGCGGTATTAAGAGGTGCGAGATTATCCCCTTCAGGCAGTTTGACAGCTGCGAGAGGGCCTGTTTCCTTGCCTCAAGCGGGAAAAAGCTGACTAACCGGTCGATCGCCTGCATGGTATTCGGCGAATGGAACGATGCGATGACTAAATAACCGGCTTCAGCGGCGATAAGCGCGGTCCTTACTGAATCGGCATCCTCGAGCTCTCCGATGACTATGATATTGGGGTCCTGCTTGAGGCTGCTTTTGATGGCGGCGGAAAAGGAGTTCGTATCAACGCCGACTTCGCGCTGTTTGATAATGCTCTTGATGTTCGGATGCACGTATTCGATGGGGCGCTCAAGCGTGATAATAACCGCCCGTTTTTCCCGGTTAATAAGCTCAACCATCGCCGACATAGTGGTCGTTTTACCGCTTCCTGTGGGGCCTACCAATAGTATTAAGCCGTCTCTTTGCCTTGCCAGGTCCTTGACGACGTCGGGAATGTTGAGTTCTTCGAACGAAGAAACCTTGGTATTGATAAGCCTGAGTGTCGCCTCCAGGAACCCCCGTTGCTGGTGTATGTTGACCCTGAAGCGGTTGCGGACATCGTATTGAATGCCGAAATCCAGCTCTTTCTCTTTTTCGAAACGCCTTATCTGTTGTTTGGTCATCAGGCTGAAAAGTAGCTGCGGAATCTCTTCAGAGGTGAGGCTTGGTCCATCTACTTCTTCCAGTGCCCCGTTTACCCGCAAGACAGGCACATGGTCTGCGAGTACGTGGAGATCGGAAGCGCCTCGTTTGATAGCCAACTCCAGCAATTTGCCGATATTGAACTTTTCGATCAGCTGCTGGATTTCCTGCTTGTGCGTGTCGTCGAGTTTGGTGAATACGCAGCCTAAGCCGAATGACCTGCCTTCATCAAGGGCCTCAATCCGGGCGATCTTGATTGCGGCCTGGACAGTAGTCTCGCTCTTAGGGAGGCGAAAACTGACCGTTGCCTCCATATTCAGGGGAAATATCTCTTCGCTCTCCAGGTAAATCCCTCCTGTATTGATATTTGTGGCAAGGAGATTCTTTTCCCTCTTTGCGTTATCCTGGGCGTTCTGGAATGCAAATTTGACGTGTATACGGGAATAGAGCCTGTAGTCTTTTCTTCTTTCCGGTATATCGTGCCGAGTCAGCATGGCATCTCCTTTTTAGGGATAAACACGAAGTAGTATTCTATCATAAATTACAAAAAATCGCTATAGTTTTCGTAGTGCGTATTGCGTATAGCGTAGTGCGTACGGCCTTTACCGCGGAACGCATAACACTCTTGTTGTGTGGGTGGTGGGTTAGGTCATTGGTTTGGTGGATGGGGGAAGGTAGATGGTGTAAAAACACGCACACCAACAACCTTACACCAATAACTAAACCATTAACCTTACCTTTACCCCCTCAACCTTAATCTTAGCCTTGACCTTAGCCTCTCTCGCTATTCCTACGCAGCGTAGAAATAATTGCAAGTACCTTATCTATATCCAGCTTTTTCTGCTTGTCTTTGAGGTATACCTTGAAAAATTCCTGATTGCCGTTTACGATATCGCAATTGAAGTAATTGCCTTCTTTTGTATAGTTGTAGGTAATGAACCCTCTTTTGTCCGCCATGCTAAACCGGGCGATTTTTATGTCGCTGCCCGGTCCGACGTCGGGCGTAAAAATACTTTTCAGTATCACAAAGAGCGTGCTGGGCAGGTCTTTGATATCGGAAGTCCTTGCGTTAAGGATGCGGTTTAAGAAATCGTAATTGTTCCTGAGATTCAGTTTCTTAAGCTGCGGGAAAAGCGACTGGAAAAAATCCGGCTTCTGATACAACAGGTAGGCGACGGGGTCTTTTTCGGTGCGCTTGCGTTTTTTGTAATAGGCCCTGTAAATTTGTTCTTTGATTACGAAAAAATCTTTGGGAAGGGCGATTTCGATTTCCTCTATTGAGTATCTTGCAAGCCCCGCGATATAGCTTTTGTCAACGGCAGGATTGGTAAACCCTTTTGTCGGCACAATGCATAAGACCGGGATTTTATTGCAGGTGCCGATACCCATTTCAACATAGGTTTTTAACACGTAGGGCTTGCCGAAGGTGGTGATCACAAGGATAGCTGCGCCCCACACCACTATCCACGGCAAAAATCTAGCGTATTTCTTTTTCATCAGAAGAAGGAGTTTTTTAGTTTTGTAAATTCTTCGGGCGAAATCGAAAAACTGTGCGCATTATCGGGGAATGAACCGTTCAACACCTCGTTCTTGTAGCGTGCGATTGCTTCCTGCACAACGGCTGACACGTCAGTATATTGCTTGACGAATTTAAATTTTGAACCTTTTGATAACCCGAGTATATCATGCAGCACCAGGACCTGGCCGTCGCAATGGGGCCCTGCACCGATACCGATAGTAGGAATAGAGAGTTTTTCCGTGATGAGCCCTGCGATTTTATCGGGGACACATTCAAGCACAATCGAAAAACAGCCGGCCTCTTCAAAGAGCTTTGCCTGTGTAAGGAGCTCTGTTGCGCGCTCAGCGTCTTTGCCTTGCACTTTAAATCCGCCGATTTTATCCGCAGTCTGGGGGGTAAGGCCGATATGGCCCATTACCGGAATGCCTGAATTGATAATTGCTCGTGTCACATTGATGCAGAGGTCAAACCACTCTACCTTAACCGCATCGCAGCCCCCTTCTTCTGTCAGCCGTTTGGCGTTTCCTTGCGCCTTATCCGGTTCGGTCTGGTATGCCGAGAAAGGCATGTCAGCGATTACCAGCGCACGCGTAGCGGCGCGGGTGACTGCTTTGGTGTGATAGAGTACTTCTTCTATCCCTATGTCTTTGGTTGACTCAAGCCCAAGCACCACATTGGCAAGGGAATCGCCCACAATGATTATATCGATGCCTGCCTGATCCACCAGGCTGGCGAACGGAAAATCATACGCGGTGAGGCAGGCGATTTTTTCTTTATCGTTCTTTTTATTCCGGATTTCTTTAATTGTCAACTTCATGATAAAGGATGGTTTCGTGAAGCTAGAAGTGCAGCGCAGGAATAAACATCTGGGCTATTTTGAAATAAATTATTAACCCGCACACATCAACCACGCTTGTGGTAATCGGGCCTGCCAGAACCGCAGGGTCGAGGCCGACTTTTTTGGAAAAAAGCGGAAGAAATGTCCCTGTGGCGATAGCGAGTATGGCGATGAAAAGCATGCTTAAGCCGACGACTATGGAAAGCGCAAAGTCTTTTTGCAGCAGGAATGCCCTGCCGAAGGCGACAGTCCCTACGACCAGGCCCATCAGGATGGCTGCGCTAAACTCAAGCTTGATAACCTTAAACACATTCTTGAAATTCACATCACCAGTCGCTAACCCCCTTATAATCGTGATTGAAGTCTGTGCCCCGGCATTTCCGCCGGTGTCCAATAACATAGGGATAAAAAATGCCAAGGCTACGACAGAGCTTAACGTATGTTCAAATGACTTTAACACTGTACCGGTCATGAAATCGAAAATCAACAGCAGTATCAGCCATCCTGCCCGCCTTTTTACCAATTCAGCGGTGGTGGCTCGCGCATAACTGATAATCTGGCCGCCCTTGGCATCCATCTTGCCGATTTCGTATATATCCTTGGTAGTTTCCTTTTCCATGATATCGACTACGTCATCAATGGTAATAAGCCCTACCAGGACGTCGTTGGTATCAACTACGGGCGCATCGAGCAGGTCATATTTTTTGAAATAGCGCGCAACTTCAATAATATCGGTATCGGCGTTCACTTTGATCAGGTCGGCGCTTTGCATAATCTCTTTTATTGCAATATCAGGAGGAGCCTTTAATAAATCCTGCAGCGCGATACAGCCTCTTAGTTTATGGCCTTCGTCAGTTACAAATACGGAATAGATGTCGCTTGCGTATTCAGTCCTCAGGTTTTCCTGGATAGAGAGGATAGCTTGCCTGGCAGTCATATCTTTTTTCAATTCGACCATGTCTGTGGTCATCAAACTGCCCGCAGTCCCCTCGGGATACACCAGTAATTCACGCAAGTCCTGTGCCTCTTCTTTATTGACCAGGTTGAATAATTTTTTTGACGCCTTATCAGGCAGCTCCTTGAAAAGGTCGGCTCTTTCGTCAGGAGACATTTCGTTAATAATCTGTGAAATCTCCGCGTTATTGAGGTTGTTTAAAATGAATGACTGTTCGGAAAACGGAAGGGCTTCAAATACCTCTATGGCTTTCCTGGAACTCAAGAGCTTAAAGACCAGGATCTTGTCATTTGCCTCAAGGTGCCGCCACCCTTCAGCCAGGTCAATGGAGCGCATTGTTTTAAGTACCAGCTTAAGGCCGTTGAAGTCCTTCTTGGAAAGCAGTTGCTTTATTTCCGGAAGGAACAACGCAAATATGTCGACATTGCTTTTTTTCATACCGTTTTTCATGGCACAGTTACCAATTCTCCTTCGTTATTGCTCTCTACGATGCAGGCTTTCGCGGGAGGGTATTTTTTTATCATCTCTGTCCCCTTTTCCCTGCCTAACACAAATACGGAAGTAGCCAACGCATCTGCAGTAAGGCAGTCTTGTGCAATAACCGTCACTGAAGTTATTCCGGCCTGCGCAGGAGCCCCTGTTGTGGGGTCAAATATGTGAGAAAAAACTTCCTCCTTATTCTTAAAATACTGCTCATAATCCCCCGAAGTGGCTATGGCGCTGTCTTCCAGGCGCAAGGTGCTCAAAAAACTTCTTCCTCGAGGATTCTGCACTGCCACTTTCCAGGGCCTGCCGAATTTCTTACCTACACAATATATATCTCCGCCTGCATTAATCAAGCAATTTTTTACGCCCGCAGCCTTTATTTTTTTAATAGCGGAATCAATAGCAAAACCTTTGGCGATAGCGCCTAAGTCAACCGACATGCCGCGAATACTAAATTCTATCACATTATTGTTTTTATGAAAAATAATTTTATCCATTCCTACAAGCCTTAATGCCTTCTTAATTTCCTGTTTCTTGGGGACCGTATATCGCTTGTCGGTAAACCCCCAGGCATTCATCAGGGGGCCTACGGTTATATCGAATGCGCCGTTTGAGTTTTTCCAGAATTCCCTGGCCCTTTGCATTATATACCATGTTTCCGGGCTTGCAGTTATTTTGCCGTTTTTGTTGAGCCTGTATATTTCGCTGTGTTCGTCGTATTTGCTTAAGAGGGACTCGATCCGTTTTATTTCTTCAAAGGCAATAGCAGACGAGCGCTCATCCGGTGAAATTACCTCGATAAACGTCCCCATCATGACGCGGGTTTCCCTGTATAGGTGCCGGGGCTGACAACCGCATAGAATAACTAGCGATGAACAGAAGGCTAAGGTTAAGGCTGAGGTAGCCGGTTTTCCGCGTGGTCTTTTGCGCAATGCGCAAGACGCCCTGCGCATAACGCTGGACGCATAACGCGATACGCGATACGCAATACGCAATACGGAACGAATAGGCTGTTTCATTTTTTTATCGCTTTCAATAGGGCGTCAAGGGGCAACGTATTGAGCACATCTTTTGCAGTAAGCCACCCTCTGCGCGCAACTGCAACACCGAATCTAGCTGCGCGGAGATGCTCAAGCGAGTGAGAATCGGTATTAATCACCAGCTTTACTCCCTGTTCCTTTGCGCGGCGGCAATGGAGGTCGTTTAAGTCAAGGCGCAGAGGATAAGAATTGATCTCAAGGGCGGTGTTGGTTTCTTTGGCGCGCGTTAGAACCGCGTCAAAATCTATTTCATAGGCGTCGCGCGTCCCCCAGAGCCTGCCGGTGGGATGAGAAATAATATTGACGTATTTGTTATCGCAGGCTTTCAGTATCCTGCGGGTAAGCTTCTCTTTTGACTGTTTAAAACCGCTGTGAATCGCTGCGATGACAATATCAAATTCCTTGAGTGTCTCGTTGGAATAATCGAGCCTTCCCTGTGAGTCTATATCGACCTCTGTCCCGTAAAGGACCCTGCACCGGCGCAATGCAGTATTCACCTTTTCGATTTCTTTTCTTTTTTTTAAAAGGTCTTTTACGGAAAGGCCGTTGGCAATCTTAAGCCCCTGCGAATGGTCTGTTATGGCGATATAGGAGTAACCGAGCTTTGCCGCGGCAAGGGCCATCTCTTGTATGGTGTTATTGCCGTCAGACCAGCTTGAGTGCGTATGCAAATCCCCCTTTAAATCATCCTGCGTTATCAATTTCGGGAGTGTACCTTTTTGCGCAAGCGCTATTTCGCCGGTATCCTCCCTTAGCTCCGGCTCAATATATTCCATTCCCAGCAGTTTGAAAATTTCAGCTTCCGTCCTTCCCGCAACAAAAGAGTTTCCCCTGAATACGCCGTACTCATTGATTTTTAAGCCTTTCTGTATCGCAATCTGCCTTAATTTGATATTGAAATTTTTTGAGCCTGTAAAATAAAGCAGCGCTGCCCCGAATGATTTCCCTACGACGGCGCGGCAATCAACCTGGATGCCGTCGGCCGTGCGTACCGATGATTTTGTGCTGCCGGAAGCAATAATTTCTTTTACCTGAGGCAGGCCTGTGAAATACCGTATGATTTTTTTTGGGGCTTCAGAAGCGAGGAGAATATCTATATCCCTGATTGTCTCTCTCTGGCGCCGCAGGGAGCCGGCGCAGGAAATTTTTTTAACACCCGGTAAGCCATGAAGCGGTTTTAAGAAACTTTCCGCGGCCTGCCAGGCAACCGAAAGCGGCATTCGTTCTTTACCGGCCTTAAGGAGCCTTATGCCAGAAGCGATGTTCTCAATGGTCTTTTCCTTGATGCCGAATATGCCTTTTAGCTTGCCTTTGGCGATGGCTGACTCCAAACCGGCAACGTTGTGTATATGCAGCTCATCGTAAAGCAGTTTGGCGGTCTTCGGCCCTACTGAAGGGATACGCAACAACTCAAGCAGGCCGTCAGGGAATGTTTTCTTTAATTCTTCGTAGGCCCTGATTTTCCCCGTTGAAATGAATTCTTTGATTTTTCTTTCCAGGTCTTCTCCGATGCCGGGGATTTCCCTGAGTGTATCTTGTTGTGCGGCGGTTTCGATGTCTTCGTTGAGCCCCTCGATGGCCTGCGCTGCCCGTGCATATGCCCTTATGCGGAAAGGGTTGTCTTGGCGTATTTCAAGCAGTTGGGATATATTCCTGAAGGTTTCGGCGATTGTCAGGTTTAACATCTTGAAGATAAGAGTTACGTGCGCAAGGGCAGCGCGATAGTATTCTGCATCCCGTCCAGTACCTTTTGCGCCTTGAAGCTTCTTTCAAGGTGGTAAGTGAGGAAGGCGTTCAGGATCAGGTTCAGCTCTGTTTTGATCTGGGGATTCATTCCTAGGTTGAGATTATTTTTCATTTCATTCTTTTCGATATGCAGGATGGTGGCAATCGTTCCCCGAAAAATAAGGCGGGCATTCTTGTCTTTATGGTTACACGTAGCACAGATGAGGCCGCCCAGTGAAAGGCTGAATTTGGACTGGCTTAAAATTTTATTGCCGCAGGATACGCAGGAGTCCAGGTGGGGCTTAAAGCCGGATAAAGAAAGTAGTTTTATTTTAAAAATAGTGGCGATCTTCTCCGGCCTGACGCAGGATTCCATTTCCTGAAGAGACGCACTGGCGAGCTTAAATATCTCTTCGTTCTTTTCTTCCGCGGGCATGACTGCCTGCAGCAGTTCCATCATCACGCTGGCAAGGCTTACCTTTGTCACATCGCGGCGGATCGCATCAAAATTGTGCTTTAGGTCGCATTGGCTTACGAGCTGGATATCGGAATTCTGCCTTCGGTAAAAAATAATCTCGTTGAGCGAAAATAGCTCTACGGGGCTTGAGAACTTCTGCGGTTCAGTGCGAATCCCTTTTAATAAGCCGTTGATCTTGCCGAACTCAAGGGTAAAAAAGTCGGCGATCAGGGATGTCTCCCGAAAAGGCCGGCGGTTCAGTACTATCGCTTCGGTTTTATGAATGGACATTTCGTAGAAAAAGGTTAAGGTTTAGGTTAAGTAAGGCTAAGGTTGAGGTAGAGCGTATAGTATAGAGGGAAGGTAAATGGTTTGGTTGTTAGTGTAAGGTTATTGGTGTAAATTTTTTACACCATTTACCTTCCCCCATTCACCAAACCAATGACCTAACCCACACCCACACAACAAGAGTGTTATGCGTTCCGCGGTAAAGGCCGTACGCACTACGCTATACGCAATACGCTATACGCACTACGAACTAATGTTATTCTTCTTTAGAATCCCCACTGCCCTTCTGTACATCTGTTGTGTGCCTTTAACGGTTTTATCGTCATACCCCTGCAGATGAAGGATGCCGTGGGCTACATAGAGGCTGAGTTCGAAAAAAGGCGAAGTGCCAAACTCCGCGGCATTACGCAGTGCCGTTTCCGCGGAAATGATAATATCCGCGCGGAATTCCTCATTTTTTGCGCTGAGCTTGAAGGCTAACACGTCCGTGGGTTTTTGTATCTTAAGAAAGCGGGAATTGAGCGTTTGTATCTGTGCGTCGTGTACGAAGCAGATAGTCAATTCACCGGCTTTATGCAAGTCCCCGCGGGATACGGTACTAAGAGCTAACTTCTTTATCCTTGTCGGATTGATGGGAATTTTCTTTTGCAGGTTTTTTATGATTATTTTCAACATTCGCCTCGGGATAGGTGATGCGCGCATGGTAGATGCTGTTCAGGATGCGGATAAATACTTTCGCAATCTTTTCCAGGTCTTTGAGGGTAAGGTCGCATTCGTCAAGTTGGCCGTCGATAAATTTGTTATTGATGATCTTATGGACTACTTCTTCGATCTTGGAAGGATTTGGTTCTTTCAGGGCACGGGTAGCCGCTTCTACCGAATCTGCCAGCAATACGACGGCGGTTTCTTTGCTGTTTGGCTTTGGGCCCGGATAACGAAACCCTTCCTCCTGTATTTTCTCATCCTCTTCTACGCTCTCGAGTGCGCGGCGGTAAAAATAATACACAAGGCTGTTGCCGTGGTGCTGGTGGATGAAATTTATGATTGCCGGATTCAGCCTGCTGCGTTTTGCTAACTCAATGCCTTCTTTTACATGGTTCATAATCACCAGCTTGCTCATCGTAGGAGAAAGCTCGTCATGTTTGCTCTGGCTTAGGTCCTGGTTCTCGCTGAAGTATTCCGGTTTTTCCAGTTTTCCTATATCGTGGTAATACGCCCCAATACGCGCAAGGAGTGCATTGGCGTTGATTGCCTCGCAGGCTGCTTCCGAGAGGTTGCCGACAATAAGGCTGTGGTGGTAGGTCCCGGGGACTTCAAGCATCAGGCGATGCAGGAGCGGTTGGTTAAAATCGGACAATTCAAGCAGGGTAATATTGGTAATGGTCTTAAAGAGGTATTCGAAAATCGACAAAGTGCCCAGCACGATAATGCTGCAGGCCAGGCCGTTTAGGAAGAACGCAGAATATACCGTAGAGTGCTTTATGAGGTCAACCGGATGGAGCAATAGATACGATAAGGCTTGCACAAAACCGATGATAAGCCCGGCCTTGATGATGGTAAACCTTCTCCTTGCCCCGACTACAAGGGTGATTGAAAGAATGCCGCTGATAAGAAACAATACCTCAACCAGGAGTTTGTTGCCGAACACAAATGCCAGGGAAACTGCCGAAGCAAGATTGAGTAGAAACGGTATGGTCAGGCGGGGAAACAAGAGCGTTGCCAGCATAGGAAACGCGGCATACGGAAGATAAAAAATAGGCAACCCCTGCTGTGCGATCCAATAAGCGGTGGTAAAATTAATTACGAAAAAGAACGAAGGATTGAGTAATTTATAGGTAAGCCGATTATGGGTAAGGTAAAGGTATTTGAAATAGATCGTTAATGACAGAAGAAACAGCCCAAGCAGGGTATTTACCTGCAGGACATAGCAAAGCGTAAAGACCAGGATGGTCCCGAGTATAAACCCTATGATTTCGCGCGTGCGCATCGAAGGGTTCATCCCTAAAGGCTGTTTTTTCTTGCTATTGACGGTTTGCGTGGTCATATGCCTGGATTATCTTCTGGACAAGTTCGTGCCTTACAATATCCTCGCCTGTCAAAAATACGAATTTGATGCCTTCTATGTCGCGCAATATCTCCTGTGCCTGCAATAGCCCGATAGGCTTCCCATCGGGCAGGTCGCTCTGCGTAATATCCCCGGTAATTACCGCTTTTGAATAAAAACCGATGCGGGTCAAGAACATCTTCATCTGTTCTGCGGTAGCATTCTGTGCTTCGTCGAGCACAATAAAGGCATCGTTTAAAGTCCTTCCCCTCATATACGCAAGCGGGGCCACCTCAATAATGCCTGTCTCGATATACTTTTCTATTCGTTCCGCATCCATCATATCATAAAGCGCATCGTAGAGCGGCCGCAGGTAAGGGGAAATTTTTTCATACATATCGCCCGGCAGGAACCCAAGGGATTCCCCTGCTTCGATTGCAGGCCTGGTCAGGATAATACGGCGCACTTCCTGTTTTTTAAGGGCTTCCACTGCCTGGGCCATTGCCAGGTATGTTTTTCCGGTACCTGCCGGCCCGACACCAAAGACGATATCGTATTTCTTAATCGACTCGATGTATTCGCGCTGCCCCTTGGTTTTAGGCCCTATGGTCTTTTCAATGCCGAGCCTAAATGTGTGCGCCGCACCCGAAGATGCCGTTTTAGATTTCTGAACTCTTTTCAATTTTTCTTTTTCCCTAAGCCTTGGCAAGGGCCCTTCCTGCGTATTCCTGATATCCGCAAGCAGGCCTTCCAGGTATTTGTATGCCTTATTGACCCTGGTAGGAACACCGGAAATCTTAAGATGATTGTCGTGAATAGTCAGGCGGACCTTCAGTTCTTCCTCTAGGTCCTTAAGGCCTTTATCGAACGGCCCGCACAACTGCTGTGCCTGGGAAATGCTTTCTAACTCCAGAACCTTCTTCACTGTCCCGTTTATTTAAATTTCTTCATGCCTTCAGCGGCGACAGGCCCTTGGACAGGTATAAGCAGTGTTTGCCCGGGATAAATCTTATTCGGCGCTTTTAAGCTGTTCTTATTTGCTTCAAAAATCTTTTGCCATTTCTTTGTCGTGCCGAAGAACTTAAGGGAGATTTTTTGAAGCGTATCGTTTTTCTGGACCGTATACTTCTGAAAACCGGCCGGCTTGGCTGCGGGCGAGGGTTCGGCAATTTCAGGGAGATCACTGCTTGAGATATAGCCGCGATTACCCCATGCGCCCTTGTCTTCAGTCCTTTCCGCAACCGTACCTTTCATAGAAACTTTTCCTGCTTCCTGCGAAGGCCCTTTTTCGAATTTTAACGGTGAATGAAGCTCCAGCTCCACCACTCTTAAGGAACGCGTAGTCTTGCGCGCGGTTGTTTCGCCTGCGACCGGCCTACCTTTAAGATAACCGCGGTTGCCCTGCAGATCCTGGTCAACCCTGTCTTTGGTAGTCTGATAGGTCCTCACTACGCAGCCGGAAAGCAAAAACGCAGATGCCAAGAATACGAAATACATTTGTTTTGCCGCTTTCATACTAAGCCTCCTTTTTTTTGGCTAAATTTATTTTTAATTCCTTGAGCTGCCTTGCGTCAACCTCCGAAGGCGCTTGAGTAAGCGGACAGTACGCCTTCTGCGTCTTCGGGAACCCGATTACCTCCCGGATACTTGCCTCGTTTGCAAGTATTGCCAGAAGCCTATCTATGCCGAATGCGATACCTCCGTGCGGAGGTGCGCCGTACTGAAATGCATCCAACAGAAAGCCGAAACGCTTACGCGCCTCTTCCTGCTGAATGCCGATTATCCCGAAAATCTTTTCCTGAAGCGACTGCTCGTGAATCCTTATTGAACCTGAGCCGATTTCCATTCCGTTTAACACAAGGTCATAAGAACGGGATACTACTTCTGCCGGATTCGTTTCCAACAGTTCAATCTGGCGCGGGTTCGGCGCAGTAAAAGGATGGTGCTCGCTTTCCCAACGCTTTTCTTCATCATTGTATTTGAACAGCGGAAAGTCAACGACCCAGGCAAACGCAAACTCGGCGTTTAGTTCCTGCCTTACGTCTGGTTTGTCGCTGGCATACGTATGCATCGCCTCCTTATAAGAAATGCGGGGAAACGGCGTTTTTAGTTCGATGCCTTTCAGCTCTTTCATTATCAAATACATCAATTCCTCTGTCAAACTAAATATGTCCTCTTCACTGATAAAAGACATCTCGATATCCAGCTGGGTGAATTCCGGCTGGCGGTCAGCGCGCAGGTCTTCGTCGCGGAAACATTTTGCGATCTGGTAATACCGCTCAATCCCTGAGACCATAAGGATCTGCTTGAATAGTTGCGGCGACTGGGGGAGCGCATAAAATTGGCCGGGATTAAGCCTTGAAGGGACCAAATAATCGCGCGCACCTTCCGGCGTTGATTTTGTAAGTATGGGGGTTTCGCATTCGATAAAGTCTTTTTTCGCCAAGAAAGCCCGCATTACCTTGTATGCCCGGTCCCTTAAGGTAAAATTAGTAAAAACGTTTTTTCTGCGCAGGTCCAGATACCGGTATTTAAGGCGTAACTCCTCGTCAATAGGCACGCCCTCTTTTATTTCAAACGGCGGGGTGAGGCTGGCATTAAGAATTTCAAGGCCGGTTGCAAGAATTTCGATTTCACCCGTCGGCAACTTTGGATTGAGGGTGCCTTGCGGCCTTTGGTTTACTTTACCGCGCACCCTGATTACATATTCATCACGCAGTGTTTGCGCGGATTTGTATGCTTCTGCGATATCCTTGGGGATAAACACCACCTGAGTCAAGCCATACCTATCCCGTATATCTATAAAAATAAGCTTGCCGTGGTCCCGCCTACTGGCAACCCAGCCGCACAGCGTCACTTCGCTGCCGATGTCTTTGGCCGTTAATTCGCCGCATGTGTGGGTTCGTAGCATAATCGTATAAAAAAATTAAGGGACGATAGTCTATGGTCTATAGTCAATGGACTATCGACCATCGACCATAGGCCCTGAGTTAGATATTATTTGTGTTATTTCGTTAATCCCTACTTCCCTCTGCTGGCCCGACTGCATATCTTTGAGGCTTATTGTTCCTTTGCGCAACTCGTCTTCTCCCAGGATCGCCGCAAACCTGGCATTAAGATCATTTGCCTTGCGCATCGCGCCTTTTAAGGATTTACTCTCATAATCTGTATCCGCAGCTATTCCGCGGCTGCGCAAATCATTAAGCACCTTAACGCCCTTTTGCCTTGCTTCATCTCCCAGGAGGATTAAAAAAACAAGCGGCTTGGCCGAGGGGGCAATCTTTTCCTCTTTACATACCAACAACAGCCTTTCTACCCCAAAGGCAAACCCGCATGCCCCCTTGTCCGGCCCGCCAAGCTCCCGGCTAAGGGTATCGTATCTGCCGCCTGCGCCGAGGGCATCTTGTTGGCTCTCAAGCGACTTGTGTGTAAATTCAAATACCGTGCCTGTATAATAATCAAGGCCCCTGACTAATAAAGGAGAAACTTCATACGTAACGCCCAGCGCACCCAACCCTTCCCTGACTATTGCAAAGTGCTGCGCGCATTCTTTGCACAAATGTTCGTTTGTAAGGCCGAGGTCCTTAATAAAACCACGGCACGATTCGTTTTTACAATCAAGGATCCTGAATACATTGCGCTCATAACGCGCCTGGCAGTCTTCGCAGAAACGGGCAACTTTTCCTTTGAGCGCAGCGCGTAAGAGGTCGGCAAATTTCTTTTTATCCTGCGGACAGCCGAGGCTGTTTATGTGCAGGGCATACTCATCAATAAAGAAACGCGCAAGAAGGGTATTTGCCAGCGAAATGACCTCAACATCTACATAAGGGTCTTTTGAACCGATTGCCTCACAGCCAATATGGTGGAATTGTCGTAGCCTCCCCTTTTGCGGCCGCTCGAGTCTAAACATTGGGCCTATGTAATATAATTTCGAAAATGACTGCAACTTATCAAAGTTATTCTCGATATAGGCACGGACTATAGAAGCCGTAGCTTCAGGCCTGAGCGCGAATTCATCATCCCCTTTTTTTACGAGAAACATCTGTTTCTGGACGATTTCTGCAGTCTCGCCCAACGAGCGGTTGAATAAGCCTGATTCCTCCAGCAACGGCGGGCGTATCTCCTTATAATTATAGAGATTGAATACTTCCCTGCTGATTGCTTCCAGGCTTTGCCATATGCTGACTTGCGCAGGCAGGATATCTTTTGTTCCGGCTACTCTCTTAAACATAGATTATTTTATCTTTTTCTTCATTTCGAGGCCGGGCTTGAAGACTACGACTTTGCGGGGCGGAACAGGAACGACTTGGCCTGTGCGCGGGTTTCTGCCGGTTCGGCTCCTTCTTTGTTTTATCTTAAAGACGCCGAAATTCCTCAGCTCTATCTTTTCACCACGCACCAGCGCGTCTATTATGCAGTCAAAACATTTTTGCACGACTTTCTTTACATCGGTTTGTTTCAGGTTGGTATCGTCAGAGATTTTTAAGATGATGTCTTTTTTAGTCATTTTTTTCCTCCGTTTTTTCTCACATTAACTACGCAAGTATAATATCAACAAAATGTTACGATGTCAATAGATTTCGTACTCAATACTATAAAAGGTTAAGGCCTAGGTCGAGGCTAAGTAAGGTCAAGGAGTAAAGCGGTGTGTGTGGTATAAGGGCCAGGTTGATTGTCTAGTTGTTAGGGTGAGGTCTTTGGCGTGTTTTTTACCAACAACATTACCAAATAACCAGATCCATGGCTTCACCCTAACCCAACAACCGGCTTTACGCGCTACGCCGTACGCTGTACGCTGTACGCAATACGAATTAAATGACTAACGAGAGCCTTTCTTCTCCGAGCAGGTTTTCGATATCGCTGATGAGGTGTTCGGATGGGTTGACATAGAGGTCTTTGCCGACCACAAGCTGAACGTTTGTTTTGTTGGGGGTATCCAGCCGAAGGTACACCGGCGTCTTGCCGGGTGAGCCGCTTAAAAGTTCTTTGAGGCTTTCAAAGATAGACTCGCGTAATCCTAAGAGATTGATCTGCAGGGCCGTTACGAGCTTATACACCTCCTCAACCGGGAAGATCTCATTGGCAATGATTTTTGGCGTATCTTCCCTTAAGTTGAGCCTCCCCTTTACCATGACTACGAGGCTTGGCTGGATGTAATGATGGTTTTTCTGGAAGGAAACCGGAAACACAAGCACCTCAATGACGCCTTCCAGGTCCTCCACCAGCATTATCGCCATCTTTTCTTGTTTGGCGCGGGTAATGGTGTGTTTGACTTTGGCAATAAGGCCTATGATTGTAACGGGGTCCTGGTCTTTGAAATTAGGCAGGTCGCGGATAGTGGTTGAGGCAAAGCGTTTTAATTGTTTTGCGTAGCGGGCGAGCGGATGGCCCGAAATGTAAAAACCGATCATCTCTTTTTCAAACGCAAGTAATTGCGGCTCCGGCCACTCCTTGACCTCTATCTGCTCGGTAAGCGATACCGAATCTTTAAACCCGCGCGCATCGAGCTCCTTGTCAAAAAACGACAGTTGGCCCCTGGCTTTGTCCCTGCGGGAACTCGAAGAGAATTCGAGTATTTTTTCCAGAGACGCAAACATCTGCGCCCTGTTCTTTCTGAAAGAATCGAACGCCCCGCATTTTATCAGGCTCTCAAGCACCTTTTTATTTACCAGCCTTAAATCGATGCGCTGGCAGAGGTCTTCCAGGGACGTAAACGTTTTGGATTCATTGCGGGCATTAATCACCGAGTCAATCGCGCCCCTGCCGACATTTTTTACGGCAAGCAGGCCGAACCGGATTGATTTCTCATTTTCAATTTTAAAGAGCCCGTCGCTTGCGTTTATATCGGGCGGCAGAATGGCAATCCCCATCTTTTCCGCCTCATTGACATATTCGACGATTTTATCGGTATTGTCCCGCTCCGAAGTCAATAGCGCGGTCATGAATTCAACCGGAAAGTTTGATTTCAAAAACGCCGTCCTGTAGGAAATAAGCGCGTAGGCAGCGCTGTGGCTGCGGTTAAAACCATAACCGGAGAAAAAAAGGATCTGGTCAAAAATTTTCTTCGCAGTCGCTTCGCTCAGCCCGTTCTTTACGCAGCCCGACGTAAAATGTTTACGCTGCTGCTCCATTACTTCGGGGATCTTTTTGCTCATAGCCCTTCTGAGCAAATCAGCTTCCGCAAGGCTAAAACCCGCAAGGCTGGAGACAATCTGCATGATCTGCTCCTGATACACCATAATACCGTAGGTATCTTTTAAAATAGGCTCAAGCTTTTTGTGGTCGTAGCGTATAGGTATTTTATTCCTCTTTCTTTGTATAAAATCGGTCAACATACCTGAGCCCATCGGGCCGGGGCGGTAGAGCGCCAGAAGCGCGATCAGGTCTTCGAAACGTTCCGGCTCAAGCTTCTTTAAAAGGTCGCGCATCCCGGAACTTTCAAGCTGGAATATCCCCATTGTGTGGGCCGATACCAGCAATGTATATGTCGCCGGATCGTCAAGCGGGATTTTTTCGATATCGATATCCCGGCCCTTGTGGCGTTTGATTAATTTGAGCGTTTCATCGATAACGGTCAGTGTCCTTAACCCCAGGAAATCTACCTTCAGTAATCCGATTTTTTCAAGGGCCGTCATATCAAAGCCGCTGGTAATCTGGTCGTCCTGCGTTTTAAATAGCGGCATATAATTATTGAGAGGCTTATCGGCGATAACCACCCCGGCCGCATGGATGGAAGCGTGCCTGTTAAGCCCTTCCAGCGGCAACGCAGTATCGATGAGCCTGGTTATCTGCGCATCATTGTCGTATAAATTCTTCAGTTCCGGCTCGCTCTCTAGGGCATCCTTGAGCGAAATATTAGGGTCGGGCGGGATCATTTTGGCAATCCGGTCTACATCCGCATACGCCATGCCCATAACCCTGCCCACGTCCCTGACAACTGCGCGCGCCTGCATCGTGCCGAACGTAATGATCTGGGCAACGTTTTCCTGGCCGTATTTCTTCGTCACATAATCAATAACTTCCTGCCTGCGCTCGTAACAGAAATCGATATCAATATCCGGCAGCCCCTGCCTCTCGGGGTTAAGAAAACGCTCAAAAAGCAGGTTATAACGCAACGGGTCAATATCTGTGATACCCAGCAAAAAACTCACGCAGCTTCCTGCCGCAGAGCCCCTTCCCGGGCCGACCGGGATATGCTGGCTTTTTGCATAGTGGATGAAATCCCACACGATGAGAAAATAACTCGTGAAGCCCATTTCTTTTATTATTTTTAATTCGTGTTCGACTCTTGCTACCACTTCTTCGCTCTGTGTGCCGTAGCGCTTCGGAATTCCTTCTATACAAAGCTGACGCAGGAAGGCTTCTTTTGGCATGCCGTTGGGAGGGTTGTATTTGGGGATATGTATCGAGGAAAAATCAAGCTCCAGGTTACAGCGTTGCGCAATTACCTTGGTGTTATAAATGGCTTCCGGGATATCCCTGAAAGCCTCTTTCATCTCTTCAGGCGATTTGAAATAGAATTCGTCGGTCTGGAACCGCATGCGGTTAGGATCATTGAGGGTGGTCTGGGTCTGTATACACAGGAGCGCTTCGTGGGACTTTGCCCGGTCCTTGGTCAGGTAATGCACATCATTGGTGGCGACAAGGCCAAGCGTTAGTTCTTTTGCAATTTTCAATAAGCCCTGGTTTACTGTTTTTTGATCAGGTATTTTATTTTCCTGAAGCTCAAGGTAAAAATTCTCTTTGCCCAGGATTTGCATAAAATCATCCGCGGCTTTTAAGGCGTCGTTAAACCTGTTTTGTTGCAACAGGGAAGGAATTTCCCCCTTAAGGCAGGCGCTTAATCCGATCAGCCCTTTGCTGTGCGCGGCCAAAAGCTCTTTGTCTATCCGCGGCCTGTAATAAAACCCGTCAATATAGGCCTTGGATACCAGCTTCATTAAGTTTTGCAGCCCTGCTTCGTCGCGCACCAGAAGAATGAAATGGTATGCGGCCTCTTCTATGCTGCCCATATCTTTATCCAGATGGCTTTTAGGCGCGATATATGCCTCGCAGCCGATAATTGGCTTGATCCCTGCTTTTTGCGCACCCAGATAGAAATCTATTGCCCCGAACATGTTTCCATGGTCGGTAATTGCCAGGGAGTCCATATTGTATTGCGCGGCGAGATTGAGCAGTTCAGGTATACGGCAGGCACCGTCAAGGAGGCTGTATTGCGTATGGAGGTGTAAATGGACGAAATCGGAACGCGGCATGGCCTAAAACGAGATAATGTAAACTATCGGCTATGGACTATTGACTATAAGCCCATCTAAAGAATTGCGTAGTAATCTATTCCCACTCTATTGTCGCTGGAGGCTTTGAGGTGATATCGTAGACAACGCGGTTGACGCCTTTGACCTCGTTGATAATCCTGTGCGAGAGCCTTTCCAGGAGTTCCGGAGGCAGCTTGAACCAGTCGGCAGTCATCCCGTCAACGCTGGAAACGCAGCGGATAGCGACTACGTTTTCGTATGTCCGTTCATCGCCCATTACACCCACGCTCTTAATGGGCAGGAGAATCGCAAAGGACTGCCATATCTGCCTGGACAGGTTTTCTTTTTGAATTTCCTCCATCACCCTGAAGTCAACCTCTCTTAAGATATTGAGGCGTTCAGGGGTTATTTCGCCGATTATCCGGATGGCAAGGCCCGGGCCTGGAAACGGCTGGCGATATAAAATGGCATCCGGTAAACCCAGCTCCCTGCCGATCTGGCGGACTTCATCTTTAAACAGCTCCCGCAATGGCTCAATTAATTTTAGTTTCATATGTTCGGGAAGGCCGCCGACGTTGTGATGGCTTTTAATCTTGCTTGAAGGCGAACCTATCGGAGAAAGCGACTCAATGACATCGGGGTAAAGCGTGCCTTGCGCAAGAAATCTGACCCCCCTTAGCTTCTTTGCCTCTGATTCAAAAATCTTGACGAATTCGTTGCCGATTATTTTTCGTTTTTCTTCAGGCTCAACCACCCCTTTAAGGCGGATAAGGAACCGTTTGCTTGCCTCTACATAGTCCAGGTTGAGCTTGAAGTTGCTGCGGAATACTTTCTTAATCTGGTCGGGTTCGTCTTTCCTTAGCAAGCCGTTATTAATGAAAATGCAGCGGGAATTCCGCTTGATGGCCCTGTGCAGCAAAAGGGCGGTTACCGACGAATCGACGCCGCCGCTTAAACCAAGCACCACCTTATGTGTGCCTACGGTCTTTCGTATTTCTTCCACTGTCTGCTTGATGAAGGAATGCATGTTCCAGCGGCCAGAGCAACTGCACACCTTAAGCAGGAAATTGCTCAGGATTTGATTGCCTTTTTCGGTATGGGTGACTTCCGGATGGAACTGAACACCGTAAATTTTGCGGGCACGGTGCCCCATTGCCGCGATAGGCGAATTTAAGGTATGGGCAATAATGTTAAAGCCCGGCGGGACCTTGGTCACATAATCGCCGTGGCTTGCCCAGCAGGTAAAATTTCCCGGAAGCGAACTGAAAAGCGTACGGTTATCATCGATAAAAATTTCTGCTCTTCCGTACTCCCTTTCTTTGGTATGCTTAGTCCTTCCGCCCAAGAGCTGCGCAATCGCCTGCATCCCGTAACAAATACCCAGCACCGGAATGCCGAGTTTGAAAATGCGCGCATCGGGCAAAGGGCTTTTTTTATCGACTACCGAAGAAGGGCCGCCGGAAAGGATCAACCCCTTGGGCGAAAGTTCGTGTATCTCTTTGGCAGTAATATTGTAAGGTACGATCTTTGAAAAGATCTTGTGCTCCCTGATACGTCGTGCAATAAGCTGTGTATACTGCGACCCAAAATCAAGGATTAGTATTATTTCCTGCTTCATTTGCCCATCCCCACTCTCTGGCCGACCTGAAAGATTTTGCCCTCGGTCTGTATCGAAGGCGCAATGATAATCTCTACGTCGTGCATCTCTTTTATATTTGCGGCCCCCAAAGAACCCATAGAGGTTTTTAGGGCACCCATCAAATTTTGCGAGCCGTCATCGACCCTGGCAGGGCCCAAAAGGATTTCTTTCAAGCTTCCGGTAGTCCCGACATAAATACGCGTCCCTCTGGGCAAATTGACATTTGAAGTCGCCATGCCCCAATGGTAGCCGCCGCCAGGGGCTTCTTTAGCCCTGGCAAAGCTGGAACCTATCATTACCGCATCGGCTCCGCTGGCAAATGCCTTACAGATATCTCCGCCCCTGTTCATGCCGCCGTCAGTAATGATAGTGATGTACCTGCCGGTCCTCTTAAAATAAAAATCACGCGCAGCAGCCGCGTCAACGGTTGCGGTTACCTGGGGTACCCCGATTCCTAACACCCCCCTTGTAGTGCAGGCAGCGCCTGGGCCTATCCCGATAAGCAGGCCTGCAACGCCCGTTGACATAAGGTCAAGGGTCGTTCCGTAGGTAACGCAATTGCCTATGACGACGGGTATTTTCATCTTTTGACAGAAGGCGTATAAATCTAGGCTTTTGTATTCTTTTGCGATATGCTTGGTGGAAGTGACCGTGGACTGTACCACAAAGTAGTCTGCGCCTGCCGCGACTGCGATTTTTGCGAAACGCTCTGCATGGGAAGGGATACAGCTTACTGCAGCGATACCGCCTCTACGCTTGATCTGCGCGACTCTTGTCGCAATAAGTTTTTCCTTGATTGGCTTGGTGTAGATTTCCTGGATGAGCTCGGTAGCTTCCTGGGGGGTTGCCGATGCGATTTTTTCCAAGACAGATTCCGGGTTATCGTAGCGGGTTTGCACTCCGTCAAGGTTGATTACCGCAAGGCCATTGAGCTTAGACATTGTTACTGCGAACGTTACGTCTACCACTCCGTCCATCGCAGCAGCCAGTATCGGCACCCTGAATTTTCTCTTTCCGAGCTCAAAAGAGGTATCAACCTCTGCAGGATTTATGGTCTGGTTGCCCGGCACAAGGGCTATCTCGTCAAATCCGTAACACCTGCGGGCTCTCCTACCCATCCCAATCCATTCTCCCATTTTATCTCCTTATCGTAAATTATTGTATTTCAACAAGTTATAAATGAATCTATCAAAATTTTTAGGGAATATTTGAAATTTTATACTATTATTAGAATTTTGTCAACAGTTATTTTCAGAAATAGAAATACTCAAGCTGGTGCTTTACAAAATATTTTTTTCTGTTATAATAGGGAAAACAGAGGAAACGATGTATTGTGAATTTTACGGACTCAAGGAAATGCCTTTCAATGTCACTGCGGATCCTACCTTCTTCTTTATGAGCCATCAGCATAAAGAAGCGCTCTCTCACCTGCTCTACGGGGTGAACCAACGCAAAGGAATAATGGTCATAACCGGGGAAATCGGCACCGGCAAGACTACGCTGTGCAGGTTTTTCCTTGATCAACTGGGGAAAAATGTAAAAACTGCTTTTATATTAAACCCGAACTTTTCCGAACTTCAGCTGCTTGAGGCGATTGTCAGGGATTTTGGAGTGCAAATCAAGAATAAAACCAGGCTGGGTTTTATCTGGGAGCTAAACAGGTTCTTGATTGAGGAAGCCAAGGCCGGGAATAACGTGGTGCTTATTATTGATGAAGCCCAGAATTTAAAACCTCATCAACTCGAACAGGTCCGCCTGCTTTCTAACCTTGAGACCGAAAAGGATAAGCTCATCCAAATAATACTGGTCGGCCAGCCTGAACTGAACCGTAAATTAAGCCTCTATGAATTACGGCAGCTGCAACAAAGAATAATGGTACGCTACCACATAACGCCCATAGAAAAAAAGGAACTTGCAGAATACATCGGCCACCGGCTAAAAGTCGCCGGCGCCGATGATAGCGTCGTATTCAAGGATGATGCGATCGAATTGATTGCCGATTTTTCGAAAGGCACGCCGCGCCTGATCAATATTATTTGCGACCGTTCGCTTTTGGCGGGGTTCGTCGCGGAGGTAAGGGCGATTGACGCAAGCCTTGTCAAAAAATGTATCGCGGAACTCGAAACCTCCCTGCAGCCGACTATCCTATGAGTATTATCTACGAAGCGTTAAAAAAACTAGGTACACATCCTGCACAACATAAAGGACAGCCCGGCTCATCCTTTATTGTTCAAAAGGCACACAATAAACCGATTGCCGTATATATAATCCTTGCGATCGTGGGAATGTTTATTGCCAAAAAAGGGTTTGATTACCTTTTCCCTCCGCTACCGATTACGCTGCCCGCCGTAGAAACTACGCAGCCTTTACCTGCTGATCCTGCTACGGCTGAAACGCCCGCCCCTTCCACCCCGGCACCTGCGGTAGTAGAAAACGAAACCTTGCCGCAGGTTGAGCCCAGAGAGCAATACGTCTTAAACGGGATATTTTCTTCCGGGAATGACAACTATGCCCTTGTGAACAATCAAATTGTGAGGTTGAGAGAAAGAGTGGATGGCGCAACAGTAGAAAAAATCACTGTGGATTCAGTAGAGTTAAGCACTCCGGAAGGCCCTGTTGTACTCACCAACCGCCGTTAATTAAGGCTTCAGTATTGACCGGATCGCCCGCCTTACTACCGCGGGATTAACGTTTCGTACGATTATCGGCCTACCTATCCCCTTCAATAAGACAAATTTATTCTCAAGGCCGGTGAATTTTTTATCATGGCGATAGGCAGCGATAATCGCGTTAAAGCCGACCCCGGAGGCCTTTTGCGGCAGCCCTACCTTCTTAAACAGCCTGGTTATACGACCGGGCAAAGAATCATCTATGTACCCTAATTCCCGGCTAATCGCAATTGCCGCTAACATCCCCAAGGCGACTGCCTGGCCATGGCTGATGCGCGAATACCTGCTCGCTGCTTCAACAGCATGGCCGATGGTATGGCCGAAATTAAGTATGGTCCTTAAGCCCTTTGTTTCCTTTTCGTCATTCCCCACAATAGACGATTTTATCGCCGCGCACCGGTAAATTACACGCCTAAGCGCTGCTTTGTTCTTCCCGAGCAGTAACCGATAATTTTTCTCAATATAGGAGAATAAGCCCTTATCCCGGATAAGACCGTATTTTATTGCCTCTGACAAGCCGTTCTTTACCTGGGCTAACGGCAGGCTTTGAAGCAGCGAGATATCTGTAACTACTAATCCGGGTTGATAAAAACTCCCTATAAGATTTTTGGCCTCCTCTAAGTCAAGGGCAGTCTTTCCTCCGATGCTGGAATCGATCTGCGCAAGAAACGTGGTAGGAACCTGGATGTACGGTATGCCTCGCCTATAGACAGAAGCGATAAACCCCGCAAGGTCCCCGACGACCCCGCCGCCGAAGGCTATGATACAAACCCGTTTCTTTGACGCTACGCCTGCAAGCTTCTTGATCACCGAAGAAGCGATCCTTAACGACTTGCTCGATTCGGTATCAGGGACACCGCACCAGGTATAACAGAGGCGTTCTTGATTAAGCGATTTTTCAAGCCGTGGCCCGTATTTTCTCTTAATAAATGGGGTGGTAATTATGAAGGCGTGATTACCTAGCTTTGTTTTAATAAGCAGCGATCCGAGAGAGGCTAGATTACCGTTTCCGATAAGAATCGAATAGGAGTTACGCTTTAGCCTGACAATAAGTTTGTTCATTATCCTAAAATGGATTTGCCAGCAATGAGGCGATAAGCCTGATTATAGGCCAGACAAACACATCAAAAACACCCAGCCAAAGGAGAATAATGATAATAAAGAAGCCGTATGGCTCTAAGCGTGAATAGAACTCAGAAAGGTCGCGGGGCAGGATGCCGGCAAGAATTCTTGAGCCGTCAAGCGGGGGTATGGGTACAAGGTTGAATATCCCCAGCACCACATTGATGAAAATAAGATTATACAGAATGAGGCCTAATCCGCTATGAGAAGGCAAGAACCTAAGGAGCACCGAAGAGGCAACTGCAAAAAGCAGATTGGATAACGGGCCGCTCAAACCGATGAGCACCATATCCCGTTTTGGGTTACGTAAGGCAAGGTAATTGATAGGCACTGGCTTTGCCGCTCCGAACACGAACTGTCCATTGGTTGCAATAAGCAGCATAAGCGGCAGAAGCACGGTCCCTACCGGATCGATATGCGCAAGCGGGTTTAGGGTAAGCCTACCGAGGTATTTAGCAGTAGTGTCTCCTAATCGGTACGCGACCCATCCGTGCGCAAACTCATGCACGCTCATCGCAATCATCAGAAGGCCAAATAATACGATAAAATAGGGGATGTTCATTCCAGATATTCTATTTTCTTTACTTCGATGAGAGGGTGCGTGTAGCCGGGTAACGTGCGCAATGTCCCGGATAACCTAACACGATAATTATTGAACTGGTTTAGGGTTTGTTTATCGCAGCGCAAAAGATATTCATTCCCTGAACTATCAACGATTTTGTGCGTCGCCTTTCTGTTAAAAAATATTCCTTGCGGCCTTACTATGCCCTCGACAGAAAAGCTGCGCCCGCCGGCCTCTTCGGGGGTGCGGGAAGGTTCTTTGTGCGTTTCTTTCGCCTCGCGTTGCGTCAGCGGTACCGCCTCTGCGGGTGCCGGTTGAATAGCTTTTTGCACGAATCGCCTATGTATCCAGCCTGAGGATTTAGCGACCGGTTCGATCTTATACCAGCCTTGCGCATCTGCCACTATATTGATTTCCTCCCCTTTTACTGCCCGGCCGATTATAGGAGAAGATTCGTTAGGCTCCAACCTGACATTTACCCTCTCTTTGATTATTGTTGCCACAGAGCCTGTTTCTTTTGTAACGAGGTCTTTACGGATAAACGAAGGGGCACTGCGGGGTAGCCTGACTCTATACCATTCATACAGCTGAGCGAGCACGTCAAGCGAATCTCCTTTGCCGACATCACAGATAACAGGAGCAGTTACCGTAGAATCGGAACGTATGTGTATTCCGTCGGAAGTTACAGTCCCTCTGAACGGAACAAAATCCTCGGCAGCACATATACCAAAGCCACAGAGAAAAATGAACGCAGCAGTAATGGCAAAGGACCTAAGTGGCATACGAGGTTATTTACCTTTTTCCTGGCTTTTTGCACCCGCCTGTTCTTTTCCTTTAGCGGGAGCCTGCTCTTTGGCAGCAGGTGTGGAAGTAGCGGCACCTTCAGCAGCAGCGGTAGTTTCGGCTTTCTCTGCTTTTTCCTTTTTGATCTTGATACGCACTGTTTTTATCTTCGGGAGGCCGTAGACATCGTCTTTTTCAGACCACTCGTTCTTTTCGCTCATCATTTTAAGACGCTCAATGCGTTTTAATACCGACCTCTGTTTTTTTGATTTGTCCGCCGCACTCAATGATGGATGTATTGACATGTGTTTTACAACCTCCTGATGTAACAGTCGCGGTATGTTTTTTTAAGCTCGCTTAAAAGCGACCGCGCTTTTTCTTTGTTGTGGAAATTGCCTACGCATACGATGCTGTATTTTCCCCTGGATAAGATTATCGGTGAATGGCCCCTGCTTTTTAACGATACTGCTGCCCTCTCTGCGTGTTTTTTTGTTTGAAACGTAGCTACCTGTATCGTGTATGTATCTAGGGTAGGATTTGTTTTCAGCACAGGGTCGTTTACGAAAGCCGGCTTCACGGATGAAACGGCGCCCACCTCTTCTTTAACTGGCCGCGCATCTTGAGGCTTAGATGCCACGTCAATGAATGTGGTTTGGTATACCCGCGCCGTCTTTTTGCCTCTTTCAATTCCGATGCAATACGCCAGTGTCGCGGTTGTTAAAAACCCGATAATAACGAGTATCGATTTTTCGTGGTCCCTCAAGAAAAGAAGGGCGCGGTTTTGCTCCTGCCTCTTAACCGGTGCTGCGGGATCACCTGTCCCTAAAAACAATTCGAGTTGCGAATTATTAGGCTTATTCATATTCTGCGTATTATATACTGCCTATTTCCTCAGTTGCAAGTATTTTTTTGCGACCTTTTTAGAAATTTTCATGAATGCTTCAACTACGCGGGGGTCGAACTGGGTACCGCTTTTCTTTCGTATTTCGTTGATCGCCTTATCGATATTCATCCTTTCCCGATACGGCCTGCCGTATACCATCGCCTCGAACGCATCGGCAACCGCCATTATCCTGGCGCCGAGGGGAATCTGCCCTTTTTTCAGTTTCGACGGGTACCCTGTCCCGTCAAACTTTTCGTGATGATGCATGATAATGGGTATTGCCGGTTTTAGAACCTGCAGGGGCCGTA
Source organism: Candidatus Omnitrophota bacterium (assembly GCA_040754255.1). Taxonomy (GTDB): domain Bacteria; phylum Omnitrophota; class Gorgyraeia; order Gygaellales; family Profunditerraquicolaceae; genus SURF-25. Next base: position 4,050 of record JBFMDA010000001.1, on the reverse strand, counting down.
ATATCTGGACCCCCTTTATCGGGTGCGTTTTAATAATACGGAATTCCTGGGGCGTGAGCTTTGACGTCTTGGTAAGTATCTCAAGCGGGATGTCGACCTTTCCTGCATCATGGAGAAGGCTGGCATATTCGATGCTCTCAGCCTGTTTCTGGTCAATATTCATCTGGTGTGATATCATGGTAACCAGCTTGCTGAAATACGACGAATGCGTATATTCCTGGGGTACGCGCTTATCAAGGAGCGAAACCAATGATTTCAGGCTGCCGAGCACTATCTTTTGCTGTTCTACGTATAGCTGCATATTCTTGATTCCTATCATAACCTGCTCAAGCATGGCGGTTAGCGTATCCTGGTCGTAGTTGTCAAATGCGGCCTGATGTGTCCCTCTTTTTACAATAATTAAGCCCATTACATCCTCGGAGATAAGGGGAAGCCCAAGCAGGTGATGATTGCGAACCGTCACAAGCCTGTCTATAATCTTTTTCTCTAGCCCGTTTGTGATTTTTTGTTTATTATCGATGACTTTCTTGGTCCTGCCGCTTACGATGCACCGGAAGCTTGAAAACTTCTTGGTGGGGTCAAGGATAAGGATGACGCAATACCTGGCGTCAAGGATCTGGCACACCAGCCTCGCCAGGCGGATCACGAGGTCCTTCAATTCGAACGTCGAGTTCACCAGTCGATACACGCTGTGAATCGCCGAAATTAACCTTTTATACCTTCTCGTAGGGGTCAAATAATTTCTTGTACTCATCTAATGCGTACCTGTCTGTCATGCCGGCGATATAATCGCAGACCGCCCTCTTTTTTCCGTCGATAGCGATCCTCTTCTGGACGGCAAACGGTAAAGCCTTTGGTTTCGATATATACACAGCGAACAACTCCCCGATAAAATGTTTTGCCTTTTCGCTCATCCTTACCACTCGGTAGTGTTGGTATAATTTGGAAATCAGAAATTTCCTTAAAGGCACCCTTTGCTCCTCCACTTTGCGGCTGAAGGTGATTATCTTCTCCCGTAACCTTTTTACTTCCATATGGTTTGCCGGTTTCAGGGCTTGCAGCTTCTTAAGTGAAGTATCAATCAAATCGGTTACCTGCATATCAATGAGCGAGCGAATTATCAGGTATTTTCTTTTATTCTCTTCCATTGTACCATATTTCTTGGAAATTTCCCTATAAATATTGTCCCATAACGGCACTTCAGCCAGTTCCGATTCCTTCAGTAAGCCCGACGTAATTCCGTCGTCAATATCGTGATTGTCGTAGGCGATTTCGTCTGCCACATCGACAACCTGGGTCTCAAGGGTAGGTAATTCGTCGGGGGCTAGGTCCTTGCGCTTGAGGCTCTTATCAAATGCGGATGAATGCTTGACTATGCCTTCTCTTACCTCCCAGTTCAAGTTCAGGCCGGGGTAATCAGGGTATCGTTCCTCAAGGAGGTCCACTACCCGTAATCCCTGCAGGTTATGATTAAACCCGCCTTGCGCTGCCATAAGCTCATTGAGCGCATCTTCACCCGAATGGCCAAATGGCGTATGCCCAAGGTCATGCGCAAGGGCAATGGCCTCGGTCAAGTCTACGTTTAGGCGCAACGCCGAAGCAATGGTCCTGGCAATCTGGGCGACTTCCAGGGTATGCGTAAGCCTGGTGCGGTAATAATCCCCTTCATGGTTTACAAAAACCTGTGTTTTGTATTCCAGCCTCCTGAATGCGGCAGAATGAATAATCCTATCCCTGTCGCGCTGATACACAGACCGGTAAGGATGATCTTTTTCCTTATACACCCTGCCACGCGAATTATGACTTTTCATGGCATAAGGAGCAAGGAGCGAATCTTCAAGCTCTCTTATCGTTTTTATTGGCGGCATCCCGTAATAGCGTATAAAGCTGGTTGAGTGATTGAGAAATTACTTTCGTCTGATACACCACCGGCATGAAGTTAGTATCTCCATTCCAGCGCGGAACAATATGTATGTGCAGGTGGCCGGGGATCCCGGCACCGGCAACCGTCGATGTGTTTATCCCTATGTTAAACCCGTGGGGCTTAAGGACTTTGACAAGGAGCTCCTGCGCAGTTACCACTAATCCGAAAAGGTCGAGCACTTCTTTCGGTGTTAATTGCGCCAAGTTTTTCACGTGCCTCTTGGGGCAGGCCATCAGATGACCGTTGTTGTACGGATAACGGTTAAGCATGGCCAGGGAATAGCGCGTTTGCACTATCACCTGTTTTTTCAAACGCTGGCGCCGAGTGTTACAAAAAATGCACCCCCTTGTTTTATTATTGGCCCTCACGTAGTTGATGCGCCACGGGGCCCAGAGCCTGTCGATCTTGTCGGTTTTCATAGCTTGATGATCTTTGATTTTATTGCATCGTTTATTTCTATTATCCCGTAGGAATTAAAGGGTGTAAATAATTTATCCGTGACACTTCCCGGATTAAAAAACATAATTCCATTTTTCATGAATTCTGCCGGTTTATGGGAATGGCCGAAAATAACCAGGTCGACCTGATCGTTTTTGAATTCTTCAAGCAGTAATTCAGGCAATTTGTCCGGGTGACCGTAGCCATGCATTAGCCCAACCCTGAACCTGCCGATTTTCATGATTTTCTTGCCGGGAAGCAATTCCCTTACCTCTGCGGGATCCATATTTCCCCACACCGCTTCAACGTTACGGCATACCCGTTTTAAATCCTGCAAAACCTTGACATCCACAAGGTCACCTGCGTGGATGACCATATCGACATTCCTGAATTCCTTAAGGATCTCTTCAGGGATTGCATCGGCCCTGTCAGGAATATGGGTATCGGCAATAACACCTATCTTCAAGCGATTATCCTCGGCCTTGAATATAAGTCAAGAATCTGGTTTATGTGTTCGAGGTTAAGAGTAAGGATCTTTTCGTCAAGCGCACGTAACCGGCTGTTTTCATCAAGGTTCTTAAGCGTGATAATGATCTTTCTCTGCATCTTGTGGCGGAACTTCTTGCATTCTTTTGCAAACTCAGAAATGTCATCTTCGGTGAGCGACTCAAAATTAAGGCCCATAACCCATAAGCTGTCGGAACAGCGGCACAGAAAGCCCTCTTTTAAATTAGGCTTACGAAATTCAAGCGGCTTGATTTCCCTGAAATGATAAAGCTTGACCTTCTTTTTTTCAAACTGGATCGTATCGTTCTCAAAAAGCTTCAGCAATTCAATAATACGCTCGGTGACCGGCTTGTTTGCGTCAAGGAGGAATTCTTGCAGCATCGATTCCAGGCTTTTCCTGAATGCGGCTTTCTGATTTTTGGCGTCAAACGTCAGGGAATGCAGTTTTTCCTTATAGACGAATTTAAGCCAAAACCCGAACACGCGGTCATTGATTTTTAAGAAGTCGCCGGTACGGCTGATCACATCAGATTCAAGCAATTCGTCAATCCTGGCCTTCAGCTTGACCTGAGGCCTACGCATGAGATGGCTGATCTCCTTATATTTGTTGTGTCCGCTTGCCACCAAATGAAGGATATGCTGGTATTCCGAACTAAAACGGCTGTCTTGAAAGCGGCGAAGGTAATTGGAAAACTTATGGTGCAATATCCCGGATGAGGAAAAAAGGAGGTTTTCCAGTATATCGACTAGGGATTCTTCTTTTGCGTGCGAGAGCGCTTCGGCAATCATCTGCACATAAAGCGGGATCCCGCCGGTGAAATTCACGATAAAATTTCTGATGCCCCTGCTTAAGTTAAGCTGCGGCAGGAGATAGTCGATAAATTGGCCGGTGGTATCCATGTCAAAAGGCTCGACCGTGATCAATTCAAAATTCCCGAAGAGCAAGCTCAGTTCTTTGGACAGTACGGCCTGGGCCCTGTGCCTGCGCGAGCTGATGATGATATACATGGTATTCTTTTGAGTAATTAAGAGTTTTGACCATTCCGAATAAAGGCGCCTTTTTCCGAAAAACTCAAGGTTGTGGAATTCATCAAGGATAACGCAGGTGCGCTTTTGGGTTTCTTGATAAAGCGAATCGCAAAGAGAAAGGAGCTCGGAAAACATATTTTCTTTTTTACCCT